>CAZABG010000087.1:0-9664 GCA_964483465.1 uncultured bacterium
GAAAATATGTTGAAGCTGCGCAAGAACTTGCCGAAGCTAACCAGCAAGCTTTCACGGAATCTTCATTGCGGATGAAGTTTCAACTCTACTTAATGAAAATTTTGCCCAAAAAATTCATTCAATATTTTAATGAAAAGAAAAGAAAGCAAATGAAAGAAGTAGCTAATGCTTTGATTTTAGAACCTCTAATCAAACATCACATGCAATAGGACTGCCTTTAGGAACAGATCGAGGGCATAACTTCTCATCATAGGGAAATCCAAAAATACAGATCACTATATTGGCTCTATGCTAACTTTTCCAAAAAGTTCGATTTATTTAGCTCGGGATCGACTTATAGGTAAACCATTAAGGTTTAACGTAAAAGTCGATCCTTTAAATCTGAGGAAGTTCTGAAGTTTTTTGATTGGAGAAAGGAAAATTTTGGAGGTGGAGAGAATCGAACTCTCGTCCTTAGCATACGCCACCATGACCACTACATGCTTAGCATCTTAAATGACACAGCTTCCACCAAGATGCGGAACGTATAGAAGCTGGTTTGCCAGTCTTTTTTATTAAAAACTTCAGGGTACTGGACGGAGTCCTGAAGTCCGCACCAAGTAAATTACAGTGGATCAAAAGAGCCTTGGCGAGTCTTTAGCCACCGGGCAACTTAATCGGTTAAGATTATGCTGCAGCTAACTCCGCTTGCGCGAAGTCGTAGTTGTCAGATTTGGCAACTAATTGTTTAACGGCTTATTAAGGAGGCCTTCCGTCATCCTCCGCATGCAATCAGGATTTTGCACCCAAGTCGAAACCGGTGCACCCCCATCTCTGATTTTATCAAAATAGCGTATTGCCGTCGATATGAACCGTAAACAATTGACTAATACCGAAAAAAGACCCTAGGATTAGCGAATGATTTTAAGAAAGATTTGGCTTTTCCTATACTTTTTGACCCTTCATGCAATGACTCTTGAAGAGCAATTCATTGCGCATGGCTACGTTGAAATTAAACAAGAAAAGAAATCATTTGATGCTTTATACGCCGATTTTGACGATCTAATCGAGTTTCTCCGTTTAAACCCGGTTTGGATGCAAAAGCTATATTGCGCAAAAGAGAGATTTATTCGATCGAAAGACCGAAATTTCTACTCGACCGATTATTTTGGTTTATTTGATGAGTCTGAAAAAGAAGGAAAAAGACAGATTTCATTTTATTATTCGATTCATTTTCATGACTTTCTCTTTTCAAACTATCCGGAGTTTATTCAAATACCTCAGATCGTTTGTTTTTTTGAAGCTTGCCTCGCCATTCAAAAACCCTCTGAAGCCCTTTTTGCGGATGCCGCAGAGAAATTAAATATCAGCTCTATTTTTTCTTCAAAATACGGACATCCCCCTGTTCTTTTGAAAGTAGTCAAATACCTCCCCTCTTACAGCCCAGCAAAACCTCATTACGATGGAACGGCTTTTTCTCTTTTTCTAGATAGCACAGACAACCACTCTCTTCTTCTATCCCCTTACAAATCCTCAATCAAAGTAGTTGATTTTTCTTCTCCTAAGCGTGAATTTGAAAATTCCATCTTGCTTATACCGGGCTTGTTTTTAACCGAATTTTTCATCTACCCAACGCCTCATATTGTTATCAAAAGCAACAAAACGCGATACGCAACGATCGCATTCGCCATGAGGCCTAACTTTAATTCGCAAACAACTGATTTATCGCCTCTTCCCGACTTTAGATTGATTGAATAATTTCCGGTGTAAAGCTAGTATTTGAAAAAATTATTGGATTCGCATGTTCAAATTTTTCATCTTTCTTGCTTCTACTCATTCCCTATTCGCTTTGACAACCCTTAACGTAACGTTAAGTACCGATAATAATCCAGGCGGTATTGGAGAGGCAGGCGATCTAAGATATTGCTTGAACATCATGAATCAAGACTTAAACACAACGCCGGACGATTTTGAGATTGTTTTTAGCTTTCCTATGACTATTCAGCTAAACGGTATCCTGCCTATCATTAACAATTCCTCAAATCCTGTTAACATCACCATCGGAAACCCAGGATCGATACCAACCGTTACGATTGATGGAAATAATGGATCCTATAGAGGATTTTTCATCCCGATCGGAAATGTTACGATCCAAAACATGATCTTTCAAAACATGAGCGCAAATGGCGGAAACGGCGGAGACGGAATTTCGGGCGGCGGCGGCGGCATGGGCGCAGGCGGCGCCATATATGCTCCTCAGACTTTTTTAAATGGCTCAAATCCCTCAATCACTTTAATAAATGTTTCGATAAATAATTGTTCTGCGATTGGCGGCAATGGAGGAAATTATTTAGGCAACACCTTGACCGGAAATGAAGGGGGCGGAGGCGGAGGCGGCTTTAGCGGAAATGGAGGCTCTATCGCAACGACGGGAAGCACCGGAGGAGGCGGCGGAGGCGGCTTTGGCGGCGACGGTGGGAATGCAACTCAATCAACTGACTCACCTCTTGGAGGGGGTGGAGGAGGTGGAGGCGGAATAGGATCGCGCGCTGTCATAGGAACGCCTACCAATTTGGGAAATGGAGGCTCTGATCAAAGTAACGGTCTTGATGGGAATGGATATGGCCTGACGATTACGGCTGGCGCGGGCGGTGGTGGCAATAGCGGCGGAAGCAATGCCGGCGGCGGCGGCGGCGGTAATGCGGTTGGAGGTTTTACATATTCAGGCGGAGGTGGCGGAGGTAGTTCAGGTTCGAACGGAATACAACCCTTCGGATCAATTCCTCCCGGCGGAAACACTACGCCGTCAGGCGGTAACGGCGGCGACGGCGGCGGAGGCGGCGGGGGCGGAATCGTCACGACCAATTTTAACAATAGCGTCGACGGGAAAGCAGGTAGCGGCGGTTATGCCGCAGGCGGCGGCGGCGGAGCCGGAACGGGTGCTTACGATGTAGATTATTATGTACAGGGAGGCTCAGGCGGAGTCGGCGGTGGCGGAGGCGGTGGCGGAGTAAATCAATCAGGCCTAACCCCTGCTGAAGGCGGCAATTCTTTAGGCGGAGGCGGTGGGGGTGGCGGCGGACCTTCAAGCGGACCTACCGCTTCTGGCGGATCGGATATCGGATATTTAGGAGGCGGATCTGGCGGAGCTGGCGCAAATTCGGTAGGAGCTGGCTCAGGGGGCGGTGGCGGTGGCGGCGGAAGCGGTCTTGGCGGAGCTATATTTGTGGATAGCGGCTTGAACCTGACTATAGAAGCCTTTTCAGGAATTCCAACGACATTTAATACTAACAATAACACCACCCAAGCAGGTATTCATGGAACCGGCGCTCCAGGAGCAACTGATGGAACCGATGGCTCCGCTATAGGAAATAGCATTTTTCTTCGCACAGGATCATCTCTTACCTTAAAATCCCTTGATGCAAACGATCTATTGACGCTTGGAGAAAATGTAGCATTTGCTGACGATACCTCTTTTGGAGCAGGAGGAACAACCGTCTCCGTGAGAGGCAATGGAAAAGTTATTTATAACGGGACAACTGATTATCAAGGGACCCTCACGATCAACAATGCGAATTTTGAAGTGAATGGGCAAATTGATTCCGCATCGATTTTTGTTTGCAGAAACATAGGCTTTAGCTTGCAAAGAGGAAAACTAAGCGGAAATGGAACTTTAGGCGGAAATGTCTATGTCAACTCTGGAATAATATCTCCGAAAACGGGAGATACACTTACTTTAGGCAGCTTGACCCTCAATCCTGCAGATCCTGATAACGGGACATTAGGAAGCCTTGTACATATTGAAATCGATCCCGCCAATTCCTTTTCTAAAGTGACTGTTAACGGAGCTGCATCGCTTGCAGGAACCCTCGAAATCGACCTTGATCCAAACGCTCAGCTGGGCACATACAATATCCTTACCTCTTCCGCAATAACCGGCACCTTTAATTCGGTAACATTTACAGGCCCAACGCCAAACTACCAAATCACCTATGAACCGACATTCGTTCAATTTAATCTTCTAGGCTTTCCAAGCAATATAGAGCCGCCAAGAAATCTCAAAGGTAAACAAAAGAAAAATGACTTTGGCTTTGAATATGAATATTATAACCAGCTGTCCTGGCTTCCAAGTTTATCTGAAATTGACGGATATTCCATTTATCGAAATGGAACAAAAATTGCAGAAGTAGATTCATCTACACTAAAGTATCAAGATCATAATAGGGAAAAGGGGCAATCCTATACCTACGCTGTCACCGCATTTAACTCATCGGGTGAAAGCTCTCCCGCCACTATTATCATCAACCCCTAAAGGAAAAATGATTAAACAATTTATAATTATATTTGACTTCTTTCGAAATTCCATTAGGTCGCTAAAATCAACCAAAGCGAATTTCAGAAGAAGTCTATTATGGGTATTGGCTGTATCCTCGACATTGTCGGCTGCGCAAGGATCGTTTGAAGAAGAATTCGATGTCTGTTCTTCTCGCCCCCTCATTGAAATCAAAGCCGGCTACTTTAATTTTACTAATTCCACCCTGCGCAAGGTTTATAACAGAGGCGGCCTCGATGTTCAGCTTTGCGCCTCTTATCCTTTTTGGAACCTCAATAATAGCAGATGGTCTCTTCATGCATATGCCGCAATGGAGTATTTTCAAAGATCGGGCAAATCGCTTAATACGCATCAACATACCTCTCTATGGGCATTGCCGATTAATATAGGCCTCAAGCCTGTTTACACAATTAATGACTGTTTGAGCTACTACTTTGGAATTGGCCCCCGATATTTTTATCTCCATCAACATAATCGATCATCATATATATATAAAAACAGATCTAGAAATGGGACTGGGTTTTTTATAAACACAGGCATTTATTATAAGCTCTGCAATCAATTCATTCTGGATGTTTTCGGAGAATACAGTTACGGCAAAATACGCTTTAGAGGCGGAAATTCACGCGTCTATACTAAGAGAATTCAATTTGGCGGCTTTACTTTTGGCGGAGGTCTCGGGTACGAATTTTAAAATATAAATCAAATTATCGCGCCTTTAAAAACCTGAACTTCCGACCCTTCGGCTACAAAGGCAGAGACGGGCGCTTTCTCTAAAAAAGGCCCGAAATGGGGACCATAAAGCGCATTAACATCAATATCGATCTTGTAATCTGTAACACTTGAAACACGCCATTGAGGATGTACAACTTGATATTCAGTCGTGTTTTGATTTCTAATTCCGCTATAACCCCAGTAGTGTTCTGTAATAAATTCCTCTTCAGAATCTTTAGCGGGTAATTTTGGATTCCCTTGCGCTTTCACCGAAATTCCCTGCCACTTATGAGCATACTTCCAGCCGTACTCTAAAGATAATGGGTTTGTCTCAATATGATGCCGCATAGGCAAAGCGATGTAATTTTCGTTATAAAAACGATTGGCAATATACGCAATCGCCCGCCTTGGAACAATTTCCTTTATGAATACAACGCCTCGCCTTTCTTCATTTACAAGTTTCCTTTTTACGTAAAACCGTAAATTGAACTCTTCGAAATTCCTGTGAAAGGGAAAGGGAATGCCTTTCACCCGAACATTCAAAAACATAAACCCTACAAGGCTTACCAAGGCCTTACCCTTCCATAGGTCAAGCTCAATGCCGTGCGGCAGATAAGGCATCAAAATCTGGGGATCTACTTTATAGTTAAGCATAGCCAAATGCCGCCATTCCGCAGATAAAAATAACTTAGCCATTTGCTTAAACTCTCTTTAGAAGATTAAAAAGCGTATCATTTCTTGTACAATCAAATGAAATTACCGTGTAACAAGAATATTAGGAATGAAGATGATTTTAGCTTATGCAATGGGAATCTTTTATATCGCGGCGGGAATCATGCATTTTATTTTTCCCTCTAAATATGAAAAAATAATCCCCAAAATATTTCCGTTTCCAAAGACGTTAGTTTATCTAAGCGGAATAGCGGAAATTCTTTGCGGAGTGGGATTTCTATTTGATTCGACTCGAACGATGGCCGCTTGGGCAACTATCTTATTGTTGATTGCCATATTTCCGGCGAATATCAATATGGCCATGCATCCAAAACCCTTTGGGATAAAGCCATGGATACTCTATCTGCGCCTTCCGCTGCAATTTCTGCTAATTTGGCTAGCTTATCTATACACTTAATAAATTATCTCTATTGACCCTCACGTAACGTTATTCTTTATAATTTTGGTATCCTTTAAAATCAGAAGAAATTGAAGGAGAGAAAGTCAATGGCTTATACAGTTGCGAAATTAGCTCAGATATCAGGAGTTAGTGTTCGTACCCTGCATTGGTATGATGAGGTTGGGCTCCTGAAACCCGCCTATCATGGCTCTAATGGGTATCGATACTACGAAGAAGAACAGCTTTTAGTGCTTCAACAAATCCTATTTTTTAAAGAACTAGGATTTGAGCTTCAGAAGATTCGAAAAATTCTTGGTCGAAGCGATTTCGATAAAATGGTGGCTTTAAGTTCGCATCGCGAGGTGCTTAAAAAGAATCTTGAACAAACCAGAAAACTGCTTAAGACGATTGACAAAACAATCGAACACTTAAAAGGAACTAAAAAAATGAAAGAAAAAGAGATGTTTTCTGGATTTAGCAAAGAACAACAAGCGCGTTATGAAAAACAAATCATAGAACGTTTTGGCGAAAAAGGAAAAGCCCACATCGAAGAGGGAAAAGAAAAGGCAAAAAAAATGAGCCCTGCTGATGAAGAAAGGCTAAAGAAAGAATTCGAATTGATTTGCTTCGATTTTTTAAAACTAATGGAACAAAAGGCAAAAACTAATTCAGCCGACGTAAAAAAAGTGACAAAAAGACACTACGATTGGCTGAAAAATTTTTGGACGCCCGATAAAGAATCGTACGCCGCTCACGGACAATTTATTGTTGAAAGCGAGCTTAGGAAAGCTTATGAAGCTTATCATTCAGAATTGCCTGAATTCATTGCGGAAGCCATTAAATCCTTTGCAAAACATGAACTCTAATCGAGCAGCAGCCGGATTTAATCCGGCTGCTTACCTAATTTTTCGATTATCATCCGAGATATAGCCTGAATAGGATTTTCATCCTTAGAATCGTTCTTCATCACAATTGTATTGTGAGACTGGCCGCGAAGGATGATTTTTGTAACGGGAATATTGTTCTTTAAAAGATTCGAGAAAAAAGATTCGGTATCATTTCGGAACGCATCGAACTCTCCGCAAAGAAACGTTGTGGGAGGAAAATGGGTAAAGCATCTTTCCCAATACGGTGAAAATTCAGGATCTTTGAAATCGGAAACGGAGTAAAACCTTGTTGCAAAATGCGATACAAGGGAGCGTTTAAGTGTTGGATCTTGCGCTTCGAATGCATCAAATTCATGACTAGAATGCGTATAATCAAAACTGCCCGCAAGCAAGATTTGATGAAAAATCTTGAAAGACGCTTTATTCGCAACGTAAGAGGCGGCATGAGCTCCTGAACTCCATCCCCCTAACATAATCTTTTGGGAATCAACTCCGAATTCAGAGGGGTTAGACGCAATAAAGGCCGCGGCATCGTAACAATCATTAAAGCATGTTCGTATAGGATTTTCTGGCGCGAGTCTATGGTTAACTAAAATGACTTTTATTTTTGCGAGCGACGCTATTCGCGACGCAATCACACTATTCACTTCAAGAAAGTTAAAGATGAAGGAACAGCCTGGATAAAAGACTAAGATGGGGCTATTTGAGGAAAGTTTATAGTTAAAGATTCGGCAATGAATAAGCTTATCGTCTCGTGCAGGTATCTGCTTATCCAAAAGGTCTACCTGCGCCATTTCGCCAACTTCTTTACCAAAATCTTTTGCGATTGTACGCCACTCTTCAATCGTTTTCTCTTTAGGGGATATTACACTCGTCATAAGGGGCAATAGTAGCATAACCCTTTAATTGACAACAAAATGATCTGTGTGATATATTACATATCAGATATGCAAAATGGCAGAATTACAAGGACTTTTGTCCGGGAAGAGGCCTACGTTAAGCTTCGCAATTGGATATTGGACGGCACTTTTGCCCCAGGCATGCAGCTGCGCGATAAAGAGCTTGCAGCTCAGCTAGGCGTAAGCCGCACCCCTATTAGAGAAGCGCTTTTGCGATTAGAGGATGAAGGCTTGGTTCTGACAAAGCCTAATCGATCAACTACGGTGACTACGATAGATTTTCATAGCGCGTTTCATCTTTATTCGATCGTCTGGACCTTGGAAAAATTAGCTTTGAGTCAAGCATTTGGTTCGATAACGGAAGAACACATTCGATCCATGCATGAGATAAACGAACGGTTTTTAAAAAAAATGAAAGCGCGCGATCGAATGGCCGCTCTCGATGCCGATTCCGAGTTTCATTCTGTATATGTCAAACTATCACAAAACCAAGAGCTCGAACAAATCATCGACGGACTTAAAAATAAACTTCGAAGGCTCGATCTCTATTATTTTGATAAGATAAAAGAGGCTTCCCTCTCTTACGAGGAACATAAAGCAATCATTGAAGCCCTAAAAGAAAAGGATCTCTCAAAAGCAGTTAATGCCGTTGAGAATAATTGGAAAACTAGCTTTTCACGCTTTAACATCTAAGGACGCATCATGTTTGAAAATAAACTCGTCGCTGTTATGAATGAAAAAATTGAACCGGGCGTCGTTATGAATGCCCTTGCCCATATGTGCATAGGGTTTGGCTCAGATATTGAAAAAGAATCCTTAAGATTGACGAAATACCTTGACGCTGACGGAAACAGCCATCCACACATTTCCGAAATGCCCTTTATGATCCTCAAAGCCAATTCAAACAAAATACGATCTTTGCGGAGTCTAGCTATTGAAAACGAAATCAACTTTGTCGATTTCACTGACACAATGACAATAGGCACTTATCTTGAACAGATTGAGCGTACCGCTCAAGTCAAAGAAGCCGATCTTATCTATTATGGCATTGTCCTATTTGGAAAATGGGAAAAAGTAACAGAGCTTACCCGTAAATTTTCCCTTTGGAAATAGTCAGTTAGTACAAAATTCGTATTGGTCTTCAACAGGACTAAAGACTTCATTTATTTCTGAAATCAAGCCCTCTTTGCTGAATTTCAAGATTACAATTGCTGTATAGATACCTAAACATTTTGAATCTATAATCGCTCTAAACACAACCACATTGTCTTTTGACCCGTCAATTATCTCTACCGGAATCAATTTCCAACTGCCAAAATGATTATAAACCGAAAGGAGATCCATTACAAAGTCATCACGATCAGAAGTCGCTAGATTTCCATTAAATATTTTTCGACAATTCGGCTCAAAAAGGGTTGAGGCCTCGTCTAATTCAACAACTTCTCCCCCACCGATTCGATTAACAAAGATGAAGTATTGATTCGTTGTGTTTAGTAACGAATTAGGCTCTGTTTCAACAGCAGAAATAACGCTAAAAAAGGTGAGAGCTAAAAGAATAAAGTTTTTCATGGAGATAATCTACAAGATACATTCAACTTTTAACAAGGTCTTTTTTCTCTCAAGACCCCCTGCAAAACCGGTCAAGCTTCCATTGGAACCAATCACTCTATGGCAAGGGATGATGATAGAAATAGGATTTCGCCCGATGGCTCCCCCAACAGCTCTAACCGCACTCCTGTTG
>CAZABG010000088.1:0-4657 GCA_964483465.1 uncultured bacterium
AATTTTTAACGCAGAGGCGCAGAGACGCGGAGACGCAGAGAGAGATACAATTTTAAAATTTTTACAATAATGATATTGGATGCCCGCGGTCATCCTCCTGCTCACTGTTGAAAAAAGGCTGGAGAAATTAACAAAAATGATGTTTCTTCGCATTCTCATTTATCTCAGTGATCTCACCGGTCTCACTGTTGAAAAAAGGCTTATCACCAAACAATACAAAAAATTACAACAGCTTGGTGATACGGAATTCCTTTTTCAGCACTTCCAAGAGCTTCTTCTCAAACTCTTCCGGATTTGATGGTATCTTAAAGAGAGCCTTCTTAATAACGACCCCGTCGCCTTTCTGCTGCTCGGCGATGAGGATATTTCTTTCGATTTTAAGGAGGTTAAATCCATTGAGAGACGCAAACACACGGATGCGGGTAAACCGATTCAACCACTCGACCTCGCGCGGCAGCTTGCCGAAACGATCTTTTAGTTCCGCGAATATAGTATCGATTTCAGCCGTCGATAACGCCTCTCCGAGACGCTGATAGATCTCCATGCGAATGGAAATTTCGGGAATATAGCGCTCGGGAAGACGAGCGTCGATCGGCATATCGATTTTGGTATCGGATATGACAGAGGGAAGCTTGCCCTGCAGCGTTTGTATCGTTCGTTTAAGAAGCTTGCAATAAAGGTGAAAGCCGATACTTGAAACATGCCCTGATTGTTCGTAGCCGAGGATATCGCCTGCGCCTCTTATTTCAAGGTCGCGCATCGCAACTTTCATTCCGCCGCCATAACCAGACGATTCGGCAAGGGCATTTAGCCGTTTGCGTGAAAGCTCCGACATCGACCGCGTGCTTTTAACAAGAAAATAGGCGTATGCACGTCTATTCCATCGGCCTACTCTTCCTCGCAATTGATATAGATCGGCAAGTCCGAACGTATCGGCGCGATCGATGAGGATTGTGTTTGCGTTAGGGATATCAATCCCGTTTTCCACAATCGTTGTTGCAACCAAAATATCGGCTCTTCCGCTTTTAAAAGCGTGGAAAACTTCATCTATTTCCCCAGAACTCATTTGCCCGTGGCCTACAACTATTCTTGCCTGGGGAAGAAGCGTTTTTAGCTTATCGGCTACAGAAAAGATGGTATCGACTCGGTTATGGATGAAGTAGGCCTGTCCATCACGCGCAAGCTCACGAAGGAGCGCGGTTTTAATCGTTTGATCGATAGGATCGGCAATAATCGTTTTTATAGGCAGACGGTCCTGAGGAGGGGTCGCGATGACAGACATGTCGCGCGCGCCCATGAGCGACATGTATAAGGTGCGGGGAATGGGGGTCGCAGATAAGGTTAAGCAATCGACACCCGTCTTCAACCGTTTTAGATGCTCTTTGGCTTTAACGCCAAAGCGCTGCTCTTCGTCAATAATTATCAGGCCAAGATCTTTGAATTTCACATCCTCGGAAATGATTCGGTGTGTGCCGATCAAGATATCGATCGATCCCTCTTCAACCTGTTTGAGGGTTAGTCTGATTTCTTTTGCCGTACGAAAGCGGGACATAACCCCTATGCGGACGGGGAAGTTACTCATACGAGCGACAAAATTTTCATAGTGCTGCATCGCAAGAACTGTCGTCGGAACAAGTACAGCAACTTGTTTTCCTCCGTCAAGAACCGCCTTAAAAGCGGCTCTCATCGCGACTTCTGTTTTGCCATAGCCAACGTCGCCGCATACGAGGCGGTCCATTGCCTTTGATGACATCATATCCTGACGAATAGCGCTTATTGCGCTTAACTGGTCTTCCGTTTCGCTAAAAGGAAATTCATCTTCAAAGCTTTTTGTCTCGTGAGAGTCTTCTTTAAAAGCGAAGCCTCCCTTAATCTCACGATGGGCGTATACTTTCAGAAGATCGGACGCGTAGTTGACAAGCGCTTTTTGAGTCTTTTCCTTTTGGATCTTCCACTTGTTAGAACCCAGCTTATGCCGTTCAGGTTCATCGTCCGTCGAACCCACATATTTTGAGATAAGATGCGCTTGATTAAGAGGAACAAATAATTTCGCCTGATCGGCATATTCAATGATGAAGTGCTCAAACTGATTGCCATCAATCGTTGTCTTCTTTTCAATCCCGAGATATTTACCTATCCCGTTATGAAAATGAACCACCATTTCCCCCGGAGTAAGGTCGAACATCTCAGAGGTAGGCACATGATAGGTCGAACGGTGCTTTTGACGCCGAATTTTATATCTTTGCGTAAGTTCCGTAAAGGGAAGCACAAGACGGCGCTCTTCGGGCAACACAAAGCCATTTGAAAGATAGCCATTTTCAAAGTGGGTATGGACGTTTAAATGGTGGCCTTCAAGCTGCCTTATAAGGTTTTCTTTCTCGGCGTCGCTCTGAGTCAGGAAATGGACGTTAAAGTCTTTAAGCTGCCCGATTTTCGAAAGCAGTTCCTGATTAGATCCACCCTCTTCGTGAAAAAGAAATTCCGTAACAGGAACGAAAGGATGGCGGAAACGATCTGCCTGGAAGGAGCGGCCAAAAGCTTCAAATTCAATCGGAATAATGGTTTCTGAATAGTACCTTTGGCTCCTATCGAGCATTTTGATTTCGGAGAGCTCATCGATCGGCTGATCGGTTACGAAGATTTTTTGCAAAGGTTCGATGATTTTAAAAAGCTCGTCTAGACCCATGAAACTTTTTGTCTCTTGGCCAAGCGTCGATTTTAAAGTCGCCCATCTATCTTCTAAAGCAAGAACATCGTCTAAAATGACTATCGTATTTGGCCCAAGATAATCAAACAAGGTCGCAAGCTCCGAGCGGCTTTGTAACATCTCAAGCTCTAAAGCAGGCGTCAGATCTATTTTTTCAACGGGTTTGATGGAACGCTGGCCAATCGGATCGTAGATTCTGATCGAGGCGACCTCATCGCCGAAAAATTCGATTCGGAAAGGATCGGGCGACGAGACGGGGTAAACGTCAATTATGCCCCCGCGCACCGCATATTGCCCTTTATCGCTTGCGATTCCGCTTTTAATATAGCCCATTTCACTAAGCTTTTGCTGAAACGCTTCAAAATTTAAGGCCGTTCCAATTTGGATCAACAGGTTTAAATGTTTAAATTCCTGTATGGGAATAAGCTTTTGCAAGCAAGCCTGAAGGCTTGAAAGAATGATCGCAGGTTCATTTTCTATCTCGCGCAAGACTTGGTAGCGCTCACCCACGATGTCTGGACTCGGTGCGATTTGTTCTGATGGCAGGGTTTCCCATGCGGGAAAATCGATGACTTTGCTTTGAGTGAAAAGGGCAAAATCGTGAAAAAGACGCATCTCCTCGGTCGATTGTCCTGAGATGATTAAAACGTTCTTCTTGGTAAGATCTTGAGCTAATGCAGCAATCGCCGCTTTCGGACTGTTCCAAAGCTCTTCGATCAAAACTGATTTTTCGTCAGTAATGACTTTTTTCAGCTCTTCAATCTGACTCGATTTGATGTAGTCATCTAACATGCTTCTTCTAAGCCCGTTTTTTCAAAATAACTTTCTTAACAGTGAGACCGGTGAGAAACTCCTTGAGAACAGTGAGAGGCTCGATATTACTCATTTTTTTCTTGAACAGCGACTCTCTCATTGTTCTCAAGGTGTTTCTCACCGGTCTCACTGTTTAATAAAGCACTATAAATATACGTATTACGAAATCAGCTCTTTTAACTTTGCCAAGGCGTCTTTAATTTTGGCCGGGTTTTTACCGCCCGCTTGCGCCATCTCCGCCTTACCGCCTCCGGTTCCCTCTATTATAGGCGCAACCTCTTTTACGAGTTTGCCCGCGTCAAATATCGCTGTATGCGAAGGCTTTACCCGCACCATAAGAGCGGCTTTATCTCCCTGATCATTAAAGAGGGCAAGCATATCGACGTCCGAGAAAAGGGCGTCTGACAACAATTTAAACTCTTCAGGATTTACCTTTACCGCCTGAACTAAAACGGATGCGCCTTTGAACATTTCCTTTTTAGCTGAAAGCTCTTTTTGAATGGCGCCCATCTTCTCTTTTTTATACCCTTTTAACTCTTCCTGAAGGGCTTTATCATCCTCAAGCCATCTGTCGATGCGCTCGTCTAGTTTTGCCGAATCGGTTTTTAACTTGGCAGCTAAGCGGATTAAGGCCTCTTCAAAAGTTCTCGCATACTCTATCGCTTTTGCGCCTGTGCTTGCCTCGATTCTGCGAACACCTGCCGCGATCGATCCCTCTTTCGTAATCTTGAAAAGACCGATTTTTCCAAGGTCGCTGATATGGGTTCCGCCACAAAGCTCTTTAGATTCTTCTATATCAATAACGCGAACGACCGAGCCATATTTCTCGCCGAAGAACTGCTTGATGTCAGAGCGCTTTGAGGCTTCTTCATACGAAAGTTCGTAGGTCTCCACTTTCTTATCTTTGCGAATTTCATTATTGACGAGATCTTCAATTTGAATGATCTCTTCTCGCGTTAAGGGTTTGTGATGGCTAAAGTCAAAACGAAGGCGATCGCTATCCACAACCGATCCCGCCTGTTTTACGTGCTCGCCCAAAACCTTATGCAACGCCCAATGAAGAAGGTGCGTTGCCGTGTGGTTCGCCTCGATTTTTTTACGGCGCTCAGGATCGACTGAAGCCGTGACTTCATCTCC
>CAZABG010000088.1:4757-9591 GCA_964483465.1 uncultured bacterium
GAAATGATTTGATTGAGAAGGGTTCCGCCGCGCTTAAGCGTCTTTAAGAACATCTCCTCTTCCACGGTTAAAATCTCTTGAATGCGCGCTTCGCTCTTTTTAAGCTCCGGATAATCGTCGCCCATCTGAACAATCAATTCAGGAAGAATAAGGCCTAAAAAGGGTTTTTCCGCTCCTAAATTCCTTCCATAACGGACAGCTCGTCTTAACACTTTACGCAAGACATAGCCTCTATCCACATTGGATGGCTGAACGCCGTCCGCGATAGCGAAGCTTAAGCAGCGTAAATGATCCGCGATCACTCTAAGGGCAGCTCCTTTATCATCATCCGCGTATTTAACCTTAAAAATTTCTTCGCCTTTTCTTATCAAAGCGCGCAGGACATCGGTCTCAAATACAGTTTCGACGCCCATTTTGAGGCTAACAACTCTTTCAAGACCCGACCCTGTATCGATTGAGGGTTTTGGGAGCTTTTCCATTTTACCGTCAACGCGGTTATACTGCATGAAAACGAGATTCCAGAATTCGAGATAACGCTCGCCCGTTTTATCTTCAGATGGTTTTTTCGCGTCGCCATACTTTTCGCCGCGATCGTAAAGAAGTTCAGAGCAAGGACCGCAAGGACCCGTTTCACCCATCGCCCAAAAGTTATCCTTTTCATCGAAACGAGTGATTCTTTCAGCTGGCACATATTTCGTCCAAATCTCATACGCCTCATCATCTTCTCTAAATACTGTCGGCCAAATACGATTAGGATCGAGCTCAAACACTTTTGTCGCAACTTCCCATGAAAACCGGATAGCCTCTTCTTTGAAGTAATCGCCAAACGAGAAATTCCCAAGCATTTCAAAGAAGGTAAGGTGACGGCTTGTATGCCCCACATTTTCGAGGTCGTTATGTTTGCCTCCAACCCGAACGCATTTCTGGCTTGATGCGGCGCGTGAATAATCCCGTTTTGTTTTTCCCAAAAAGACGTCTTTGAATTGATTCATCCCGGCGTTCGTAAAAAGAAGGGTCGGATCATCAAAGGGGACGACAGGTGAAGAAGGGATGAGAGCATGGCCTTCATTTTTAAAATAATTCAAAAAATTTGTTCTGATTTTTTTTGTATGCATAAGTCGTTTATTTTAAATTCTTGTGGATTATAACGGTACGAAAATTAAGAGGCAGTTTAGACGCCTCGAATGGGCTTAATACGAGCATGGATTCAGGGACGGCAATCCTTATTCCTTCGATTTTTATAATTTTGGACATGAAGTGCTGCCCCCATTTTTTTACAGTGTCAAAAGTTTTTTCCAAATGAGGGGCGGGAAATTCCAGTTCAAACCCCTTTTCCTCCTTAACATTCTGAAAATGAGCGTAAAGAGAGCGAGTATCGAATTTAGCTCCAAGCCCCTTTAAAATCTGATCATTGACATCGACGAAAGCCCCTTTATTAAGTTCATAGGCCTCTTTAAAGATGTCTCGAATATTCATCGGCCCCTCAATCACCTGAAGTTCATGCCCTTGCATCGCTTCGCAGGCCGCTACCATATGAGACGACAACAAGAAAAAATTGGCGGCGATTTCGATAAGGGTATCTACAAGGTGAAACATCGTGTATTGATAACGATTTTTTAATTGGTTCCATCTCATTATATTTGAGGGAGATAAATAGGGATGCTTTAATTCATTAAAATCTATTTTTTTAAAGTTGCCATCTTTAAACGAAATGAGTTTCTTAAACT
Source organism: uncultured bacterium (assembly GCA_964483465.1). Lineage (GTDB taxonomy): Bacteria > Chlamydiota > Chlamydiia > Chlamydiales > Parachlamydiaceae > CAZABG01. The sequence goes on from CAZABG010000088.1 coordinate 6,485, forward strand.
TATCTATGCTTGAAGCAAGACGAATGTAGGCATTTACTCCCTTTAACGTATGCAGCGAAGCTTCAAGGGTTTTTGCAACAAAATTTACTATTTTCTTGTCCCCTACCGCAATTTCTAACGCCACACCAAGTAAAAGAGGCGGAGCGTTTTCGATTCGGGTATAGCGATCAAGCCTTGATAGAAAATGATAAGAACGATGAATCGTATGAGCAAATGATACCGCATTCCAAATCAAACCCGATGAGGCATAAGGATTAGGAACCGAATGACTTGCTGCAGAGTAAACAATCGAGCGGATTGTGGATGCCATACATAGATAATATTGAGAATATTGAGAGTGAACTATACACTATCGAGTAATTATCATCGTTCATAAAGGATAATTTTTATGGAGCAGGTCAGAACTTTGAATCCCAAAACACACGTTGAGCCCCTCGACAATAGAACCCTCGAAACCTTTAAACAGATCGCAAATACCGTTCGCGGCCTGTCCATGGATGCCGTACAAAAAGCGGATTCGGGACATCCCGGTCTTCCGCTTGGCTGCGCAGAACTTGGCGCATATCTTTTTGGAAAGTATTTAAACTATAATCCAAAAGATCCTAAATGGATGGGACGGGATCGTTTTATCTTGTCTGCAGGCCACGGATCGATGTGGCTTTACTCGCTTTTATTTCTTTCAGGATATGATGTATCGCTCGAAGATATTAAAAATTTCCGTCAGCTCCACTCAAAAACGCCCGGGCATCCTGAATCTTTTATTACTCCGGGTGTAGAAGTAACAACGGGACCTCTTGGACAAGGTTTTGGCAATGCCGTAGGCATGGCCCTCGGCTTAAAGTACCTTGCGCAAAAATTCGACACAGATGATCACCCTCTTTTAAATGTTAAAGTGGTGACCTTAGCCGGCGACGGATGCATCATGGAAGGGGTATCAAGCGAAACCTCTTCTCTTGCAGGCCATTTAAAGCTGAATAATCTGATCGCGATTTACGACTCTAACAAAGTGTGCCTCGACGGCCCTACGCAAGAATGTTTATCGGAAGATACAAGAGCAAGATACAAAGCGTACGGTTGGGATGTTATCGACATTGACGGCCATAACTTTGAAGAAATCCATAACGCCCTTGCGCCATTGAAGCTCCGCCAAGAAAGACCCACCCTCATTATCGCCCACACGGTAATTGGCAGAGGATCGCCAAATAAGCAGGGCACCTCACAAGCGCATGGATCGCCCCTTGGCCCCGATGAAATTAAATTAACGAAAGAGGCGCTTGGCATCCCCGAAACCCCTTTCTTTGTTCCGCAAACCGTTCGCGATTTCTTCGACGCCAAACTGAAAAAAGATATAGAGCTTGAAAAAGGCTGGCAAAAGAGCTTTGATGCTTGGTCAAAAGCGAATCCCGACAGGGCGTTTCTTTTTAAAGAAATGCAAGAGCAAAAACTCCCCTCTGACATTGAAGCCAAACTAAAGACGCTAGAAATCAAATCGCCTATCGCCGGAAGAAAAGCCTCTCAAGATACGTTGAACTTTCTTGCGGACGTCCTTCCTTATTTGATCGGCGGATCTGCAGACCTTTCCGTTTCTGATTTGACCCTGATGAAGAAGTATCCTTTAATTACCCCAGGCAATTTCCAAGGCCGCAATATAAAATTCGGCGTAAGGGAATTTGGTATGGCTACGATGGCCATCGGCATCAACTTCACCCAGATGCTTGTGCCGTTTATTGGAACCTTCCTTACTTTTTCCGATTATATGCGTAACGCGATCCGCCTTGCCGCGATGTCGCACGCCCATGTGATCTACCAGTTCACGCATGATTCCATTTTCCTTGGAGAAGATGGCCCGACGCATCAGCCGGTTGAACATTACATGACCTTGCGCGCAATTCCTGGATTAAATGTGATACGCCCAGGCGATGCTAACGAAGTTAAAATGTCATGGATTGCCGCGCTTGATTATAAAGGGCCGACGGCGCTTCTTCTTTCTCGTCAAAATATTCCTCTTGTTCCCGGCACAGACGTATCTTACAAGGACGGAGTAGGAAGAGGGGCCTATATCTTGCGTAAAGAGAAAGGAAAATGCGATTTCCTCTTGCTTGCTACAGGATCTGAACTTGCGCTTGCAAACGATGTCGCAAATGAACTTGAAAAGCGCGGAAAAAATGTCCGGCTTGTCTCCATGCCATGCTGGGAGATCTTCGAAAAGCAAGACGACAAATACAAGAAGGATGTGCTTGGCGGCAATCTCGGCAAGCGCGTATCGATTGAAGCCGGCATCTCAATGGGCTGGAGTAAATACGTAGGACCTGAAGGGGTCTCAATCGCGGTCGATACCTACGGCGCATCGGCTCCTTACAAGGAACTCGCGAAAGCCTACGGGTTTACCGTCGAAGATATCCTGGAAAGAATTCTGTGAGATTTTTAGACGCCCTCAATGGAATAAACTCCGGGCGTCCCCCTGTTTGGTTAATGCGCCAAGCAGGGAGATACCTTCCTGAATACCGCGATATCCGTTCCCGCCACACTTTTTTGGAGATGATTCATTCTCCCGACCTTATCACGCAAGTGACGCTTATGCCCATCAAACGTTTCGGATTTGATGCGGCCATTTTATTTTCGGATATTTTAGTAATAGCAGAAGCTTGCGGGTTTCCGCTTACATTCGAAGAAAAAGGCGGCCCCCGTTTTCAAAGAGCGATAGAAGAAAAGGATATCGAATCTTTTCAGCTAAAAAATGATCCCACTTTCGTATATGAAGGTATTAAACGGCTAAAAAAGGAACTAAAGATTCCTCTCATAGGTTTTGCAGGCGCTCCTTTTACGGTCGCAAGCTACCTCATCGAAGGCAAATCCAATCCCGAATTTAGCCGTACAAAAGAATGGATTCAAAAACAAGCGCTACCGAAACTTCTCGATAAGGTAAAAGACGCGACTATCCATTATTTGAAAGAGCAGGAGAAAGCGGGTGTCGATGCCATCCAACTTTTTGATACGTGGGCAAATTTACTTCCTCCCGAACACGCGCTAACCCTCTCGATCGATATTTGCAAAAAAATCGCGGCTGAGTTAACGGTTCCTGTTATCTATTTTTCTAAATCCTCTCA
>CAZABG010000089.1:0-9492 GCA_964483465.1 uncultured bacterium
AATAAGGATTTATATTTCGTATAAAATCAAAGCGAAAACGATTAAAATATGTTCAGAATAATCGTTTCTCCACCCTCAAGGACATAATGAGCAAAGCAGTCGAAAATCTACAAAATGCTCAAAAATACGCAATGAGCATCCGCCCTAAAGTAGGGGGTTTTCCCTATTTAGCAGAAGCCTTTAGAAAAGCCGGCATTTCGCAAAACATATGGAACCTCCCCTCATGTCAAAGTATTTATCTAACAAAATATGGCTCTGTTGCGTGTCAAGGAACTCCCCTTGTTAACGAAGCAGTAGAAATTCCCCCATTTAATCGCGAAGCCCTTATCAAAGCCTTAAGAATCGATCAATCGGGCGAAAGCACTTTTCCAGAATTCTTAAAAGCTTCCTGGGATGCGGGCGTCATCAGCTACGTTGCAGACTTCGAGAAGCGGATCGTTACTTACTATGGAGCGTCTGGCGAATCCTACGCAGAACAATATGCCGCTGTCGAAATAGAATGACTTAATAAAAAAAACCTTGAACTTGGCGAGGATTATGAACCCTTCCAAGTTCTAGGCATTGAATAAGCTGACCTAATCTTATGAAGCCGATTCGGTTGCTTCATTACATTGGCACTCGCATTTATCATCATCGCCGCAAGCAAAAACAGTTGCAAAACATAAAAGAGCTAGAGTAAGAACTTTCATAATAGTTCCTCATTTTAGCCGTAAAAACTAATCATTTGGCTAATAATACGCCATCTAAAAATCCATCACGTAAACATTATGTGTCGGAATCAAATCTTAACGTATTTTCCAAAACAAATCCGCTACGGTTAACAGTAGATCCTCTTGGAACTCTGCATGGAAACATTAATAATTGGATGAACCCTACAAGGAATAATAATAGAAATTTGAAAAACTTCATTAAATAAAAGATATATCACAAAAGATCACGCAATACTATTTAATTAATTTAAAATCGTTTATACTATTCTAAAATATTATTATAAAAATATCATGATTCCAAATTCAACCAATCCCTCTTATAAATCTTTATTTAACAGCTATGCGGCTTTAAATGCGCCTGACGAAATTTTTCAAAGAAGAATTTCCAACGCTACCATGCCCATCTTCCTCACGCATGAAGAGCCCAACCGTGATTTATACGACGGGCAGTTTGCAAGAGGAAAAAAGAATGGACGGGGTATCATGACCTTTCATAACGGTTCATGTTATGTCGGCGAGTGGAAAGATAATGTTATACAGGGAGTTGGCAGAATTGTCTTTTCTAATGGATGTATTTACGAAGGCCATTTTTCTAAGGGGGTTAAAAGCGGCTTTGGAAAACTTATTTTAAAGGATGGGGCTTTTTATGAAGGAACATTTAAAGATGACAAGTTAGATGGAAAAGGACGATACCAATATCCAAATGGCGATATCTACGAAGGCGAATTTAAAAATGGATTGAGATGCGGAAAAGGCAAGATCTATTATAAAAAAAAGGGAGACACTTATGACGGAGAGTGGAAAAACGATAAACCAAATGGATTTGGCAAAAATGTTTTTCCTAATGGATCCGTTTATGAATGTTTTTATGTGAATGGCATACGCGAGGGTCAAGGGAAAGCCTTTTATCCTAACGGTGATGTCTATGAGGGAACCTGGAGAAAAGATATAAAAGAAGGCCCAGGAAAATTGATTCTTGCCAATGGAACCCGTTACGAGGGAAGCTTTGTAAATGGTAAAAAAGAGGGCCTTGGTAAAGAAATTTTACCAACCGGCGATGTATTTGAGGGTGAATTTAAAAATGATGAAAAAAACGGAAAAGGCAAGCTTACATACAAAAGCGGAAGAGTTTTAGAAGGTGATTGGAAAAACGGCAAAGTAAACGGCTTCGCAAAAACCGTTCTTTCGGATGGATCGATTTTTGAAGGTTTTTTTGTTGAGGGACTAATAGAAGGCCAAGGCAAAATCGTTTATTCGGATGGAGATGTTTACGAAGGAGAATGGAAAAGAGATAAAAAGCAAGGCCGCGGTAGATATAGATTTGCTAACGGATCTCTATATGAAGGAGAATTCTTGCAAGACCATCTAGCAGGTCAGGGAAAATTGATTTATCCCAATGGAGACATTTACGAGGGAAGCTTCGTCAATAGTAAAAGAGAAGGCTTTGGTAAATTTATCGACCCTAAAGGCCAGATATATGAAGGCGAATATCGCAATGAGTTAAGAAACGGCCAAGGTAAAATGACCTTTAAAGAAGGGCATGTTTATGAAGGAGCATGGAAAAACGATCTTATAGAGGGTTTTGGAAAATATACGTATCCGAATGGATCTTTCTACATCGGCGAGTGGAAAAACAATAAGAAAAACGGCATGGGTAAAATGCATAAGGCGGACGGCACCCTTATCGAAGGGGAATTTTCTGACAATCTACCGGTTGGAAATGTAACCATCACTCACACCGACGGCCGCATTTATAGCGGGACACTTATAAACGAAAAAAAACAAGGGAAAGGTCGTGAGATTAATCCTGACGGAACTATTCTTGTGGGCGATTATCAAAACGATCTAAAAGTAGGGATTCACACGAGAACTTATAAAGACGGCAATAAGGCACAAATACATTACAAAGACGGAGTTCCGACGCATGAAAACTTCGTGCATAAGCCATTACGTTGATTACCCGCTTTACAAGTTATTATGAGAAAAGCAATAGCTATAGCCGCGAAAACAATCGTTGAAGAATATCTAGCCAAAGTAAAAAGATGATTAGATTGAAATATATTACCCACAAACTTCTTTTTTTTGTTCGTGGTGTGTATTTGATTTCGTAATAATCAAGTTCTCGAAAAATAGCATTTCTAATTAGATAGGAAAAAACTAGAGCCGCCAAAAGAAAAATAAAGTATGGCAGTCCCTCTTTAAAGATTGTATGCAAAGTGTCAATCATTCTTTCCCTTTCTAATAGTGTTTTCAGTAAGCATGAGCTAAGTTGTTTCGGATTAAAAGTTGGGTCTATAATATACCAACCGCTCTTGACTTTCTAATATTTTATTTAAAAAGTCAGCTGGGGTTAAGCATGATCTTTAAAATTTCGGATGAGGCTCTAAAAGCTATTGTTAGGCATCAGATTGATTTGTTAGACTTTTTCAAAACACGATATAAAATGTAATCATATTTTGGATGGTACACCTAAGAGGAAAAAGAAGTCTCTTTTGAATCGCTATCAAGAAGTGCTCATTTTATAGACAGGAGCTTTCTTGCACCCTTTGCCAGGATAGAAAAGGAATGAGAGTGAAATATACTTATTTATTTTTGACGCTATTAAGCTTAACTACATTTTCAATTGTAGCAAGAAATGATGATCATTCGTCTTTCAGCCGAGCAAAAGATGGAGCTTTTGGAAGAGGGAAAAAGGGTGAAAACGGAGGCCATGGCGAACGGGGCTCTAGCCATTTAGACGGCGGTAACGGCGGTAATGGAGGCTCAAGCGATTTCGGCAACGGGGGCGATGGCGGAAATGGCGGAGATTCTGACTAAAAACCATTTTCACTATTTTTCTTTCCCGTATTTTATGAAATAAGCGATCTCCTCTTTATTTGTTTTTCCCTGAGCGACTTTAACCACAAATTCTTCATAACTTTCGTCAGAAAAAGAAATTTTTATTCCATTTTCTTCGAGAAATAAAATAGTCGTTAACGCGCCGGTCCTTTTGTTTCCATCATTGAAGGGATGGTTTTGTACAATATGAAACAGATAAGCGGAAGCCTTGTCATAAATTGTTTTGTGCAGATATTTACCAAACATAGAAGCTTTAGGCATTTCTATAGCAGAGATGAGTAGTCCTTTATCTCGAATACCAGGCAATCCACCATGATCTTCTAAAAATGCATCGTGAATTTCTATAACTTGTTCGGCTGTGAAAAATTTTGTCATCGTTTGGAGAGGTTTTTTGCAAGTTGAGAGCGTTCTTTGCGGATTCTTTTCAACCCTTTTCTAAAGCTTGCATTATCCATTTCAATATCGCCTTCCTCTTCAGCAGCCTCTTTAAAAGCTAATGCTTCCAAGATATATTCACGCATGGACATGCCTTTTTTAGTAGCCATCATTTTTAAATGCACATGCTGCTCGGCAGGAATATCTAAGCTTAAACGAATCATATTATTCTGAGCTTGTCCCATGCATTATCCTCCATATTTCCACATTTCAACATTATCTTAAATGTTCATTAATGTCAACTCTCCTAGAATATGAAGGGGAAATTGATGAAGGTAAAATCAAGGTATAGATTTCTCTTTAGTATTTTCACGAGGAGCGAGGATATAGTAGAAAACGAACTTCAATTAAAGATCGCGCCGAATTTAGTTAAACTTTTAGTAATAAACTTACTATTGCCAATAGCCTTCGTGCCATCTCCACTTGCCATGATGCTCAGACCAGTGTCCCGGAACCCATACTGCAGCTATGTGAGGCCTTGCAATCCACCGGCCATTCACACGCACATAACGATAGCCATCCCAGCTCCAATGCCCTTTCACCCAAACAAAATTATCGCCAGGACAAGCGTCTGCTTCTTCATAAAAATCGCTCGGAGGCGCTGAATCAACCATAACATACTGAACGGGCTGAACAGGCGCTACAAATACAACATCGGGATTATGATGATGGTGGTGATGTTCTTCAACAATATAAGTGGTATGATGCGAGTGCGCATGAGCTTGTTGAACAGAGAAGGCTAAAAATCCTGAGGCAAAGTAAATTATTTTTTTCATGACAACTCCTCGTATACCCTTTGTAGATGAATGAGTCGTTTTTTGCATCATTCAATTGCTTTAAGATTAAAGCTTTCATGCTATATTATTTAAACTAACTTCAAAATGAGCGAATATTATGAATGCTATTTTTGATAAAATTACCGGCTTTCTTAAAGCGGCCAAAATCCCCTTTCAGCATAAACAGCATAAACCTACCTACACTTCCGAAGAATCAGCGGAAGCGCGCGGAGAGTCGCTTGATATTGGCGCAAAAGCCATGCTCATGAAAGTGGATGAGACCTATATGCTTTTTGTTTTAAGCGCCTCAAAAAAAATCGACTCTAAAAAAATTAAAACGATTTTTAACTCCCGATCGCTACGTTTCGCAAGCCCTGAAGAGCTTAAGGAATTAACCTCGCTTGTCCCCGGCTCCGTTCCTCCCTTCGGCAAGCCGATCCTTCCGTTTCAGCTTTACGTAGATGACTCTATCCAAAATTTATCAGAGGTCGCGTTTAACGCGGGCTCTTTATCCGATTCCATCGTGATGAGCGCAAAAGATTATTTAAATACGTGCAACGGCACCCTTTGTTCATTCTCTAAATAATCAAATCAACTAAATCCTCGTGAAGACAAAATAGATTTTTTGATCATCGGACGAAACGACCAAGTTGAATGTCTGTCCATAAAACGGATTAACTCCGATCTTTGTATTTGCGAGCACGATACATTCCGTGACCATCGAGTGAATAATACTATCTAGTTCGAGGTTAATTAAAGTGGTTGGGGTAAACCACGACACGACAAGACCGTTATCAACAGAGAGGTAGTTGGAGATATCGTTATAGATGCCATCGGTGTTTTGCATGCATAAAAAAGACGCCGAACAATTTCCAACTTCCTGATTATTTTCGTTATAAATAGGCGCTCTTCCCGCAAGGTAGGTAGAACTGATTGTCGAGCTATCCACGGCTACATTCGAAGTGGGTATTTGAATGAAACTTTGAGCAAAATCGGATATATACAAATAATATGTGAGTGTTAGCGGATTGACATACTTCTGTCTACACTCTTTGCCTTTAAAAACGGTGCGTTCGCGAACGACGCCGGTAGGATCAAAAGTTGTGCAATGGCTGCTATCAAAAACTTCCTTGCAATCGTCGCATCCATCCCTAAATATCTCATCGCATTCATCGCAATAGCCATAGAGCGAGTGAAAGCTTAAGAGTAAGAGCGCCGAAAGAAATTTAAGCTTAACCATAAATATTCCCATATATTGTTAATATTTATTTACACAGGCACCACTCGCCAAGTCAAACAAATATTTGATTCTTAACAAAATACAAATTTTATTTAATTAAACATTACGATATAATTTTAGAATCAAATTAATTATTTAAGGTTTAAATGCCCGAATTCAAAATTATAAATAATATCTCTGAAATTACCCTCGATAAGAATTGGATTCCGGCAACCAAGTTTAATAGCAAGGATCGAGTTGTCGATCATAATGGACGCAAAATCGGAACGGACTATTGCGAACGTAAATATAGAATCATTGAAAAAAGAGAATGCCCTTACACCATTCCCGAGCGCATAGGAAGAGGCCTCTTTGCTATAGTTACGATAATATTAAGCTTGGGCACCACTCTTTTTGCTAAACAAATATCCTTGAATCTGCTGACAAAAAAGAAAAAGACAATCCGTTATGCCGTCCTGGACGATCAAACTCCTTTTAAACAAGAAAACGGAAAGATTGTATATCTTAAACCCGAGTTGCTGCTGTCCGGCACAAAAATATCCGAAAATCAAAGCTTAAATTTGGCCCTGATCAAATCGAGCGGAAAACAAAAAGTTGTACCTGTCACTAAAAAAGCAGGATCGGAATCGTATGAAATTTACAACGGTTCAGTGCTTGACGTACTATTCATTCTTTCTAAAGTAAAAGATCCAAATTTTTTAGATTTTAACTCCCCTATCGGCGTAATACTAAAATATCCTGAAAGTTCCCTATTAGAAGAGGAATTAATTAAATTTCTACTAGAAAAGGATGAAACAGGAATTGCCAGAATCTGCTCTCTAAATGAAAAGAGTGTTCTAGACTCTCTCGATCTTATAAAAAAGAACAACGCGTCTCTTGACTCGAATATTGCCATAACTCTTTTTGACAGATTTAGCGGTAATGGTAATGACAAATTGACGAAACTGCTGCTCGAGCTTGATCCATCTGTAATCGATCAAATCAAAAAGCAAGGAGATTCAGCCTTTTTTAAAGCTGTACTAAGGAGTAGAAAGGAAGAAGCCAAGATTTTATTAGAGGCAATCCAATCGAGGAATCTTGTTTTATCTCCACAAGATGTGTGGATCAAAAGAGCCTATACAAATGATACCGCCTTTTCGGACGAAGAATTTAATAACCTTGACGAGAAGTTAAAGTTAAGAATTTTCTATGCAGCGAACGCATATGCAAATATAGAGCTAGTTAAAAAATTAAAAGCGCTTGGGATGGAAGAAGCGCCCCTCTTTTGTACAGGACCGCATGTTTTTGCATTTAACATGGACATTATTACCGCAAGAAGCTCGCTTGAAAATTTCCTTAAAGATTTAAGGCAAAAAGGGCAATTGCTTACGACAGAAGAATTCAATAAATTTAATCGAAATGACTATATCAATAAAACGGATCAAATTGGCCGTATCCAAGGAACGCATTTCATAAAAAAAATCGCTGAAGAAAACGGGATTAAGCACATAAAAGTCCCTAAGAAGATTGCCGTAATTCATGAAGGATTGAATTCTATAAAATTTAATCTAAGCAGTAATTTAGAAATCATCCCTATAATAGGCGATTTCGATCAAATCACCATTTATGCTGAACGCATTAAGCGCGTCGATCGAAAACTTTCTCTTCAAGAAGGGATTGAATTTATGATCATGCTGGAAAAAACAGGCTATAGCGATTTCTTCGGAGATAACTTTTTCATCGCAGAAGACGGTGTCTACTTTATCGATACTGAATTTAAAGATTTTGATCCTGATGAGCCCAAGTTTGGTTCGATCGAAACTATAAAAGGATTGTTAGAACCAAAAGATGTTGAACCTTTTATGAAAGAATTTGAAAAGAGAAAAAAGGCTTTCGAAAGCGAGCAAGAAAATAGAGATAAGGAAAATAAAAAATTTGATGATTATTTTGAAAATCGATTTAAGTTATTAACAAATGGATATAAGTATCACGAATTCATCTTTTCGACTAGCGCTTTACTGTAGCGTAGAATGACCATTCCGTAACTTTTATCGGCTTCTCAGTTTTTTTGGCCGGCTCTTCCTTTAAAATCGGCTTGATTGGGACTTTTTTAACTATCGCTTTTTCTTTAGCCTTTTTTACGACCGTTTTTTTACGGGGTGCGGCTATTTTTTTGGCGCTTTTCTTCGTCACAGCCTTTTTCTTTGAAGCGGCTTTCTTCTTAACCGAGCGTTTTACCATAAAACATCTCCAAACTATATATTACGTTCTATTATATATTTTATTAGAGAATAGAATTATTTATACATAATTACGCAAACAACTTAATTATAACGCTTATTGTCCTTGAACCTCCATCTGTTATTGTTATAAATTTAAAATGAACGATATATATATCTAATGTGAATTGACCTAAATCAATAAAATTTTTTTGGCAGAAGGAAATTTAATGACTCTCCGTTTAATCGAAATGATTTTAGATGAGAAAGATAGTAACAAAGTTACTAAACTTCTAAAAGATAATGCGTTTATAGATCATATTCAAAATAAAATAGGGAAAGACGAAATATTGAATAGAATTTTATTGGAAGCGAATCAAAGCGAAATAGTATTAGATTTATTAGATAAGCACTTCGCCAAACATCGAGTTCTGATTCTTCCAGTCGAAGCCACATTGCCGCGTGCTGAACCGGATGAAGATTCCATACTTTCCCAACTTTCAAAAAAGGAAAAAAGGTCCGAAAGGATCAGCCGGGAAGAGCTTTATGAAAACATCAAAGATGCTGCCGAATGCTCAAAGGCCTATCTTACAATGGTTGTACTATCTACCATTGTCGCCTCGGTTGGACTGCAGAATAACAATACGGCAATCATAATCGGTTCCATGGTAATCGCTCCCTTGCTAGGTCCTAATGTGGCTTTAGCGCTTGGAACAACATTAGGCGATCTGTCAATGTTACGCCGCGCGGCTATAACCGATTTTTTAGGCATCACTTTAACAATAATACTCTCTATCCTGATCGGCACCTTCATTCATGTCGATCCAGAATTAACTAAACTCGCGTCGAATATGAATGTAGGAATGGGAAATATCGTAGTAGCACTTGCCGCAGGTTGCGCAGGAGCATTGGCATTCACCACAGGAGTATCCGCCATGTTGGTTGGAGTGATGGTAGCGGTTTCCCTTCTGCCTCCTCTTGTAACATTTGGTCTGCTCCTTGGCGCAGGCGAATCTGTCATAGCCATGAAGGCATTATTTTTATTTATGATGAACTTCATCTGCATAAACCTTTCAGGGGTAACAACTTTTTTAGCTCAAGGCATTCTGCCAACAACCTGGTGGGAAAAAACCCGAGCATCAAAAGCGATCATCGTTGCCATTTGCCTTTGGGTTGTTTTATTAGCATTATTGATCAGTGTTATTCTCTTGTTAAGGCACGAAGTAATATAGTTAAAAAAATCAGCTGGATTTTTTTAATAGATTTTTTCCCTCTTCAGGAGTGCGAGATTGAAG
>CAZABG010000090.1:0-8197 GCA_964483465.1 uncultured bacterium
CTCTTCTCCCCTCCCCAAACATAAATAATAAAAAAAATGGGAAGGAGCATCGCTTCCCAGAAAATAACAAATACAACCAGGTCATTCGCAAGGAAAAATCCATTAAGCAAGCTTTGAGTAAGCAAAATAAGAGTAAAAAAGCTATTCGGATATTCTCTTTCGCAAGCCGCTATGCTGATGGGAATTATTATCGACGTGAGAAGAAGAAAGATCCACGAAATAGGATCGAGCTTTAACGCAAAATTTATTGCCAAAGGAGAAAACCACGAATAGGATGACGCATCAAGCAGTTTTCCTGAAATTAATAGCAGAAGCGGAATTAAGCTCATTAGAAATGCGACAACCCTTGCTTGCGGAAGCCAGACTAATAAAAGCGCCGCGATTAGCGGGATGAGTATCAACCAAATCAGTTCCATAAATTAGCCCACCACCAAATAGATACATAAAAATACAGCTCCAAGAACCATTAAGGCCGCATACGAACGGATCTCCCCTCCCTGAACAAGCCTTAAGTTTTCCGCGAGAACAAGCGTGGCTCGCGAGGCTTCTGTTACCATGCCTTCAAAAAAAGCAGGTTCTAAAAACTTGCTGAAGCCTTGCGATAATTTCTTTAAGGGAGTCACGAAAAGAGCGTCGTAAATTTCGTTTACGTAGAATGACTTTTCGAGAATGGGCAGCGGTTTATCATGAAAGCGAAGATAAATGAAGAAAGCAAACGCCATGCCTACCATTCCGGCAAAAAGAGCTACAAGCGATTCAAAGGACAAATCTAAGCCGGAGGCCTCCGCCTTCTTTTCGGCAGCGGAAAAACCCACATCTTTTAAGAAATTTTCCAGCAAGGGCAGCTCGCAGAAGGAGCATCCCAAAAATCCGCCTACCATCGAAAGAAGCGCGAGGACCCCAACTGTCCAAATCATCGTTTTTGGGGCTTCATGAATACTCTTAAAAAGCTTTTCATCTAAATTTGGCCTGCCGAGAAACGTTAAGATATAGGCACGGGTAAGATAAAATCCTGTCAGCACGGACGCGATGACGGCGATATAAAATAACACCACATATCCGGCTAAATATTCCTGTTCTAGAATGAGGTCTTTACTAAAGAAAGCTGCAAGCGGAGGAATGCCCGACATGGCAAGAACCCCTATAAGAAAGAACCAATGGGTTTTCTTTAATTTTTTTGATAGCCCGCCCATCTTCCACATGTTTGTCGAACCATTCATCGCATGCAGCACATTTCCTGCGGAAAGAAACAAAGTTGCCTTGATAAATGCATGCGTTGTCAAATGGAACATGGCGGAATAAAAAGCCCCTGCTCCAAGTGCGAGGAACATAAGTCCAAGCTGGCTTACCGTTGAATAGGCAAGCACCCGTTTTAAATCCCACTGGCCAATTGCAGAGACTGCAGCAAATAACGCGGTTGACGCTCCGATTATTCCCACTACCTGCAAAGTAAGAGGCGCAGCTAAATAGGTGGGATGAAGCCTTACAATCAAATAGACTCCCGCAGTCACCATCGTCGCCGCGTGGATAAGGGCAGAAACAGGAGTTGGACCTTCCATCGCATCAGGAAGCCATGTGTATAAGGGCAGCTGCGCTGATTTACCTACCGCACCCACTAAAAATAACATCGTAATCCAGGTGAGGGTCGTAGGATCGATTCCCCCTTTATTTATCGTCTCAAAATCGGTTGTGCCGATCGTATAAAGGGTTAAAAGCATTCCGAGAAGAAAACCGGCGTCGCCAATTCTATTAACGACAAAAGCCTTAGTGGCAGCAGCCGCTGCGGCAGGTCTTGTGTAGTAATAACCGATCAAGAGATATGAAACGAGGCCTACTCCTTCCCAGCCGACGAATAGCAATATCGCGTTTGCAGCTAACACTAAAAGCAGCATGAAAAATACGAAGAGGTTCATACAGGCAAAGAATCTGGAAACATCTTCTTCATGCTCCATATATCCTACGGAATATACATGAATAAGAAACCCCACACCCGTAATGATAAGGGTCATCAAAAGAGAGAGATGATCAAGATAGAGTTTAAAATCGGCATTGACGCCTTGCACCGGTATCCAGGAATAAAGCGTAATATCAATCGCGGGATAATCGGGGTTAACGAAGGCCGGCATGTAAGACAGAAAAGCAATAAATGAAGTCAATATAGAGGCGCAGCCGATGATCCCTACTAAAGTTCTGTTAAATCGGTTGGTCATCAAAAGGAGAAAGCCGATCAACGGGGAGATTAGTCCTATCAACATTGCCATAACTATCCCTTCAACTTGTTAAATTGATCGATGTCAACAACCTGGCGCGCTCGAAACAGGTTAATGATAATCGCAAGGCCGACCGCCGCTTCCGCTGCCGCAACAACCAGCACAAAAAACACCCAAACGAGTCCTGTCACATTCCCCAAATTGTTCGCAAAAGCGACAAACAAAAGATTTGCGGAATTGAACATCATTTCAATCGATAAAAAGAAAATAAGGGCATTTCGCTTAGCTAATACTCCAATCAGTCCTATCGCGAACATCGCAAGGCTTAAAAGAATATAATAATTCGTATCCATTAGATTTCCCTCTTGCCGATATAAACCGTTCCGATCATAGCAACTAGAAAAAGCAAGATGACCGATTCAAAAGGGAAAAAGAAATCGAGATATAACGCTTTGCCAAGCTCCTGAACAGTCCCAAATGATTCAGGAAGCGCTTTTACGCTCTGCTCTACATTCCAGATTCTATAGCCCAAAAATCCAAAAAGCCCAAGGAGCGAAAGAACCCCCGCTCCTATAAGCCAAGGCGATGCGGTAGGCTCTGTTTGATCAATTTTTAAGTAAGCGTCCTGAAAGAGGATGATTACAAACATAAAGATAACCAGGATCGCCCCTGCATAAACGAGAATCTGCATCACGGCGATAAACTGCGCGGATAACTGCAGATAAAGCGCCGCAAGCGAAATCAATGTCAAAAGAAAAGACAAGCTCGCATATACGGGCTTTTTGGCTATGAGAACTCCAATAGATGATAAAATCAATACGGCCCCAATGAGTAATTGAAAGAAGATTTCTAAATTCATTATATCTCCCGATTCGGATCGCGGCCCGAATCTCCCGGTTTCTTTTCCGTCAGCATGTCTTTCGTATAGATGAGCGACTCTCGCGAATAGCCGGAAAGCTCATATTCATTTCCTAATATAATCGCGCCTGTTGGACACGCCTCTTCGCACATGCCGCAGAAAATGCAGCGAAGCATATTGATTTGAAAATCGGTTGCGTATCTTTCGCCGCGAGAATGGATATCTCCAGGTAAGTTTCTTGCGGGTTTAACATAGATCGCCTGCGAAGGGCAAACGATTGCGCAAAGTTCGCATCCTACGCATCTTTCAAGGCCATCATTCCATTTAGTAAGATAGTGACGTCCTCTTGAACGTAATGGTAATTTTCTTTTTTGTTCAGGATAGCGGAGAGTAATCGGTTTTCTAAAGGCATGCTTCAGGACAATAAACAGGCCCATAAACATCGAAGCGACTTGTTTTAAGGTCTTAATCATTTCCACACCAGTATAAAAAAGGACGTTAGAATTAAATTCAGCGTCGCAATAGGCAAGAGTATTTTCCAACCGATGCTCATAAGCTGTTCATAGCGGAACCTGGCCATCGTAGCTCTTACCCACATAAAGACAAAAACCAGAAGGAAAACTTTAACTATAAACCACACGATAGGAAGATCCCACGGGCCATGCCAGCCGCCAAGAAATAGAGTTGTCGCAATACCTGAAACTGCCAGTATATTCACATATTCAGCAAGGAAGTACATCGCGAATTTCATGCCGCCAAATTCAGTATGATATCCGGCTGTGAGTTCATGTTCC
The DNA here is from genome assembly GCA_964483465.1 of uncultured bacterium. Lineage (GTDB taxonomy): Bacteria > Chlamydiota > Chlamydiia > Chlamydiales > Parachlamydiaceae > CAZABG01. Next base: position 3,864 of record CAZABG010000090.1, read on the forward strand.
GCTTCAGGTAAATCAAATGGAGCTCTGTTCGTCTCAGCAAATGCGGTAATAAAATAGATGATAAACCCGATTGGGTTGGTCCAAATAAACCAATGATCTTTTTGCGCTTCAACGATCGAAGGAAGGCTTAATGTGCCGGCTTGCAGAATAACCGTTAGTAACGAAAGTCCCATCGGAATTTCGTAGCTAATCATCTGCGCGGTTCCTCTTAGACCCCCAATTAATGAATAACGACTATTTGACGACCAGCCGCCAAGAACCACGCCATAAACAGCAAGAGAGGATGCAGCTAAAAGAAGCAATATCCCTGCATTTACGTCAGCAATTCTTAAAGGGATTGTTTTTCCAAAAATCTCAATCGTATCCCCTATAGGAATCAGAACAAACGCGAATAGGGCTGTAAAAACCGAAATGGCAGGCGCGAGCCAATAAGTAAAAGTTTCTCCCCCTTTCGGCTGAAAACTTTCTTTCGTCAATAATTTTATCCCGTCCGCAATAGGCTGAAATAAGCCAAGGGGCCCTACTCTATTAGGACCTACTCTAAGCTGAACGCGTGCCATTACGACTCTTTCCATCAAAGTCATGTAAGCTGCCGCGCCCATTAGAATCCCAATGACGATCAAGCCCTTAATTAAAATAATAAGCGTATCAGACATGAATCTCTCCCTTCATCCCATTCAGAAGGCTCGTGCCAAATTCGTGAACAGGAACTTCGCTGAAACCAAGCGGAAGTACGACCACCTTGTCTGCGACCGTGTTATCTACCTCAATCGGCGCATCAATCGTCACTCCATTAGCCGATATTTTTATTGTTTGACCCGTCGTGATATTTCTCTTTTTAGCTTCATTTTCGTTCAAACGCGCCACAGGTTTTTTAGCAAGTTCAATGACATGAGGCGACTCTCTCATCCTTACGCCTTCGTCAAACAATTTGACCGAAAAAGAGAGCGATAGATCGTTTGAAGGAGCCATGTTGCCCTTGCCAATCTTTTCAGGTCTATTTAAAGGGATTTTTGACTGTGATAGCTGTTTCGCAAGTTCAGGATCAAGCTTCATCGGGAAATTAAGTTTTTGCGCAACCTTCATAAAGATTTCCGCGTCGCTGAATAAATTATCCGCGCTTATTTTTCCGGGCATCAGCGTTTGCACCCTTCCTTCAATATTGATGAAGCTACCCCCTTTTTCAACATAGGAAAGAGTTGGCAGGACCACATCCGCCATCCTAGCAGTCTCGGTCAAGAAGATGTCCTGAACAACAAGACAGCCAAGCTTGGTTGTGAAATTATTCCATTTATCTGAAGGGAATTTTACTGCCGGATTTGCTCCTGCCACATAAAGAAAATCCCATCCATCTTTCAATCCTTGATCGACGACTTGTTCAGGATTTAATCCGCTTTTAACAAGAGGCCGTCCCATAGGGCCAATATCCGGACGCATTCCCGCCCATCTTGCACCCACGCTATTGCCGCGTCCTTCCAATATACTTAACGAAACATTCGGATATTTTTCTTTGATGAACCCAAGAATCGCTTTTCTAGAAGGACTTGAAAGGTATTGCTTGCCTATAAAAATCGCCGACTTATCTTTGATTGCGAGGTTTGATAAATGTTCAAGCTCTTTTCCCGGCTCATGAATGATCACTTTATCAAGATGTCGTGATATTTCTGTTCCATAGTGGCCTATAAAGGTGACTTTTGCCCCTTTGTTGATCGCCTGGCTTAATCTGAGCCATATGATAGGAAACTCTTCCGTTAAATCGACGCCTAAAAGATATACGGTATTCAGATCTTCAACTTCATTCAAGTTGATATCCATTCCCGCAGGAAGCCCTTCTTCTTCAAGCGTAAAAAGGGGCTCTCCTATACGGTGATCGATATTATCAACACCGCCTCGTTCACGGAATAGGCGCTGGAATAAATAATTTTCCTCAACCGTTAAAGGATTTCCTCCCCAGGCGGCAAGTTTTCCCGATTCTTTAGCAATATTGAATTTTTGCGCGATAAATTCGATCGCTTCGTACCAGCTAACTTGAGAAAGCGATTCCCCTTTTCTAACGAGTGGATGTTTAAGGCGGTTTTCGCTTGAGGAAAATTCGTAGCCGAACCATCCCTTATCGCAAAGCCAAATATCATTTACGTTTTTATCCTCCCGCGAACGAGTACGCATAATTTCTCCATCACGCGTATCGAGAATAAGACTGCAGCCTACCGGGCATAAGGTACAGGTGCTGTTTGTTGAAGCGTTATCCCACGGCCTTGCGCGAAAACGGTAAACATCGCTTGTCAAAGCGCCTACAGGGCATATCATAATCGTATTGCCTATAAACTTCGATTCCGCGGGCCCGCCGTCCGGCGTTCCGACTTCGGTACGAAATCCTCTATCGATAAATTCAAGAGCGTTATCTTTTGAAACAATTTCAGAAAATCTTGTGCATCTCGCACAGACAATGCAGCGCTCTCGATCGAGCATTAAAACAGGCCCGAGCGGTTTTGCTTTTGAAAAATGGCGCTTATCTTCAAAAAATCGGCTCTTCCCCGACCCAAATTTTAACGTTTGCTCTTGTAAAGGGCACTCGCCTCCCCTATCGCAAATCGGACAATCAAGCGGGTGATTGATCAAAAGAAATTCGATTATGCCTTCTCTTCCCTCGACCGCTAGCTGCGACTGGGTCTTAACAACCATTCCTTCTGTCGCAACAAGCGTGCAAGACGTTTGCAGTTTGGGCATTTTTTCCACTTCAACTAAGCAAACACGGCAAGCCCCGAAAGGAGGCATTCTATCCTGATAGCAAAAAATGGGAACTTCTATTCCAAGACTCTTTACCGCGTGGTAAACGGTTGTCCCTTGTGCGACCGTTATGGTCTTACCATCTATCGTTAATGTTACGCTCATAAGTAGGGGTATGCCACCTTCATTTTCGGAGTTTTATCGGCATCGGGATTTTTTCGAATAAATGCTTCAAATTCAGGTTTAAATTCTAAAATTGCGCTCATGACAGGCGGCGCTGCGCCCACAGCAAGCGGACAGAACGAATTCATCTCCATACCATGGCACACATCCATAATGGTTTTTAAGTCGCTAAAGGTGCCTCCGCCATTCAGTATCCGATTAAGGATTTGCACTACCCATCTCGTCCCTTCGCGGCAGGGGGTGCACTTGCCGCATGATTCATTCTGATAGAATTCCATCAATCTTGCCGCCACCTTAACCATATCGGCAGAATCATCCATGACTATCAAGGAAGCGGTTCCAAGCATAGTCTTGCGGGCAGCTAAAGTGTCGAAATCAAGGGATATATCCAAATCCTTTTCCGTTAAAAGCGCGCAAGACGATCCTCCCGGATAACAAGCTTTGAATTTTCTTCCAGGCAAAAACCCTTTTGCCGCTTCAAGCACTTCTCTTAAAGTCACTCCAAGCGGAAATTCAAAACAGCCGGGACTAACTACCTGACCGCTGACCTGATAAATTTTCGTTCCGGTATTTTTGGGTTTGCCTATCGCCTGATACCACTCGACGCCATTATTCACGATGTGAACGACGTTGCAAAGCGTTTCAACATTGTTAATTACCGTAGGCATTTGATAAAGCCCTTTCACTGCCGGAAAAGGAGGCTTTAAACGAGGTGTGGCTCTAAAACCTTCTAATGAATTCAATAGAGCTGTCTCTTCGCCGGCTATGTAAGCACCGGCTCCCGGATGAACAATGATTCTTAATGAATATCCGGAACCTAAAATGTTATCGCCTAAAAAGCCCTTAGCTTCCGCTTCTTTTACAGCATTATTCAATTTATGGATCCCTTCAAAATATTCGCCGCGCGTATAGATAAACGAAAGATTGGAACCGATTGCATAGCTGGATAAAATCAATCCCTCAATAAGCTGGTGAGGATCATTTTCAATAATCAATCGATCTTTGAAAGTTCCGGGCTCGCTTTCATCGCAGTTGCAAACCAAGTATTTTGGAAAGATATCTTTCGGAACAAAACTCCATTTAAGACCGGTAACAAAGCCGGCTCCTCCCCTTCCCCTCAAACCTGATTGTTTAACCTCTTCAATTAAATCGGCCGGCTGAACTTTTCCTAAAACCTTTTTAAGCGATTCATAACCGCCATTTTTGATGTAAGTATCAATTTTATATTGATCGGGTATATCGATATGGCCAAGTACAACCCTTTTTTCAGGCATGGGAAGCCTCATCGAATATTTTTTTCAACTCATCCGCTTTTACAGGACCCACCACTTTTTCACCGACTATGCAAACAGGCGCCTTGTCGCACGCGCCAAGGCATTCAGAAGGAATTATCGTATACTCGCCGTCAGGGCTTGTTTCGCCGT
>CAZABG010000090.1:8207-9476 GCA_964483465.1 uncultured bacterium
CGCCGTTCGTAATATTTAACTTATGATGAAGCGCATCTAAAAGAGCGTCCGCCCCCCTTAACATGCAAGAGACATTCTTGCAGACATGAACAACTGTTTTACCTACCGGTTCTTCATGAAACATATCATAAAAAGTGACAACCGAATTCACTTCGTTTGGATCTAAATCAAAAAGAGACGCCACTTCATTCTGTATATCGCGCGACAAGTAGCCCACTTCATCCTGAGCCATATGGAGCGCAGGAATAAGCGCGGATCTCTTTACCGGATATTTTTTTTGCAAATCGAGGATTTTATTGACCGTTTCTTCTCGCAATTTCATCTGTCGACATCTCCCAAAATCGGATCGATACTAGCAATCGCCACAATCACATCAGGAAGAGATAAGCCTACCATCACTTTCTTCAATACTTCCACATGCGGAAAAGAGGGTGAACGAACCCTAACGCGGTAGGGCTTATTGCTTCCATCGCTTACGACATAATACCCAAGCTCGCCTCTTGCCGACTCTACAGCCAAATACCCTTCATCAATCGGAGGGTGGATCCCTTCGCTCACCAATTTAAATTGGTGAATGACGGCTTCCATGCTGCGAGCAAGCTCTCTTCTTGGCGGAAGGGCAACTTTTCGATCGTCGATAATGATCGGCCCCGGCTTTAATTTGTTTAAAGCCTGTTCGACAATCGATGCGCTCTCTTTCATCTCCTGCATTCTTACAAGATATCTTGCATAAGAATCGGCCTCTTTAAAAGTTGGGATATCGAATGTATAATTTTCGTAGCCTAAATAAGGATAGGCTTTTCTGATATCGTAGGGAACTCCCGCCCCTCTTAAAACCGGACCCGTACAGCTATACTGATAGCATGTCTCTTCATCAATAATCGCAATCCCCTGAAGCCGGCTGCACCAGACATAATTATTCGTAAGAAGACCGTCGATATCTTTCCATAACGAGGGGAAATCACGTAAAAAGGCTCTGACATGCGCAACAAAGTCGTCAGGAACATCATGCATTACGCCCCCGATCCTCCAGTAGGTGGGAAACATGCGCGCGCCTGATACTTCTTCAAAAATATCCAAGATCTTTTCCCTTTCAGCAAGGGCATACATAAAGACAGAGGACATATTAAGCTCTAGCGCACTCGTTCCGGCCCATATGAGATGGCTCGCGATACGGGATAATTCGAGGAATATGAGACGAAGCGTCGCGGCTCTTTCTGGCACTTCGATCTTCATGATCGATTCGACCGATTGGGCAAAAGCCTGCTC
>CAZABG010000091.1:0-1335 GCA_964483465.1 uncultured bacterium
GTATTTCGGACGCGTGCTCGAAGACGACCAGGCTCCCGGATTCGATGCCATAGCAATGATTCGTTCCAGCATGATTGGAGCTAATTCGTTGGCTCCCCTTTTCTTGTGCTGTCGGTGTCGTACTGGTGGGATATCTGTCCACATTTCCTCAATTAAAGTCCACAGATTTTTTTCTATAATGGGTCCATATTCCCCTATCTTCTCTTCATTGAAATTGAATACAGCACTCCAGTCTGCCCCTTTCACCCATATCTTAAATTTATCGGAATTAACGAACTGTCTCGCAATTACGGCTTGCTCAAAAGACATTTGTTTTACGAGTTTTTCCTGAGTCGATTCGTCAGCAACAGCTAGAATTTTTTTAAGGTCGGAGAATGCAATTTCACCCTCCCCCTTATATTTAGTCCTAAGATCGCTTAAAACCTTTGTTAGAACAAAAAAGTGATTATAAAAAAGATAAGCCGATCCGCCGCCAATAATAAATCCGGCAACAGAAAGAACGACCGCCTTAAAGGCGCTTTGGGAAAAATATGCGACAGCTGCGAAAGCCACACAAGATATGGCGATAAATGCCGCGGCCTGAATAACCATAAACAAACCCAGCCGTTTATCTTTTTGTGCAGTTAGGCACGTTATAACCTGGTCGCGGTTCAGACCCTTAAGCTCAACATCTAAAGGATTATTGTAATAAAAGGGACGATCAATCATTGAAATAATTATAAGCCATAAACGTTAAGGATTAATTAATTTATGTTAAAAAACCCTTTAAGACTAATCTTGTTTTTATTTCTTTTTATAAGCTGCGAAGCGAGCCATTCCTTCAAACAATTTGAACCCTCCGTCACCTTCCCCTACCCGAATTTTGACGACAATCCTCTATTTACCCAAGAAATGAAAGAGCAAATGAGGCCTCATTTAATGCCTATTTTTCATCCCTCCAAGCCAATCCTAGACTCGCTTTTTATTTATTCTAGAGTAGTAATGAATGAAACGAGCTTAATCGCAAGCGGTTTTGAGATCTTAATGACCACCCCACATACATATGTTACCCTTGCCAGACACCCGCTTGTTCCGGGCTATTTGTTTAAAATCTATCTGGATTCAGAGCAAAGAAAGAAGGATGACCGTCCAGGCTGGGAGTGGCTTTTGCGTAGATGCCAGGGAGCTGCAAACATACGCAGAGTGATTAAGGAAGAAAAAATTAAGAATTTTCTTATTCCAGACAAATGGCTCTACCCTCTGCCTTATTTACCTCTAAGCAAAGAATCAAAACAAGAACCCGTAGTCCTACTAGTTACAGATATGCAGCTCGTTTCAGGAAAAATGACAAGAGCT
>CAZABG010000091.1:1345-9441 GCA_964483465.1 uncultured bacterium
GCATGGAAAGCCGCCACCAAACAAGACTTAAATGAGCTTCACAGCATTTTATCAAAAGGGTATGGCTCGGCTTTTCTAACCGCAAACGTGCCCTATACCCAATTCAAAAAATTTGCCTTTGTAGACACAGAACATCCTCAAAGGAACATCGACCTCGCAAATGTCATCCCCTTTCTCTCTGAAGAGATGCGTCCTTATTGGAATAGCCTCATAAAATAGTTACATGATTTGAGCCGCTAATGCCGCAAGTTCTGATCTCTCTGTTTTTTCCAGGATTACATGTCCATAAAGCTTGTGATCCTGGAATTTCCAAATAGTGTAGGTAAGGCCATTTGATTCTTTATCCAAATAGGGGTTATCGATCTGGCTCAAATCGCCTGTCAACACAACTTTTGTACCTTCTCCGGCTCTTGAAACAATCGTTTTGACCTCGTGAGGAGTTAAGTTTTGCGCCTCATCGACAATGATGTAACTATTGGGCAAAGAACGGCCTCTAATATAAGTTACCGCCTCCATTTCAAGCTTTTTGCTTTCCATAACCCATTTTAAAGTCTCGGAAGGCTCATTTCCATGCGAGTCGCAAAGATATTCCAAGTTATCGAAAATAGGCTGCATCCAAGGAAATAGCTTTTCCTCTTTTGTTCCGGGCAAATAACCGATATCGCGGCCGAGCGGAACAACAGGACGGCTGACCAATATGCGAGAATAGAGATTCTCATCAAACACCTTTCTTAAGCCGCAAGCGAGCGCGATTAAGGTTTTACCCGTACCTGCCTGGCCTATCAACGTTACAAGCTTTATATCGTCCCTCAAGAGAAGATCGATCGCACATCTTTGCTCTACGTTTTTTGGCTTGATCCCCCAAATGTTCGGCACTTTCAAAAGGGGCTCGATATGCTGTTTATAGGGGTCATTTTTCCCGACAGCAGACGAATGCTCGGGAGAATTCATGACAAAGTATTCATTCGGCTTTGGTTCAAGTCCGGTCGACGGCATTACCGAATCTTTGTAAAAATGATCTATCGATTCTTTACTTGTCTCTATGCGTCTTACTCCGCGATATAATGAATCTACAGAATACTTAAGATTTTCATAGTCCTCAGCTTCAATGCCAACCGCTTCCGCTTTGATTCGAGCCGCGAAGTCCTTTGAAACAAAAACTACCTTAATGCCTCTTTCAGCAAGTAAAAATGCAGAAAGGATGATTTTGTTATCATTAAGGTGAGGAGAAAAATCAAAGAAAGGAGCATTTGTCTTATGCTCAAGAAGAATGCGGATATTAGAGCCGGAATTAAGGTCGACCCCTTTATGAAGGTCCCCTACACCCATTTCTCTCAGTCCGTCAAGGAACCTAAATACGGCGCGAGCGTTTCTTCCCAAATCGTTAGGAAGGCGTTTCATCTTATCCAGCTCTTCCAGTACTGTTACGGGTATCGCAACATCATTGTGGCCGAATTTTGTAATCGACTCAGGATCATAGAGAAGGACGTTTGTATCCACTACGAAGGTCTTTCGGGTCATTGTCGGCTCCTTTTTCGCTGGGAGTTTTTGGTTTATCCCACAGAAACTCAGGTCATTATTGAACTTAAAATAAAAAATTACCCATTTTTGCGCTATTTCCAAATTGACTTAGCAAATAAACGCCAGATTTGCTAAATTATAGTAATTGGCCTATAATAGAAGTTAGATAGGAGGGCCTATAGATGAACAAAATCACCGATAAGTTTTTAAGCCTACCTCCTTATATCTCAGTAAGTTGGAGAGAGGTGGCCTTTGTTAAATCGGAAGGAGACCTCATGGTTATTTCCTTGAAGACGGGTGAAATATGCAAAATCCCCAATTTAACTGAGCAAGAAAAAACTTTAATTTTTGACTGCCACAGACATTATTTAGAACAGCCTGAAATGCCGCGCCATCCAATAAGTCCTATCGGATTTAAAATTGGAACCCCAGATGGTGTTTTTCAAGCATTTGAACACAACCCCGAACTCTCAAATTCGCCAAACATTCCGGACGAAGTTTTAGATAAAATCGTAGAGTCGACCGAAGCGCTTCCCCAGGAACAACTTCAAAACCTACCTCTCGGCGAAGAGGGATGCAACTGCTTCTTCTGCCAAATCATGAACGCGATTCACGGCAAAGATGAGATAGACGCGATTGAGTCTATTGAAGAAGAAGTCAAAATCGAGGAACTCACATTCAGAGAATGGGATATTGTTCAAACAGGAGAAAAACTGTACTCGGTTACCAAAACGAACGATCCGACTGAAAAATACACGGTGTTTTTAGGAGATCCGATCGGCTGTACCTGCGGAAAAAATCAATGCGAACACATCCTTTCAGTACTTAAAAGTTAGTCTAGAAAGTTTCCTTTATTTATTAAGGCTTTTACCATACAATGCCGTTTTTCGGAGTATTGTATGGTTAAGCTTTTACTATTATCTATTCTTTTGACCTCATCAACTTTAACGGCAGAAACAATTCCTGCTGCTAAAGAAATTCATAAAGGTAGCACCTTTACAGGACGCATCACTAAAAATAAAGTCAGGATGCGAAGCCTACCCAACCTGGAAGCGCCGGTCGTACGCGAACTTAATCGCAATGACATGGTTTTAGTGACGGATGAAAATGATGAATTCTATACCATCATCCCGCCGCAAAACATGAAGGCCTATATTTTCCGCACGTTTGTACTGGATAATACCGTAGAAGGCGCTCGTGTAAATGTACGCCTCGAACCTTCTGTCGACAGCCCATCGATTGCGCAACTTAATACGGGCGACAAAGTGGACGGAGTCATAAGCCCGATCAACAACAAATGGCTCGAAATCAAATTGCCTGAAACGGCCAGATTCTACATCTCTAAAGATTTCATCGAAAAAGTAGGCGACGCGAATTACCTCGCAGAAGTCACAAGAAAAAGAAACAACATTAATACCCTTTTAGAAAATACCTACAACGAAGGAACTTCTGAATTACAAAGACCCTTTCCGGATATTAAAATCGATCCAATCGTTAAAAATTACAATCGTATCATCGAGCAAGAAAACGAATTTCCTGAACAGGCAGCTCGCGCAAAAGAGCTTGTGAAAACCCTTCAAGAAAATTACATTAAGAAGAAAATCGCTTATCTTGAAATGAAAGCAGAAACAAAGCCTGAAACGATCATTATCCAAACCATTCCTATGGCGAATGCGCCTGCAGCAGATATTAAGCCTGCCATAACCGCAAAAATGGCCGCATGGAACGAGGTTGAAGATGCACTCTTTAAATATTGGGAAAAAGGCCATCCTGGCGAAACGCAAGAAAGATTCTATGAAGATCAGCTCCTTGACGCGAAAGAAGTAAAAGGCGTTGTCGAAGTGTATAACAAACCCGTCAAGAACAAACCGGGCGACTATGTTTTAATCAACAAATTGAATAACAGCATTATCGCCTATCTATACAGCAATAAGGTAAACCTTGCTGATAAAGTAGATCAGGAAGTTAGCTTAAAAGTTGTTCAAAGACCAAACAACAATTTCGCTTTCCCCGCTTACTTTGTATTAGACTTGGTTAATCCATAATAGAATCCTAGGTGGGCAAGCCAAAAGAATAAAGCAAGTAAGACCCACTCTCGAGTATGCCCCAGTGCAAGCACTGGGGTCTCACGCAAAAATCTCTGCGGCACATAAAAGCAAAATAGAGCTAGAAGCGTAAACCACTTAAAATACTTATCCTCCTTATAAAAGATGCACGCTGCAACAACGGGGGCGAGTATGACCAAATCATAGTCATGTAAATACATAAAAAGAGACGTAATCAAAGCGATAAGTGCAAGTATGTCTAATTCGGAATACCTCTTTTTTAAAGCAAATAGAATAGACAAGAAAAGAAAAGCTGCTATCCATAAGAAAGGAATTTCATAGCCAATACTTAGAAAAGCAGAGCCAAGATTGAAAATAAGATTCTTTGTGTAGGGGTTAGATTCTGCGATCTCCTTTACTTGAAATAAACTGCTATACCACGTTTGAAGAGTAGTAATAGGATCCGTCGCCCACAGCGTCGGAAGAGAAAAGATCAAAACAAAAGAAGCCGCTAAAACAAATAGATTAAATCTTTTTTCGAAGAAAAGCCACAAAAGGACAAACAAGGAAAGCTGAGGCTTCATCGATGCGATAGCAGCAAAAAAAGAGGCGCCCATCAGCTGACGGTCTTTCAAAAGCCACAAAGCAGCTATAGCCGCTGAGACGATCAAAGAAATCTGCCCTAACCAAAACACATGCGCCGTAATCGGATTGCCTATTAGAATGGATAGAAGAATCCATTTATCGCCCCGTTCTCCAAGCATTTTTGAACAACAATAGCATAAAAGAGAGAGAGCCAAGATGTTTAAGACATTGATAATGATTACGGCTTCACTGAAAGAAAACCGGGCCAAAAAAATACACAAAGAAGATATCTGAGGGGGATAAGCAAATCCATATCTCAACTCCTCTTTACCAAACCCAAGGCTTTTGCGAACGTCCTGAAACGTATCAACATCGTAGGGGTTTTTTCCTTCAAGCCAGGAAGTTCCCGCAGTATAGAGGTAGCTCATATCCACTTGCCTATACTCAGGATTTCGTCCAAGTCCGTAAATACCAAAAAGTCCCAGATAAACAAGAGATAGGAAGATAAAAAATGAGCCTAGATACTTCATTCGGAATCTGTCAGATCAAACTCAATTCCGCCAAAATGTTTTGCGACAATATTATATATAAAACCGATCAGAAGCCAAATTAGATAACTTAAAACAAGATAAACGAAAGGCAGCAGCAAAATATAAATGCCCATACTTTCAACATAAGCATTTGAGCCGTCCTGGACAGGTATCGATCCGGGATTTTTAGAGAGCAACCCTAGTAATAAAGTAATGAATAAACCAATAATACCCATTAGAAAGCTTAGAAACGCAAATACTTTTGCTGTTTGATGAACTGATATATGGCTAATTTGCTTTTTCATAACTCCCCTCAAAACCTATTTTATTCAGAATCGGTCAGGTCAAATTCAATTCCGCCAAAGTATTTTGCGACAATATTGTAAAAGAACCCGAGCAATAACCAAGAAAGATAGCCAATCAATAAATAGAAGAAGGGCAATAAAAACAGCACAAAGGCGCCATCATGTTTTGTAACAAGAGCAGCGATGCCAATCGGAACTAAAATTATTAAACTAATGAGAAAATATATGAATGCAAAAACTTTTGCTGTTTGATGAACAATAATATGACTTACTTGTTTTTTCATAAAACCCTCGTAAATATTATTAAATCATAATATTTCTTATTTGTCGAAAACGGCAATTTTAGGAATTTTATCAATGGTTTTCGGTAAATCTATCTCGTCTTCATGAATAACACCTAAGTCCTTAAATTTACGTGCAGTAACTAAAACACGCGATTCAAGGGAGGTTGCAAATTTATTGTAATGTTCGACAACGTTATCTATTGAACCGCGCATTTTTTCAAAATGGTCATTCATAGTCGTCAATCGTTTATAAAGCTCTCTTCCTAAACTAGATATATCTTCTGCGTTTTTCGCCATTTTCTCTTGACGCCACCCGTAGGCAACCGAGCGTAATAAAGCAATTAAAGTGGTAGGGGTCGCAACTAATACTTTTTGTTCTACACCGATTTCAATCAAGCAAGGATCTTGTTCAAGCGCCGCACTGAAAAAAGTTTCCCCCGGCAAAAACAGAACCACAAATTCAGGCGTTGGAGAAAACTGATCCCAGTACGATTTTTGCGATAAATCCTGAATATGCTTTTTTATATGACGAGAAAAATTTTTAAGTTGAACTAGTTTTTCCTCTTCTGTTTGACATTCGAGCGCTTCAAGATATGCAAATAACGGCGCTTTTGAGTCGATTACAATCTGACGCTCGTTGGGTAGCCGGACAATCATATCAGGCCTTAGCCTGCTTGTTTCAGAAACTTCCTGTGTTGCAAAATCACAGTATTCAACCATGCCTGCCATTTCCACAACACGCTTCAGTTGAATCTCTCCCCACCTTCCACGAACATGCGGCTGTCTTAAAGCTTTAGATAAGTTCTGCGCTTCTTGTTTAAGCTGAATCTGGTTTTGAAACAGTGTTTTTAAATGTTGATCTAGATTAGAGCTTTTCACGACCCATTCTTTTGAAAATTCATCTATCCTTTTTTCATATCGCTCTAAAATCTCCTTAAGCGTTTTTTCTTTGTGGTTCATTTCGCTTCTTGAGGCTTCATGCAATTTATCAAAACGCTGCTCTGCAATTTGTAAAAAAGATTGGCTGTTTCTTTGAAAAATTTCATTTGAGAGAGACTGGAATTTGTCTGAGAGAAGGCCTTCTTTGGTTTTATAGTGAACGAGCTCTTTTTCAAGGTTTTTATTGACCTCTTTCACTATAAACAACCAATAAAGGGAGGCCGCACACGAGAGAAACAAGAAAAAAGCGATTAATTCCATAACTTGCCTATTAGACGTCTCAAAGTTTTACTAACATATCTATCAATCAAAGCGACTTTTGAAAGAAGTCTATTGATTGAAATTACCTAAAAGAGCCCATAATATCGTTATGACATTTATTGAAACCCATAAAAGGTGGATCTATCCTACCTTGATTCTCCTTTTTTTAGCTCCATTTACTCCATTTCTTGATTTGGCTTTTGAAAATTATTTTTATTCGATCGGTAATGACCCGATCTCGCATTTTGTATCAACTCCCTTAACCGACTTCGTATACGACTTTCTTCCTTGGCCGATCATGGGATTCCTTGCCTTCTGCGGACTCCTCTTTCTCCTTTCATTTTTTGCTTTGAAACCTTTACGCAATCCGATGATGGTAATCATGCTGACCACCATTTTAGGTTCAGGGTTTTTAGTGCATGTTGCAGCAAAAGAAGTGTGGGGGCGCCCTCGTCCTAAGCAAGTGGAAAATTATGGGGGCAATCAAGCCTACCGCCCTATCTGGAAACCCGAATACAATCCTCCTGAGCCTTCAAAATCCTTTTCCTGCGGCCACTGCACTCTCGGTTTTGTTTTCTTTGCGCTTTACCTTATAGGCATTAGAATACGCTCACGTTATCTGCAAATCATCGGACTTGCCCTCGCCCTTTTTCTTGGCTTTCTGTTTGGTTTTGTACGCATGGCGCAAGGGGCGCATTTCTTTAGCGACGTTCTATTCTCCGCCTATTTTATGTGGATAGCAGCGCTCATCTCCGACTGGCTTGTCTATAAACCGGAGGAACTTGAAACAGCTAACTAAAAGGCAAAAAGAGATTTTGACATTCCTCGAATCGTGGATTGATAAGAAGGGATACTCCCCTACGTTTCGCGAAATCATGAAGGAGTTTAATTTCACCTCGCTTGGCTCTGTCGTCAATCACATGAATGCGCTTAAAGAGAAGGGCTACATCCAGGCTGAGAAAGCGAAGAAGCGGTCGATCCTGCTCAATCATTCCACAAAATCATCGCCAAAATCGCAAGAGGTGTCGCTACCCTTCGTTGGAATGGTGCAAGCCAATTTTCCGATCGAAATGTATTCTGAAACGAAAACCCTAAAAGTGCCGTCCACTTTCGTTCGCTATCCTGACATTACCTATGTTTTGCAGGTGCAAGGGCACAGCCTGCAGAAAGAACACATGATCGATGGTGATCTGCTTATCGTCGAGGCTCGCCAGGAAGCTGAGAATGGAGAGTGGATTATTGCCCAAGCCGGGCGCCGCACGCTCATCAAGAAGTATTATCCTGAGGGGGAATATGCCCGTCTTGAGAATTTTACCGATTCGTCCACGCCTGAACTCTACCGCGAAGGTGAGTTTCTTATTCAGGGTGTTATCGTGGGCCTAATTCGCCAAATGTAATAGTGGAAGGCAGAAGGAGGAAGGCGGAAGGCAGAAGGCAGAAGGCGGAAGGCGGAATAGCGACAGAAACTTTTCAGCAAAAGAGAAAAGCTAACTTCGTCAGAACGAGCGCTCTATTCAGAGCACTATATGATAAAAGACTCTGTTATGCGTGCTCAGCTCAATCTGCGGCTATTCCGCCTTCTGCCTGCTATGTGGATTGTCAAGTATAACTTTAACTCATCTGCGA
>CAZABG010000092.1:0-9429 GCA_964483465.1 uncultured bacterium
GTCTTTCTGACGGGTTCAAGACGGTAAAGCATTTCAAGCCGATGATGTCGCTTGAAAATACGTATAATCCGGAAGAAGTTGCTGATTTTATTAAGAGGGTAGTGAAGCTTGGCGCAAAACCTAGCTTTTGCTGCGAACTTAAAATGGACGGCATCGCGATGGCCGCCCGCTATGAAAAGGGGCTGTTTAAACAAGCCTTGACGCGCGGCGATGGTAAGCAAGGCGATGATATAACACAGAACTTGCGTGTGATTGATAATCTGCCTTTAAAACTTCCGAAGAATGCGCCAGATGTTTTAGAGATACGCGGCGAAGTCTTTATGCCCCATGATTCTTTTAAACGTTTTGAAAATTTCGCAAATCCTAGAAACGCGGCTGCAGGCTCGTTAAAATTGCTTGATCCCTCGGAAGTTGCGAAGCGCGGCCTTAAAGTAGTTTTTTATGCGATGGTTGAGCCCGTATTATCGACTCAGGAAGAGGTTCATAAAAAACTCTCTTCTTTCGGCCTTCCAACCTTAAAGGAAAGAGCGTTATGCCATAACATTGATGACATTATGGCTTTTGCAGAAAAAGTTCGTTTGATGCGAAGGGCTCTTCCTTTTGACATAGACGGAATCGTCATTAAGTTAAACCAGCTATCCGATTATGATCTTGTCGGTTCTACTGCCAAATCACCTCGCTGGGCGGTAGCATATAAGTTTGAAGCGGAACAAGCTCGAACCGTTGTGCGCGATATATTGCTAACAGTTGGACGCACGGGCGTAATTACTCCTACCGCGATACTTGATCCTGTTTTTGTTGCGGGTTCCACCATTTCGCGCGCAAGTCTATATAACGAAGAAGAAATCGAAAGAAAAGACGTACGCATCGGCGATACGGTTATTATCGAAAAAGGCGGAGATGTAATTCCTAAAGTTGTTGAAGTTGATTTTTCTAAACGCCCGGAACACGCTCATAAGTTTAGATATCCGAAGAATTGCCCCACTTGCCATACTCCCTTAGTTAAAGAGGAAGTTCTAGTCTACTGCCCAAATTTGCTTTGTCCGGATCAGCGCCTTAATCGACTAATCTTTTTCGCGTCTAAAGGCGCGATGGATATAGAAAATTTAGGAGAGAAGATAGTCGAGCAGCTCTACGATAAAGGCTTTGTCAAACGCTTTTCCGATATCTATAAACTAACGGAAAAAGAAGTTAGCCAATTAGATAATTTTAAGGAAAAATCGATCAGTAATCTACTAAATGCCATTGAAAAATCCAAAGATGTTACCTTAACCAAATTCATCATGGCGCTTCAAATTAGACATATTGGAGAAAGAACCGCCGATGATCTTGCCTCTAAAGCCCAAACGATTGAAAAATTGGC
The DNA here is from genome assembly GCA_964483465.1 of uncultured bacterium. Taxonomy (GTDB): domain Bacteria; phylum Chlamydiota; class Chlamydiia; order Chlamydiales; family Parachlamydiaceae; genus CAZABG01. The sequence goes on from CAZABG010000092.1 coordinate 1,364, forward strand.
TAAATTTACTCTTGATGATTTGAAGTCTATAGAGGGAATTGGTGATATTGTCGCCGAATCGGTAATTGATTTCTTTTCAAGAAAGGAAAACAGGGAAGAAATCGAACGCCTCTTAGAATATGGAGTAAAACCTCAGCACAGCGTCGTTGTCAGCAACCATTCTTTTTCAGGAAAGAGTTTTGTCTTAACAGGCTCGCTTGAAAAATATTCGCGCTCTCAAGCCTCGGATCTGATCAAAGAAAGAGGCGGTAAGTTATCTGATTCTGTCAGTAAAAAAACCGACTATGTAATCGTAGGCTTAGATCCTGGTTCGAAATATCAAAAAGCGCTCGACCTGAAAATTAAAATATTAACTGAAAATGAGTTTATTAAGATGCTATGAATAATGTAGATGCCGTTTCGCGTTTTAGTGTAGTGTTTACAATCCATGTTTCATTAAAATGCGAAAGTGCATCTAAACAACTTGCGCAAGCTGTTGAAAAAGCGGCGATTGGCCTTGATTATTCCTCTTTTGCAAAGTTAAAAAAAGCATCTAAAAACCATGAGTATAGACAGGCTGTCCGTTATGCTTTCTATTCTAAGTTTGTTTTAGAACATTTCTTACAAAAATCGACAATTCCTTCTTCTATAAACAGCATAAGAGCGGCTTTTCTAGATCCGGTTAATATATTCGGATTGACGTTTTTACATGGTACTCAAATGGGGACAGTTATTTCATTAGCGCGTGGAGATAGAACGCTAAAGCCTGGTGGTCTTGTCGTAAAGTCTGATGAATTTTGTGTTCATGGAGAGCACAATAAAGGATTTGCGGGAGTAAATCGCAAACGAATATCGGGAAATATTTTAGCCGATGCGGCATACGCCATAAACTATGCTTTGCACAATCATAGTGATTTTAATAAAACCGTCATAGAAGTTACCCGCAATCCCGAGCGCGGCGCCTGTCTCCTTATCCATGAACTTGAGGGATATTTAAATCAATTTAGCGACAAGACCAAGTTGATCTTTTTTTGGCAAAATTTTTTAGATCATGACGCTCCTCCGCATCGGATTTTTAATTTTCAACGCTCTTTTTTAATCGTGAAAGCTCTCAATCCTTCTGATTTTAACCTAGATGTTTTGCCAAAGCTTAATGAGTTGATTTCATTTCTTGAGGGCTTGAATGAAGAGAAAGCAAAACAAATTATCGAAAAAATGTTAAAGCCTATATTGAATGCGCGATTGCCTAATTATAGCCTTGAGGAGATCGATTTGATAAAGCTTGATATACCCATCGTTTTTGGTAGTAAAACGGTTACTGTCGTTAACTTTAAAAAGAAGCATAATAAGAATCTTGCCTATCCAATACCCTTGTCGCTATGTAACGAATACGTTTTCAAGGGCACTTTAAAATTAAACGACCAGATTCAGGTTATATTCACCTCAAGAGAGCACATCGAACGGGTAAAGAGCTATCTCAGCGCCAAAGATATTATCTTGCCTGTACTCGACATGGACGCCTGCCTCCTTGCAGCAAGTTTTATTCATTACAGGCATAGAAAACAAAAATACGCTCCCAACTGTTAAGAAGCCATTAAGATTTAAACGTCTTTCAAGGCTTTGTGCTAAACTAGGTGTATGATTAACTCTATTCATTCGTCAAAAGGGCCAGCCCCTTTGTCAAAAATTTCTTATAACAAGAAAAAATTTACACCTAAATTTCCAAAAGAAGAGGCGTCGATCTCTTTAACTGACCATCGCTTTAGCATTATTACACCATTAAAAAATGTCTGGAATTTTCTTGTTTCGTTTCTTGCCTCATGTTTTTCGATTTTTAAAAAGTCGACAGAAGTAACAGATTCACCTGAAATAAAGCGTGAAGAAGAACTCAAAGTAGTCACTAGTACGAATGAAGAAGAAATATCAAAAGAGAAAGTTAAAAGTGAAGAAAAGCCAAAAGATCAAAATTTAGGCATTCAGCAAAAAAGAAGAATGCGTCCTACACGGTTTGAGCGAACAGGGGAGAAGGTTGAATCAATCTTTATTGAAGATGATAAAATCGTAGAAAAGGCGAAAATTGTTAGAACAAAAACTTTAGTTGTAAAAGATTTTAATTGGAAAGTGACGGTTTCCTACACGAGTAATGAAAAAGCAATCATTCAACAAATATCTGCTAAAGGTTCCTTCGAAGCGGCAAAATACATGCTGTTTCTTGATCATGGAAGTAAGTTTGATTTAAAAAGACTGGCGGGTATCGCGTCAAACGATATCCCTACTACGCTTCCTCATGTTGCAAGCCACGTGTCCAGTCTCAAAAATTTAAGACAGTTAATTCTTAAGAATGGTTCTGCGATTGTTACAGTCAATGGTTCAGTTAGAAAACATCATGTTGTAGTGGATCATGTCTCAAGAGATTATCAGCATGTAAGATTACGCGATCCTTTCCATGGATGGGAAATTACGATTCATTCAAATGACTTTTCCAAAATGTGGGATACAGGTGAAAGGATTATTCAATTCGACTCGAGTTACGCACTTTTAACTCCATCTGAGATCATTTCCATAGAAAAAGAGATTGGCTTAGTTGCGGCAAGACAAAATGCCTTAAAAGTTCTATCTTTTCGAAATCATTTCGATAAAGCGATAGTGATTGAAGGAGATGGAAAAACATTATGCATGGAAAATAAGCAAGGGGTATTTCATGCTTATTACTTCAAGGATGATAAGATGTATACCTTAAACGATAAAGGTATGAGAACAGTCAAGGTCTTAACAAAAGACGAGAAAATGAATTTGATTTCTTCTTTTGCTGAGCGAAAAATTGATCTTTCTAGAGTTAAAGGTCTCGTTCCTAACAATTGACTTAAATTTTAATAATATTAATGTTTAATTAAGATTTTCTGATTCAAGTCTCATTTAATTTTTTTAGCTTATAATTAATCTTATAAAACTAAGGTGTTTTATGAGCAATGATATCTCTCCAGTTTCCCAGCCCCAAAATTCTTCATCTCAGCCAGAAGACATAAAGGCGCCGCCTAAACTCAAGAGCGCAATGAAAAAGGTTTCTCAATTTAATGAAAACGATCGCCAGACCCCTCTTTCACCTGTTAAAGGAACGCTCAGTGTAGGCAGCAGTCAATCCAAAACGAAAACGAACGTACAAGGGAATAAAATTCTTAGTAAAGAAGAAAAAAAAGCGATAAACGCTGAGAGGGTGAAAACCGCGAATGCTGAGTTAGAACAGGAAAAAATACAAGATGCTGATAAACAAAAAACTCAAAAAATTACATTTAATGACGAAAAAAATGTAACCCATGAAATTAAGAGTCTAAAAAATTATAATAAGAATATTTCCAAGAAAGAGAATGAAGAAAATGAGTTTAAATACCTACTCCATTCGGGAAGATCAGATATGTCCGAAGATGGTAATTGGAACATAAGAGCCCCGCTAAGATCCAAGAACGAAGTGGAAAAACTGCTCAGCAATAAAGGAGCTAATGCTTTTTTAATTTATGAGAACGATAAAGGTGAAAAAGTCTTCGCTCTTAATAAAAAAGAAAATGATCGAATTGTTGTAAAATACATAAAATTCGAAGTAACTGAAGAGGGGAAGATAAAAGAAGAAAGCGGCAAATTACATCCAAGTTTTTTAAAGTTCTTAACGGCGAATGATACGAATAAAAGCAAAGGGATCAAAGAGGAGATTGCGAATACTGAATCTAATGAGGCAGCAGAGAAAAGTGAAGTTAAAACGCCTAGTCTAAAGGATCGCTCGATTAGTTTTTTAAATAAGATTCTTTCCGGTGGAAAATCGTTTGGAAGCGGCCTTTATGGTTTAGGTTTAAAGATAAAAGAGGCTGTAGCCAAAATATTTGAAGACAAGTCGCTTCAAGAAACGGCAAATAAAGTTTACAATAGGAAAACCATGGGTGTAAATTTATCCGTTGTCGATCAAACCCATCAAGCGGATACAAGAGCTAGAGAAATTGAAGATGTTCTTCGAAAACTAGGTATTTATTGATACCTAGCAATCTTATTGTTTGAATTGCAAGTCCTAACTATACGCTAACAATTTGAGATGATGATTGAAACCGTCTGATTGTATCAAGAGAAGGGGCGAAACGTTTTTAAACTTTAAAGCTAACTATTATTTAATATTAATAGCTCGGACAGTGAATGTCCGAGCCGAATAAGAGATTAAGGAAGGAGAACAGCGTCGATTACATGAACAACGCCGTTTGTGCCTTGGATGTCGGCTTTAATAACTTTTGCGTTGTTGACTTTAACTTGACCGTTTTCAACTACGATATTGATCTCTTTTCCGTTAACCGTTTTGACTTTGCCCGATTTTAGATCGCTCGAAAGAATTTTTCCCGGTACCACGTGATAGGTCAAAATCGCTTGGAGCTTTGCTTTGTTTTCTGGCTTCAAGAGTTCTTGAACCGTTCCGGCAGGAAGATTCGCAAACGCTTGGTTGGTTGGAGCAAATACCGTGAAAGGACCTTGTGCTTGCAAAGTATTCACGAGATCAGCCGCAACAATCGCTTGAACGAGCGTGCTGAAATCGCCGTTTGATTGAGCTATTTGAACAACGTTTTTGTCGTTGCCGTAAGAGCCTGCGTTAAGACCCGCAATAGCAAGGCCCGCTACTACTGCAAAACTCATTAAAAATTTTTTCATAAAATTTCCTTAAAGTATAAAGTGTTACGATAAATGCACATTACGGTTTCCATCCGCTTTTTGTACACTTTTAATTTTAATTTGACATTTTTTTCGGAAAATCTATATTGGCTTAAGAGTGTTTTTCTAAAAAAATCTAAGGAATTTTTAATATGACAGACCTTACTTATGGTCAGTATAGCCTGGTCTACAACATTCTTTCTTTTGTGATCGCGGCGATGGGTGCTAGCACCGTTTTTTTCTTTTTTTCGCGCGATCTAGTAGCAAGAAAGTATCGACTGGCCCTTTATGTTTCGGGGCTTGTAACTTTAATCGCCTGCTACCACTATTTCAGGATTTTTAATAGTTGGGAAGCGGCTTATACTTTAAATGGGGATGTATATAAACCTTCGGGAACCCTGTTTAATGATGCCTATCGTTATGTGGACTGGCTTTTAACAGTGCCGCTTCTCTTGGTTGAATTAGTTGCTGTTCTTAATCTCCCTTGGGAAAAATCAAAACATCTTCTTTTAACTTTGGTTCCAGCTGCCTTCTTGATGATTTTACTCGGTTATCCAGGCGAAATCGCAAGAGACAGCCAAACACGTTGGATATTCTTTATTTTAAGCATGATCCCTTTCCTATATATCCTTTATGTTCTTTATTTCCGCTTAGGAGATTCGTTAACTAACCAGCCTGAGCAAGTACAATCATATGTTTCTTTAATTAGAAACTTAACCCTTGTTGCATGGAGCTTCTACCCTCTCGCGTATCTTTTCAATGAATTCAGAGATACAGGATTTGGCTTAACAGCCGTTCAGGTGGGCTATAGCATCGCAGACGTTGTTGCTAAATGCGGTTATGGAATCATCATTTTCTGGATTGCTCGCGCAAAAACAGAAGCGGATGGCGGACTCGCTAAAGAATAGTCTTATAATCTATATAACCCGGCAGCACGGCTGCTGGGTTTTTTATTAAACCTCTAACAGTTTTTATCCATGCTTAAGAAAAAAAAAGTACTTTGCATTGGTGCGGGTTTCGGCGGCATTGCTGCCTCCTTAAGGCTTCGGGCTAAAGGATATGAAGTCAATATTATTGATAGGCTTCCGCAGCTTGGCGGAAGAGCGCAGGTATTTGAAAAAGAGGGATTCCTTTTTGATGGAGGCCCCACCGTCCTTACAGCCCCCATCCTTTTTGAAGAGCTCTTTCAGCTTTTTAATAAGAGTATGAAAGACTACGTCGAAATTCTTCCTCTTGATTTATGGTACCGCTACCAATTCGAAGATGGTAAATTTCTTGATTATGGAAGCGACTTAGCTTCTTTATTAAAGCAAATTGAAAAATTCAATCCGGATGATGTCGCAGGATACAACAAGTTACTCAAATTTTCGGAAAAGATTTTTAATGTGGGGTTTCAAAAGTTATCCGATCAACCTTTCTCCTCTTTTGCTCCCCTTATGAAAGCTCTTCCAGCTATGATCAGGTTGAAAAGCTATAAATCGGTATATAGCTTAGTTTCAAGCTTTATCGAAGATGACTATTTAAGGAAGGCATTTACTATTTCTCCTCTACTTGTGGGAGGCAACCCTTTTACAACCACATCTATTTATGCTCTCATACACTTTCTAGAAAGGAAGTGGGGGGTTCACTTTCCTAAGGGGGGAACAAAAAATCTTGTTAACGCTTTAAAGAAACTTATGGAAGAAGAGGGGATAAAAATTAGTCTGAATACCTCGGTAAAAGAGATTTTAGTAGAAAATGGAAAAGCGGTCGGCGTTCTAACAGATCGTGATGAAAAAATGGATGCAGACATTATTGTTGTAAACGGAGATCCTGCCTACATCTATAAGAATCTATTACCTCGCTTTAAGCGAAAAAAATGGACCGATGAAAAAATTGATAGACTCTCTTATTCAATGGGTCTTTTCGTTCTTTATTTTGGAACGCATAAACAGTATCCTGAGATCCCTCATCATACTATTCTTTTTGGAAAAACGTATAAAGAATTGCTGACTGAAATTTTCGAGTCTAAAAACCTAACTGATGATCTAAGCGTCTATCTTCATCGTCCTTCGGCAAGCGATCCATCGTTTGCGCCGCAAGGTAAAGATACTTTCTACGCTCTTGCACCGGTGCCTCATTTGCAAGCATCAATTGATTGGCAAAAGGAGGGCCCCAAATTTCAAGCTAAAATGATTAATTTCCTAGAAAGAAGAGGGTTGAAGGATTTGAGGAATAATCTGGCCGTTTCTTTTTTCCGTAGTCCGCAAGATTTTCGAAATGACTATTTTTCAGAATGGGGCGCAGGCTTTTCGATTGCCCCTTTATTTAAACAATCGGCATATTTTCGTTTTCACAATAAATCTGAGGAAGTGGAGTCTCTCTACTTTGTTGGAGCTGGAACTCATCCTGGAGCCGGTATGCCTGGAGTATTATGTTCAGCGAAAGTTCTTGAAAAGATTTCGATTGAGCGGGGAGGTTTATGACGAATCGGGAAGTGCTAAGAAAAAACGGAAAAGCTTTTTCATGGGCAACTTCTTTTATGCCAAGTAGTCAGGCGCATGATATCTCAAATTTATATGCATTTTGCCGATTTGTAGATGACCATGTCGATCTTAAGAATGGCTCTTGCGATTTCATCAAAGAGGATTTAAAAAGAGGGGCAAGCTCCGTTTATGAGGTTTTAGAGGTGATTGATCTTTTAAAACAGGGCAAAATTGAGCTATCTCCTCTTATAATACTGATTGATACGATTGATCGGGATCGAAAAGGACTGCAAATCCAAAGTAAGAAAGAGCTTATTCGTTATTGCTATGGAGTCGCATCAACGGTGGGTCTTTTAATGTGCCAAATCTTTGAGATAAAAAATGAAAATGCCTTTCCTTTTGCAATTGATTTAGGGATCGCGATGCAGCTTACGAATATAGCAAGAGATATATTCGAAGATGCGAAGAATAATCGCATATACCTTCCGCAAGATAGTTTTAAACAGGGGATTACTCCTAAATGTATTTTGAGCGGATTGAGAAAACAAGAGATTTTAGAGGTGCAGGAGGAAATTCTGAAATTAAGCGATTTATATTACAAAAGTGCCGATAAAGGGATGCGGTTTCTTCCTTTCAAAACGCGGCTTTCAATCTTAATCGCCTCGAGATTATATCAAGCAAAAGGCTCTAAGATACGTTCAAATCCAAATAAATTTTATGAAATAAGAGCGGATGTCGGTCTTTTTGGCAAATGTTATCAAACATTGAGAGCCGTTTCAGCTTTCCCGTTTCTCTCTATGATATCGAATGAACATGATTCATCTTTGCATAGAGATTTAATTTATTTACCATATTCAAATTCATGAAAGATATTCTTATTTTAGGAGCCGGACTTGCTGGATTAAGTTTAGCGCATAGGCTCGCGAAAGAGGGGGTTAAGAT
>CAZABG010000093.1:0-9383 GCA_964483465.1 uncultured bacterium
GAGCTAAGTTGCCCGACTCTTCGCCAATCGCCGCCATTCTGACAGCAATTTTTGGAATATATCGGCTTTGGTTCCATTCATAACTTAATCGAGACCCCTCAATTAAACGGGCTTCGCACCGCTTCATCTCTTCTTCCATTAAGGGATTTTGCAAAGTGGAACGGCTTAATTTAAGCGCCTCGATCATTGGAACTCCGCCTAAAAGGAGGCTCGCTAAAGTTCTGCAAAAGCGGGCAGAGGCCGCTTGTATCATAATGTTTCCAATAATCGGAGCTCTTACAAGACGATTATAAACCCACTCTTGTACTTTAGGCTTCTTTAATTGATAGAAAAAGAGAACTCCCGATCCTATCAATAAGGGAAGATATATCCAGGATTTTTCCCTAAAAAAATGGCTCAATTCAATTACAAAGCGGGTATAGCTATTGACGTTATTTCCGGAAAAAATGCCTTCGATACTCGGGATAACGAAGGAAAGCATGACAATGATGACAACGAACGCAAATCCGGCTAAGATGGCAGGATAAATCATCGCCGTCATCAACTCTTTTTTCAGCTTTTCTCTTTTTTGCAGAAGAATATGTAGTTTTTCCAGCGTCTCGCTCATATGGCCGCCCGCCTCAGAAGCCGCGATCATCGATGTATAAAGAGGATCAAAACTTGCCGGAAAAGTTTGCATCGCTTGCGATAAGCTGGATCCGCCTTTAACTTGCTCAGATAGACTTAAGATGACCCGATGCGCCTTGCTCTGCCTCATTTGCTCTTCCAAAGCCATTAAACTTTCATAAAGAGGAATGCCGGACGAGACAAGCTGGGATAATAAAAGCGTAAACGTAAGCCGCTCTTCCCCTTTTAAATTTTGATTCGATTTCAGGGCGCCTTTTGTGCTTAAAGAGGTCAAAAATACGCCTTGCTCTTTGAGTTTAATTTTTGCGTCTTTTTCATCAGCCGCTTCAATAAACCCTTTTCTTTTTGCGCCGCTCGGCTCTATTGCCTGGTAATGATATAGGGGCATTAAGAATCAAAGCCTCTTGTTACACGCAGAACTTCAGCAATTGTTGTAATCCCTCTTATTACAAGATCCTGGCCATGTTCAAGCAGGCTTTTCATTCCGCCCTCAATCGCAACCCGCCTCATTTCAACCGCATCCGGGCTTTTGACTATTTGTTTCTGAATGGCGGGAGAGATAACCATTAATTCATAAATACCGTGGCGTCCTTTATACCCCGTGTTAAAACAGCTTGAACAGCCTTTCCCGATTTTAAGGGGCCTAATCGATATGCCTAAAGCCTGAGCTTCTTCTTTTGTAGGCAGATAATCTTTTGCGCAGTCTTTGCAAATACGTCGAACAAGGCGCTGCGCCAAAACGCCAACAACCGTAGAGGATAAAAGATAGGGCTCGACCCCCATGTCAACGAGTCTTGTCATTGCGGACGGCGCGTCATTTGTGTGAAGCGTCGACATGACGAGGTGGCCTGTTAAAGAAGATTGAATGGCAATCTGAGCCGTTTCAACATCGCGGATTTCCCCGATCATGATAACGTCCGGGTCTTGACGCAAGATGTGGCGAAGGCCTGTCGCAAAATCGAGGCGGATTTTCGGCTGCACGCCAATTTGAGCAATCCCTTTCAAGTTGTATTCGACGGGATCTTCAATCGTCATAATATTAATCTCTTCATTATGAAGATCGGATATCGCGCTATATAATGTGGTCGTTTTACCGCTGCCGGTCGGTCCGGTAACTAAAACTATCCCTTCCGGGAGATTTGACATTTTTCTAAACTCTTTTAAAAGCTCTAAAGGCATGCCGATTTTATCAAGGCCTAAAACAACATTGCCCTTATCCAAAATACGAAGAACAATGCGCTCTCCCCCTTGAACCGGAACCGTCGAGACACGGAAGTCAATTTCACGACGGCCCATTCTTAACTTAATACGGCCATCTTGAGGCAGCCTATGTTCGGCTATATCAAGCCTCGCCATGACTTTTAAGCGGGAGATAAGGGGTTGCTGGAATTCTTGCGCGGGCGCATGGCGGTTTTGCAAAACCCCATCAATGCGGTAGCGGATGCGCATGCTTCCTTCAAAAGGCTCAAAATGAATATCGGAGGCCCCTTGCTGAATCGCTTCACTTAATATTAGGTTAAGTATTTTTATGATGGGCGCCTGATGATTGTTATCATCAAGGAGATCATAGACTTGTACTTCCGCGTCGCCTTTATCATTTAAGGTTTCATGAAGCTCTCGGATTTCATGCGAGGCTTCTCCCTCTTCCTTGTTGTAGCTTTCATGAATAGCCGCGTCGATTGATTCTGAATCGGCATAAGCTACTTTAATTTCAGAATTAAGAATGGATCTCAATTCTTCAAAAGGATCTAAGTTGAAGGGGTCGGAAGAGGCGACATAAACGACGCCCTCTTCTTCCTTGAAAGGAATGACTTTATTTTTCTTTGCAAATCCGTAGGGGATTTTTTTTAACGTTTCTTTAGGGATGCTGTACTGCTGAGAAAGATCATCAACTACAGGAATGCCAAGGCTTAAACTTAAGGCGCGAGGGTTATCTTCCATCATAGACATCACCTGCCTGGCTGCACGTATCATCCTCATGCCATCCAGGAGTATATAGCCGGTTGTCGGCACGTCCAAAAAGTACTCTCATCCACTGCTGGAAGCAACGGTCTTTATCAAAATCCTGCGCCTGCACTAAGCATTCAGCAAATTCAGGCACATCGCCCGCACGTCTGCACAGCTCTTCCTGACGTATCCATTCAAGCTCGCAAGCCGGATCTACGACAATTTTCGGCGTAATGAACATATACATCTCGGACGAGGTATCGTTCATGCACGTCTGGCTAAAGAGTTTGCCCACGCCCGGAATCTCGCCAAGGAAAGGAATGCCTGCGTTTGCGTCGCGCGTATCCTTTTTACGAAGACCGCCAATAATGATCGTTTCGCCGTCAGCCACTCGCGCTTCGTTTTTAATATTGCGTCGAATGACAACAGGACGATGATCGATATTGCTTACAACCGTATCAAAGGTAATATCTGAAACAAGCGTCACAGAATTATACGTCTCGGTCGATTCTTCATCGCGCATATGAATAGTCGGCGTAATCTTAATGGTTACTCCGTACTGCGCTCGTTTAAAGGCATCTTCAAGCGTGACCCCTTTTGCTGTCTCCACCTGGAAAATACCGGTATTGATCGATTGCTCTTCCTGAATCGAGATAAAGGCAGGCGTTTGATTGATAGTCAAAACAGACGGGTTTTGATTTATCGATATATCTTCTTGAGAAAGAAGGAAACGGTAAATCAAGTCAAAAGCCGGGATGCCGTGACTTCCCTTTCGGCTTAGAATAAAATCAAAGATTCCATCGATATGATGCTTGATTCCATCCTTGTGCTTGTCGTTTTTATCGTGTTTATCATAACCATGAGGATTCATATCATTGAATAGAGCGCACGATTCATTTTTATCGTTCGCGCAGGATCCAAGACGAAGCAAATTAAGGCCGAAGTCGGTTTTCTTGTGTCCGCGCCTTTCTAATAGCAAAACTTCTAGCTGAACCATTTTCTTAGGAACATCAAGTCTGCGGATCAAATCTCTCAATCCCGGAAGGATATCAACTTCGACGACCATAACAATGGCCGCGGTCTTTTCATCCACAATAAAATTCGCGCGATTGCTTTTCTTTCTCATGTTGCGCGGATCTGCGGGCGCGACTGGAGCCGGCGATATAGGGAATCCCCCTTGAAAATAAGAATCGCTTGGATAAAGTTGCGGAGGAAGTGTGTCGTTTGCGATCTGCTCGGCGGCGATCTTCTCCGCCTCCATCATTCTTGCTTCATCGACGATATCTTTTCTCGCGGCATCAGCCGCGAATTGAGCAAGCTCTTCAGGTGATTTCTTATCAAGCGTTGCGCCTGTTTCAACCATCAATTTGTAAACTTTATAAAGGACGTCGGCAAGCTCATTAGGATCTGAATACTTCGCCGTATACCAGTAAATGGTTTTCTCACGCGATCCGCCAATCTGCCCTTCGACATCGCAGACGACTTGTTCCGCCTTTCTTACTTCTTCTTTTGTGCCAACGATAAAGATCCCTTTAACGTTTCCGGCAAGCTTAATGACTTTAAGTCCATTGCCATCGTTAATCTCGTCTTCTTTTTCTTTCTTTCGATCGATGCTCGGATTAAAAATCGCGCTCAATATTTTGATCATTTCTTCAGGCTGAATCTTGGCGAGAGGAATCGCGCGATAATCGATGTCTCCTTTTGTCGCGTAAACAAAATCGGCCAGCTTCAAGAGATCGTTTATCTCCTGAACTTCCGCGATGATCAAAATATCTCGTCCGACTAATTGTATCGCCGAGCTCTGGTGATTGACGAAATTATCCAGGAAAAAGAAGGTTCTTCTGACTTCAGAGGGATCGGGCGATAGAACATAGGCGACCCTTGCTCTTGGAGGCAGGGAATTTAAATCGGTTCTTTGAGAGGTGATAAGGCGAATGCCTGAATTATCATTCTTAAAAAGATAGAGTTCCCTTAAAAAGGGATTGAGCTGTCTTACTCCAACTCCATTCTGAGTCAATATTGACTCGAGCATATCGCTCCAAGAAGATCTTGGAATAGGAAGATTGGATCCGAGGCTTAACTTGATTTGTCCGATTTCTTGAGGGATGAGGTATACATAATCTTGAGAGCCGTAATCTACCACTAGCTGCTCTAAAGTCGTCTCCGGCTGATGCCACAAGGCGTAGGGTTCAACGTTCGCACTTTGGCTCGCCATCGTGCGCCAGCTATCTTCGAGAGATAATATGTTAGATCTTAACTCACGAATTTTTGAAAGGATGGCGCCGTAATCGCCTTTATCACCTTCTTCCTGATAGACCTTAAATGCAACCTTGTACTGTTTTCTTAATTCCTCTTCGACATCGACTAGCTCACGGTTAACTTCAAGCAGAAATTTTTCGGAATCCTTATCAAGGTCTCCTTTAGATTCGGAGAGAGTTGCCTTTTTTTCGGCAATGGTTTGGCCATTAAGTAAAGCTATGGCCAAAAGAAATATCCAAAATGTTTTTATTGTCATCTATGTCTTGCGTAAGAAGGGGGTTCTATGTCCATATTTTTGTTAACCGTTTCCTGCGTTGGCTCTGCGCTCTCTTTCTTCACAACAGGAAGAGCCGTGGGCTGCATAGCAATTTCGACAGGGTACGATTCGGTACGATTTTGATTGTAAACCGTACCCAAAATGATCTGCTTGTCATCTTTTCTTATGATTTTATCAAAAACAAAAAGCGTTCCTACAAGCTTGCGATTAACAAAATTATCGATGTCATCAACCGTCGCGAGTTTTTTCCATCCATTTTCTTCAGTTAATACCAACCAATCATTAGGACGGATCAAGACTCTTTCATTATCAATTTCAAAAAGGAATTGGGATCGGGTTCTTGCGCCAAGAAACTTGAAAGTTTCACCGAAATTTTCATGAGCGAAATTGTCTGACGACTTAAGCAAATTCAAAGAGGCTTTCGCCTTGCCTTGCACATCCCAAAGCTCAAGGTTCATTAACCTGTCGTCAACTTTCTTTACGACAAGCAGTGGCAAATGAATGGAATCTTCCCCAGGCTCGACCTTTTTCCACTTATCTTTCGCGTAAACAAGCGTATCATTGACCGATACGTAGACGGAATAAACATCCTCGCCTTCGCCAAAATCAATTCGCTGTCTTCCGACAGCTTCTTTAAACTCATCTCCGCCGTGCTCTTCGATAAAACGATCGGCGCCGTACCATCTGGCTCTCATTCTGGCAAGCAAAGTCGCATCTACACGCCACTTGCCCATCTCCCAGGGTTGAGACACTTGTCTTACATACTCTTTTTCAACGAGCGTAAATTGCCTATTTTGTTCAGGCTCAACAACTTTATCCCCTTTTTCATCTAGGAGATGAACGGATATAATCGCTTCATTACCGTTTAGGCGCGTTTCAAGCCACAGTGTCGTTTCTTCATTGTTCGGACTAAAGGAATAACGGCATCCCTCATTCTTCCTATTGAAAACCAAATATAGTTTTTCACCGGGCGTGAGCGATGCAAATGTTTTAGATCCAGACAAACTGAAATGGAGCTGAGGGTATTCTTGATCGGCATCAGGGCGTCCGTTCTTTCCATAAAAAATAAGGATATTCTTTAAGTCAGGAATTTTAATGGTAGGCGGATGAAAATCGCAGCGAAGCGCCGTCTCGCCTAAATTTGAAATCGAATCTTGCGGCTGTCTAAAAACATTATGGGGAGGATTGGATGGCTGAACTTTCGGCGACTTTTCAGAAATCTCTGAAGGACGAAGCATCCAAACGAATGCTGCGGCTATAGCAAAGAATAAGCAAAGCCCTAAGATAGCGAGATTTAGATATCGAATAATAACGTTAAGCATGTTTAAATCAAGGTGGTAAGTATATCCCATGACCTTGAATATGGCAAGCGATCAAACCTTCATCCATTTTAAAATTTGAAGTTTAGAGTGAAAATTCGTTTAAAAAAACTCTATAGACACGTTATCAACAAATTTTAAATAGATAGAAGGAAATTTATGACTGCTCCGCAAGACCCAAAAGAAGATAAAAATAAAATTGCCGATGCTTTAGAAAAATTTAAAAAGAATCAGAAGATTGAAGGCATCTATAACTACGCATCCAATAACACGCGGGACACGATCGCCTATATCCTTATGATCGTGGGTATCGTCCTGCTATTTTCCCACCCCTTTTACGGCGGTTTAATTGTCGGCCTTATCTTTGGCTACTACTTTTCAAACGAACTTTATAACATTGTTAAATCGGCGAACGACTTAATTGAACAGCACGGCATGGTAAGAAGCCTGATCCTCGGCGGCCTTCTCCTTGCCTTATTTGTTGCCGAACCCGCTATTTTTATCGGCGCCGCGATTGCAGTAATTTTGAAGATTGCTTTGTCGCAAGACACAGTGACAAAATAATTTACATTCGCTATCTTTTCTTGGATGGTAGCGATAAAAATTAAAAAAGGTCTTGATATTCCCATCGCCGGAAAACCAACAGGGAATGTCGAGCCTTTCACTCAATCCGGTCAAGCAAACAAATCCATTAAGCAGATTGGACTTAATCTCTCAGAATTTGGCGAACTACGCTTTACTTTAATCGCAAAATTGAACGACAAAGTCCGTATAGGCGACCCTATTGCCGAAGACCGCCTCTGTCCCGGCAGAATGTTTGTTTCACCTGCCTCAGGCACCATCACAGAAATCCGCCGCGGACTTAAAAGAGTCCTTCACGATATCGTCATCGAAATCGATCAGGTAGAAGACATTAAAAAATTCCCTCCTCTAGATCCAAATCACGCTACGCGAGAAGATATTATCAAACGCTTAATGGAGGGGGGCGGATTTTCCCATATTAGACGCAGGCCCTTTGACATTCTTGCGGATCCACGCCACTTACCCCGTACTATTTTCGTCAAAGCTATAGAATCGCTTCCTTTTTATCCCCCTGCCGAGCTGCAGGTGCAAGGGTATGAAAATCTATTTCAAGCAGGCCTTGATGCCCTTAAAAAAATGACCGATGGAAAGGTCAATCTTATCCATAGCGCAGGCTCATCCTTCTTCTCGCATTTTAAGAATGTTCAAATTCATACAGCGGAAGGTCCTCATCCTGTCGGAAATCTCTCTCTTCATATCCAAGAAATCGATCCTGTCCGCTCGACACAAGATATCATCTGGACGCTCGACGCGCATGACGTCCTCGTTCTTGGCTCTCTCTTAAGCAACGGAGAATATTTTATTGAGAGAGTGATCGGCATCGGAGGCCCTGCCTGCATAGCGGACCAAACGGGATTTTTCAAAGTGCGCGAAGGATTTCCTATCGAGGCGCTTTTAGCCGGCCGCGTCCCGCATGCCGATGGGCCTATTCGTATTATTTCAGGCGATGTCCTTACGGGCCATCAAGTAGAGAGCGACGATTTTCTTGGATTTAATGATTATGCGCTCGTCCTTGTGAGAGAAAATGTCGATCGCGAAATGCTGCACTTTTTCAAGCTTGGGACGAACAAATATACCGCGTCCGGCTCCTATCTATCCGGCTTTCTCAATCCTAATAAACAATCGTTTGATTTTACAACTAATCAGCATGGTGAAGAACGGCCCTTTATCGACGGCTCCATGTACGACAAAGTGATGCCGCTCGACGTTCCCACAATGAATCTTGTTAAAGCCGTCATGGCAGAAGATTATGAACTTGCGGAAAAGCTTGGGCTTCTTGATGTCGTGCCAGAAGATTTTGCGCTGCCCACATTTGTGGATCCCTCCAAAATCGAAATGACCGAAATCATCAAAAACGGCCTTAGAGCATACTCAAAAGACGTACTGCACTAATTCGTTTTTATATAAAAGCAAAGAGATAACTGGAATTTAAAAACCAAAGTCGGTCGGCAGATCGGTTTCATCGAAGAAGACAGGCTCTATCACTGTCACCCATTTGAGGTCGTTTAAGTTTCCCATTAAACTTTTCGCTTCAATTTCATAGTAAAAATCGCCCTCTTTTAAGGGTTTTACTTTTGTAACTTTAGCAACTTTCAAGCCTTTCGGGAAAAGACCGTCGAGACCCGTTGTGACAAGGATATCCTCCGTTTTAATGATGGGGATTTCAGACCCGCCATCAGCTATGGCTCCCGTTCGAAGATCGCGGGCAGGCCCTTCTGAATCAGGAAAATCATAGTTAAATCCCGCCCCTTTAAAAAGGGTGCCTCCTTGACGACCTTGTTTGTCTAACATGCCTTCAAGCTCGCCTTTTGCAAGCAGCCAGGAACGGCCAGCAACTTCTCTTTTAGCCCGGACAGAAGGAGATAGCTTCGGATCGGTGATAAGTCGGATGCGGGATTGGTTTTTTCCTACATAATCGATAATGCCGATAAGTACATCCCCGCTAAGAACCGGACTTAATTTTTTTACAGAGCCTTCGCCTTTGCTAATCCAAAGTGATTCATTCCAATTGGCTTTTTGACGATAGATAATTTCGGCTTCATTCACCTTACGGCGCGCCTGGTTTTTAGCTAAAATGAGTTCGCTTTTTAATTTTGCCACTTCACGCTCTAGCGACTGTCTTTTTTCTTCATATTTTGAAGGAGGAAAGATTGATTCAATCAATGACGAAGAATGTGTGTAAAGGGCTAACCACCCTCCCATCAATGTTTCTTTAAGCGGGTTGAAAGCTGAAAAAGGAAGCGTCAAAATTAAAATTAAAATAAGGACAAAAGCGATATACCCTTTTCTTACCTTGAACATGGGGTCATACTAACACCAAATCAGATTGATTTGAATTGAGAAAATGGGATATATTAGCCGCTACAAAAAGG
>CAZABG010000094.1:0-8967 GCA_964483465.1 uncultured bacterium
AAGTCTTTAAACAATTTTTCGTGCACGGCAATCGCATGATTATCTTTGTATTTTTTTAGGCGATGATACTCTCTCTTATCCGATTCAAACCACAGCATTAACTCCTCTTCTGTCATGGGAGGCAAATAGACTTCATCAATCTCGGCAATATAATAGCCAGGGACAGAGGAAGAAGTAATTTCTGTCGCGTCTTTATGTTCAATCTTTTTAGGTTCAGGCAAAGGTTCTGTTTTTACAATCGGTTTAAGCTTATCTAACGGCTCTATCTTTATTTTGCCTGTCATATCGCGATGAACACGTTTAATAACGAATTTTTTTCCATATAAGCGCTGAATATATTTGGTTTCGCCCTTTCCTATTTGATGTAAAAGGGTAAATTGGTCGTTACGGTAAACAAAATGAATAATATCTACCCCAAGTGAATCTATTATAGCGATGACATCGGCTTGCGCCTTTGGCATAATTCCATCAGAAAGCCACTTTTTAAAAGCATCAAGCGGCATGGGCGGAAGTCGTGCGCCTTTATAATAAATTACAAACTCTCCCGGAATAAGATTTTGATTTACCCAATAATCGACCCCTTTAACTGAATAAAACCCTGCCGCATTTAATGGATCTTTCGAATCGAATAATCGCGCTAGATGCGCGCCGATTAAACTAACGGGAGAATAGGCTTCAATCGCGTTCACTTCCGACTTATCTATCAAATCTTTTACTGAAGAGTCTCTATAATATTCCCTTAACGGTCCTTCCTTTGTTTTTCTAAATATATCCTCAAAAGTATCTGTCGAATCAAATTGAGCGATGGCAACTTTTTGAACAGGATTTACAATTTTAAAACACTCGCTCAAATTAATACTTCCAAGATAACGTATTATTTGATCGTAAGTATAGTTCGGACTTTTTTTGAATTTATGCTGAAAGATTATCGCAGCAAAAAGCTTATATTTAGGATGGTCTTTTGCAATAGGCGCTTTAAGCTCTTCTTTTGAAAAATCACTATTTAATGATTCTCTTGAATATTCAACATAAGGACCCGATTTTGCCTTTTTATAAATTTCCTCCAGCGAATCGTCCGGATGAAATTGAGCTATTTTAACTAAAGGAATCCTTTCATCTTCTTTAAAACAATCGCTTAAACTCATGTAGCCAATTTCAGCTAAAGCTCTTTCACAATTAACAGAAGGATAAGATTTAAGCATTCTTTGAAAAACCAATGCGGCATAAAGCTTAATTTTTGGATAAACCGCGTAAACGAGGTCGTTATAAGAGATATTATCCGAGGAATCCAGGACTTGCTTCATAATTGTAAGCCGCTCTTCAAGAGCTCGGATACTTTTATCAGGATCGAACCAATTTATAGGCAAATCCTCAAATTGAACCTGGATAATAGGGTCATTAAAATAGGCTTTCAATTTATCGAGTCTTGAAAGCGTTTCATTAACTCGATTTAAAAAGCGTATTCTTGATTTTTCTCCTAACGGCTCAAATGCTTTTTTAAATCCAATCAGCTCTAATCTAAATGGGAACATGTATCCAAAGCAATTGTATAAGAATTGATTCGTCTGAGGAAGTATTCGCGGATTATCAAAAAAGATAGGACGGTTATCTTTCAGTAAAATATTATTATTATGAGCGTCATACATACTGTAAATGAGGGCGAGAGAAAAAATATCATCAAAACTTTCCTCACTTAACTGATCTTCATTGCCTCTTAAAACAACACCTGAGTCCGTTTGGTAACTTGCAATCGTCGATGGCCTATATTCAATAATATTTGAGGCGTGAAATTCACCCTGCTTTATTTCAGTTGAATTCCAACTATATAATCGAACGATATTGGTAGGAGAAAAAAAAGCCTCATGACCTAGAATCTGAGCTATATTCCAAGCAAGCTTTTCTAAAAGCGCAAGCGGAACATTAAATTTTTCCTGATCAGTGTCAGCTTTGACATAGCAGTCGCCGATCTTTTCTACCGTATGTCCTGTGTTGAATTGGTTTTTTAGCCCGTTCGCTCGAACATGTTTTTCAATCAGGCTTTTTTGCCTTATAAGATACCCTTGCCGCTCAATCAAGTTTGGAGGAACCTCTTTTGTTAGGTCTACAACCGTATTGTGAATCTCATCGGGCGGTATTTCGGGCTTTAAACAGAAAATTTGAAGAAATAGCTCGGTTAAACGATTTAATACCTGTCTTATGTTTTGATAATAGCGGTGAATAATTTCGTTACAAGTATTTACAAGCATGGGCAGATTATACCATTAAAGTATGAAGAATAAGTAAATTAAGTTTAAAGAATCCTTAACAAAAAGCTCTTTAGATATTCGCCTTCCGGGCATGCGAGGTTGATAGGATGATCTTCGGCAAGACGATGTCTTGATAGGATTTCGACGTCTCTTTTGGCTTCTCTTGATGCCTGAAAAACGACCTGTTGAAAGAGTTTTTCATCGACAAAATGAGAACAGGAAGCGGTCAAAAGAAGGGAATTCGGCGGCATTTTACTCATTGCCACTCGATTTAAGTCTTTATACCCTCTACATGCTTGAACCACATCCTTGGCCTTTTTGGCGAACGCGGGCGGATCAAGAATGACAATATCGTAATTTAGCGCGTCTTCTCTCAAGAATTTAAAAACATCTTCAACGATCGATTTTTGGGTATCAAATCCATTTAAGGCCACATTCTCATTTAAAAGATCGATGGCAGGTTTTGAAATATCTACAGAAGTCACGCTTTTTGCCCCTCCGGCAAGGGCTGCGAGCGTAAAACCGCCTGAATAGCTAAACGTATTCAGCACCGTTTTATTTTGGGCTTTTTCTTTTATTAATTGCCTCATTTCGCGCATGTCTAAAAAGAATCCGGTTTTTTGACCCGAAAGATTAGCTATAAATTTGAGATTATTTTCTAAAACAACCCTTTGATCTTCTCCCCTACCCTTAAGCCAGCCTGAAAAAGGCTGCATACCCTCTTCTTTTCGAGATGGAAGTTCAGATTTTTCGTAAATAAGCGGGTAAGGAAGCGCATCTATAATGATCGGCTTTAACTTATCCATTCCAAGCGTGCCGATTTGAATGACTGCTAAATCATCATAGACATCGACTATCAGTCCCGGAAGAAAATCGCCCTCTCCATTGATTGCTCGAAAAGCGTTGGTCTCTTTTCCAAAAGCTCTTCTTGAAAGGGAATCTTGAATGCGCTTTTTAACTTCTTCAATCGGCTCTTCTCTTTTGTATGAAATCATGCGGCCGAAAATTTTCGACTGTGAATTGAAATAACCCCAGCCTAAAAATTCATTTTGAGAAGAATATACTTCTTGAAGATCGCCCTGAAGAGAACTTGGAGCAGATTCAATCGCGCCCGAAAATATCCAGGGATGTCCGTTTTTGACCGATTTTTCTCTTCCCTTTTTTAAAACGACGTTCATGTTTTTACAAGGCCCAATGTGTAGATGATCCAACTAAAGACAAGAAGCGTTCCGCCAATCGGTGTTATAAACGCAAAATAACGGATGGAAGTAAGCGCATAAAGATAGAGGCTGCCGGAAAATAGGACTGTCCCAATAAACATGCACCATAACCCGAAGGTAAGCCATTCATGATTGAAAAAGGATAAGGCGCAGCTAAGCGCGATTAATGCCAGAGCATGATACATCTGGTATCTAACACCGACTTCCATGATATGCTGTTGATCTATAGAAAGCTTATATTTGAGCAAATGCGCTCCAATTGCCCCGATTGCCACCCCTATCGAACCAAGCAGAGTGCCTAAAGTGACAAATAGTTTGATTTCCATACGCTTTCCACCCTATAAAGAAGAGTAAATGGTATCAGATCCAAAAGTCCTTTTCAAAGGCAAAAAATTTCAGCTCGAAGTCGATGGCGAAAGAGCGACGATAAATCATCCGGGAGCAGCTGTCATCCTTCCTCTAATAGATCCCGAACATTTTGTCATTATTCAGGTGGAAAGGCCCTCCGTCAAGGAAACCCTCTGGGAACTTCCTGCCGGAACGCTTGAAGAAGGCGAATTCCCCTTAACTTGCGCAAAAAGAGAGCTTCAAGAGGAAACCGGTTACACGGCAAAAAATATTAAAGAGTTATTTAGCTTTTATGCATCGCCCGGCTATTCGACAGAAAAGCTGACCTCTTTTCTTGCGACAGACCTTAAAAAGGGAAAGCAAAAGCTCGAAAAAGACGAAAATATTGAAGTTCAAATTATATCTTTTACAGATGCGATAAAGATGATCAAAGAACACAAGATCGTCGATGGGAAAACCATCGCGACCTTGCTTCATTATTTTCTCTATTAAGACTGCTTGCCTGGAGATACTTTTTCAGCTTTTGGATCGACTTTGCGATATTGGTTTTGAATCTTCTGGAAAGCTTCTTGAAAATTTTTATCTACAACTGCCGCTTGTGCGCCAGCCGATTTGCTTGCTTTATCAAGATCTGATCTTAATTGAGCGAGCTGCTGCTTGACGCCTGCTAGTTGAGGATTGTTCTTCTGGGCGCTTGAATCTATTTGCTTCGAAAATTGTTCTACTTCTGAACGGAACTTCGTTAACGGTGTTGTGTTCATAACTACCTTCCTTATATTTACCGGTTTATATTATATTTTATGAATGAAATCAACTTCCTGGCAAAATTCAGCTAAATGGTATCAAGAGAACGTAGGTGAAGAGGGTCATTACTATCATCGACATGTTATTCTTCCAGAACTTCTTAAAAAAATTCCAAAAGACGCCCGTTTGCTTGATCTTGCCTGCGGCCAAGGGGTGCTAGGAAGACAAATCCCCTCTACTGTTACCTATCAAGGCCTAGATATCGCCCCTGACCTTATTAAGTATGCCAAAAATCAGGATAAAAATCCTCAGCATCAATACCTTGTACAAGACGCTACAAAGCCATTTAATCTAAAAAAGAAATTTAACCTCGCGACTATTGTCCTCGCGATACAGAATATCGACCCGCTTGACGCCCTTCTGCAAAACGTTAAAGATCACCTTGAACCTGGCGGAGAGCTCCTTATTGTCATGAACCACCCCTGTTTTCGCATTCCGCGCCAAAGCAGCTGGGAGGTTGACCAAGCTAAAAAAATCCAATACCGCCGCCTCGATCGCTACCTTACCCCCCTCACTATACCTATAAAGACCCATCCCGGTAAAAAGGACTCTGTCGAGACCTTATCCTTCCACCGCCCGCTCTATGCCTATACGCAAGCTCTTGCGCATGGAGGCTTCGCTATCGTAGAAATGGATGAATGGATCTCAAACAAGGAAAGCACGGGGCCTAAAGCCAAAATGGAAAATCGGGCTCGAGAAGAGTTTCCTCTCTTTTTATTTATTAAAGCAAAGTACTTGCAAAAGTAAGTGTTTTAATTTTAAATAATTATTATGGATCTTTTACATAAACAATGCGCCCCTTGCGAAGGCGGCGTCGATCCCCTTCACCCTGGTGAGATCAAAAAATATTTTGATCTACTTGAAGAGGGCTGGCATGTGATCGATAATAAACGCATTGAAAAAACTTATAAATTCGACGATTTTCGCCAAGCGCTAGCTTTCACCAACCTTGTTGGAGAGATCGCGGAAATCGAAGGCCACCACCCCGATATCGAGCTTGGCTGGGGCCGCGTTAAAATCGCCCTCTTTACCCATGCCATCAACGGCCTATCCATCAACGACTTTATCGTTGCCGCGAAAGCAGACGAATCGCTATCCCGCCAATCCCAAGCCTGCTATTAATCCATAAAGCTTTTTTTGATAGTAAGACCAATAGTCGTAAATTACTTAAACATTTCAAAAATCTTTCAAAATAATTTAAAATAAAAACCCACTTGACATTTCTGGGTGTTTATATTAAAATAATGCTTAAGATGAAAAATCCAATCTCCTCACTAACTTCCCTTCCGTATTTTACTGCCAAACAGGCAAAGCAATATGGCATTTCTTCAGCTCAACTTGCCTATTACGTAAAGAAAGATGAAATTAAAAGACTAGGAAGAGGTGTTTATAAAGGAAACAATTACCTCTATCCATCAGAGCACTTTCAATGGGAAGATCTTATTGACACAGTTAATTCTATCCCAGGAGGGACAGTTTGTCTTATTTCGGCACTATCTCTATACGATATTACTGAACAAATACCACGGCAACATTGGATCGCAGTTTCTCATAAAACTTCTATTAAAGAACGCAAACATACAAAAATAGTTCGCCTTAGAAATATGGAAATTGGAAAAACAACTTTTTCATTTGGCGAAATACAAATTCCGATATTTGATCGAGAGCGTACAATTATTGACGCATTTAGAATGCTTAGCAAAGAAACAGCTATCAAGGCTCTAAAAATGGCTCTAAAAGCTACAGGGAAAGATCGAATAAATCTAATCAAACTTCAAGACTATGCTAAAAAACTACGATTTAATATAAGCCCCTATCTACTGACTGTGACAACATGAACAAACAAGCTTTAATCGACAAAATTCATAAAATTTCTACAATAAAAGAAATTACATTTAACGAATGCTGGAAGCAATTAATTCTAGATCGATTTTTATCAAGATTAGCTAGCTCAAAACATTCAACCAAATTCATTTTCAAGGGAGGCTTTCTCCTTTCATATATGATTGAACTTGGCCGTGAAACAAAAGATTTAGATTTTCTTCTAACAAAAATTAATGCTAGTGAAAGTGAAATTGTAGATGCAGTTAAAGAAATTGCTCTAGAACCACTGAATGATGGATTTACTTTCACATACAACAGTATAGAAATATTAAATCAACCTCATATGAATTATCCCGGCTATAGAATTAATTTAGTTGTTCAATTCAGCAATATGAAGAATAAGATACAAATCGATATTGGTGTTGGTGATGTAGTTACACCTATTAAATACGATTTAGAAACTTTTGAACATAAAGGAGAAAAACTTTTTGAAAATGATATTTCGCTATTCGTTTATCCTCCAGAAACAATTTTCGCTGAAAAATTAGAAACGATCCTCTCTAAAGGTTCAACAAATAGCCGAATGAAAGATTATCATGACTTATATCTTTTAAGTAAAAACCCACAACTTTTTAAAAAAGATTCGTTTCTCAAAGCTATTAAAGTTACTTTTGATAATAGAAACACTCCATTTAAATTGATCAAATTTGCGGAAAATGAACTTTTACAACTGCAAAACTTATGGAACTTTCATCTCAAAGACATTGATGTTAAAACTATAGAACTTAATATCCCTAAAAACATTCATGATGCAATTGATGAAATCAATTCTTTTCTTCTCGCGATGGAAATTGACTAATAAAAAAGAATACAATTTTATATAAGTGTATACATTATCATCCTCGAAGTTTAGATCAGCTCTTTAACATCGAATTCGAACGTAACAGACTGGTCAGTACCCATTTTTTTCATGGCTTCTTTTTCAAGTTTTGAACGCTCTTTAATTTGTTTTTTCAATGTTGCTTCTTGAGCCCGATAGGCATCGATTTTAGAATTTAGCTCATCAATGAATGGCTTTTGTTCATCTAGAGGAAGAGCGTTAACAATTTTGGCCATTTCAACAAACTGATTCCCTCCTTCAAAATAGAAGCGATGAATCCAGAAGTTAGTAAATTCGGTATCAATAATGTAGACGCCATCTGCTGCGATGATAATATTACCCCAATGAATATCGCTAAACCCTGCCGCTTCAAATAAAGCAAGCAGCTCCTTCACTTCATCGGAAGTTATTTTTCTATCAGAACGATTAACTCTGACTGCATAGACATCAACAGCTGATTCTGCCGTTATCGAATGATCTGGATTGACTCTAATTTTTAATGGTTCTGATTCGTCCGCAACGATAAATTTTTCAGGAACTTTCACATGCTTAAGTCCAAGTCTTTGGATCGTTCTTAGAATATAATCTCTACCAAGAAGACGGCCGACATCTCCGCCCTTTTCAATATAGGTATTATTATTCTTAAAATTCGATTTTGAGATGATTCGTCCTTTAAGCGCTTGAGCTAAAACTTCCTGGATTTCGAGCGCGTCCATATTGAATCCAAAAATGGAAGGCCCTTCAGGTCTAAATAGAGGCTCGGTTCTTACAAAGCCGAGCGTTCTAAATATTTTAAGGACTTCTAAATTTGAATACATATTTGCAAGACGGAAGGCCATTTCTTGATCATCGCGAGATAAAGCTTTAAGATCTTCAACCGAGACAGCGCCTTCTACTAGGGCAATTTTTCTAAATAAGGATTCTCGCGGCAATAGGGCTACGTTTTGAGCATTCATTGCCTTTAATAAGGCTTTAGTAGCCTTCTTTCTTTTTGCAAAGAGCGAATTTACAAAGGGGATTTCACCCGAGCCGCTTCTTTGAATCAGTGAAGGTTCTAACTTAAGCAATATTTTTATGACGTTCGCGTTATCTGAATATTTATTTAACAATGACACCTGAGTTACCGGATGGATTAATGGGAGATTAAGAGTTATCTTATAATCCTCTGCCAATTCTAGAAGATGAAAGAATACCCATGAATTTAGGCTAAAAATTAAATTCTTCGATACAAGGTGTTGAATAAATTCGCTTAAACTTTCAGGACTGCTAAAGAGCGCTTCAAGATCATTTTTACTAACTCGTTCACTGCGGGAAAGAATATTAAGCAAATTTTGATGCAGGTCTTCATCAACTGCTACAAAATTTTCACGATCAATTTGTTTAAGAACAATCAATTTGCCATTTATTTTTACGATATGACGGTCTAATCCAGCATCCCCAATAATTGTTCTAGGATGGAGGTATAAGACTGCTCCATTTTCTTCAATAGTCCCCTCACAAAAACTGAACCTATAGAATTTGCCTAATTCAACTTTGCCGCTTGGAAAAGCTCTCTTACCGTACCAGTAATTATATTCTTGTGAGTAAATTTCTTCGACAATCCCATTTTCATATCTAATATTACGATTTCCACCAATCCCCATAG
>CAZABG010000094.1:8977-9249 GCA_964483465.1 uncultured bacterium
GAGTGAATATTAATATGGCAATCCTGCTTAAACATATCCCTGAATGTATTAAATTTATCATCGTAATAGGAACTTGTCTGAATACGGATTTCTGAATGTTGATCTTTTATAATCTGCAGCAATTCGGACGCTTTACTTTTCATATCTTTCAAATTGCGAAAAACAACCCGTTTATCATTGATTGAAAGCTCTAGAGGGAGATAAAAGGGCTTATTATCTATAGCGTCAGAAATCGCACCAGCTACTTCAGACCTTTTTAAATAACCTCGCAC
>CAZABG010000095.1:0-557 GCA_964483465.1 uncultured bacterium
GAAAAAACATTAATGCTTAAAAATACTTGTGTTGGAAGATGAGTTTTACCAGGAACACTATTTACGCGATTAGCAACTTCAAAAAGGGCGCGTCGAGCTTGTTCAAGATCTTCAAGATTAAGAAAAGTCTTTCTGCCAAGGAGGTCTACTTTTAAAAGATTCACCTTATAAGTTTGGCTACACTTTCTTACACAGATGGTATAAGAATCTCTTCCTTTTATCAGGAAAGCGTATCCTTGCCCGCTTTCGTCTAATGTAAGAATATTTAAATTTGAAACTGTCATAGACAAATATACTAACACAAAATTAACATTTATTTAAATAATTTATAATTTAATTTTTAAATTGTCATTTTTCAAATTGAAATCCTTTAAATTAAAGTAAATCCAAATAATAATAAGAGCCTCACATGAGGTGATGATATGCTAAAAAAAGCATTTCTTTGTTTACTCATCGTATCGGCTCTTGCTGCCGATGATTCTGATTGCGCTCATAATATCTTGAGCGAAAAAGCGAAAATCCATGAGCTAAATTTCGACTCAGCGCTATCCGTTAGT
>CAZABG010000095.1:567-8709 GCA_964483465.1 uncultured bacterium
AGTTCAAAAAAAGATGAACCTCTCTTAAATAAGCTTGGAGAAGATTTATCGAAAAAAATGCTCGCTTATGGCAATTACATCGGCGTTCCCGTGCATCAAGGCGATGAAATAATCGACGGCGTTTATTGCCATGTCGCCTACTATAGCGACGCGGTAATAACAACCGTTCTCGCAGGTCCGCGCTATGGCCTGCAAGTTGTTTCAAACTACTATGGTCAGATTATAATGGTAAATCCTTACTATACCCTTGAAAGGAACTTTGCCGGCCATTTTTTAAGGCACGAATACTTCGACTGCACAATCATCACCGGAAAAAACCAAGCGATATTTGCTAAGTATTAATCGCTTTCTTTCCAAAATGCTGGCACGAGGAGTGCCAGCACTGCAAAATATTCAAGACGTCCCAGCAACATCAGAATAGAAGAAAGCCATAGGCCTACATCCGATAAAAAGGCGCAGCTATCAACAGGCGAGGCAGCTCTAAAGGTCATTCCGGTATTATTTACCATACAAGCGACAAGGCTCAATGAAGTTTCCGGATCGACGCCATCCCATACATAAATAATAACACCTAAAGCCGATACAGCAATTACTATGCTGAAAAAAACAAGAGTCGTAGTAGCAGAGCTTGCCTCAACATCCCTGCCTCCTATCCTCAAAGTACGCAGTGTTTCAGGACGGAAAATCGATTCGACTTTGTTTTGAGCGATTCTAAAAATCATAAATATTCGAGCAGTCTTAATGCCTCCCGCAGTCGAGCCCGACATACCTCCGATATACATAGAAATCAAAAGAAGAATTTGGGGAAGATAGGGCCAATAATCATAATTGGTAGTCGTAAATCCAGTTGACGTCTGAGCGGAAACGCTCTGAAAAAATCCTGTTCTTAAAGCTTCTACAGTCGAATAGGTTCCGCCTGATTTATTCTCCAAACTAATTTCATTCGCACCCAAAATCGAGTATGAAATGACAAAGGCAAAAAGCAAGATGAAAAGAATGTGCAAAAGAAATTCGGGATCGCTCAATTTATAGAGCTTTCCTCGGAAGGCATAAAAGTACAGGCTAAAATTCACGCTTCCTAGCACCATAAAAATAATAACAATCCATTCAACTGAAGGACTATTATATCCCGCAATACTCGTGTTTTTAACCGAAAATCCCCCTGTGGATAACGTAGAAAAAGTGATCGTTGAAGCATCGAGCCAATCTAAATTATTGTCGAAAATAAACAACGCCGCCATTTGTATGACGGTTAGAATAAGATATATCTTCCACAGCTGTACCGCTGTTTCTTTAATTCTAGGCGAGATTCCTTCTTTAACAGGCCCAGGCACTTCAGATTGGAAAAGGACTTTTCCTCCAACCCCCAAAGCAGGAAGAATCGCAATAAAAAGAACGACAACCCCAACACCCCCAAGCCACTGTGTAAAGCTTCTCCAAAATAGAAGCGCCTTTGGAACCGCTTCAATTCCTTCCAAAACGATCTTGCCTTGCTCATTTCTAACAGGAGTTATGGTACCGTAAAATTCATAATGGGTGTCAATGACATTCGGAATCGTTTTTTGCACTTTCACCTCTTGTCCTTCCGCATTATAAGCTTTAGGATAAAGGATTGTTGATCCTGTAGTGGAAAACCCAGAAACCGCTTCGAAATAGGCTTGTAGATGACTATTAAGCGTTCCGCTTAAAGTAAAAGGCAAAGACCCAAGATAAGGGGTAATAAACCATACAAAAACAACAAAGGCTATCGCTTCCCTTTTATAAAAATAACCTTTGCCTTTTTTGCCTAGAAAATAGGCAATGACACCTAATGTAAAAACGATTCCTATCGTTTGTAAAAATGCGATAGTAACATGAGGCTGCGGATGATCAGCTGCCCCATAAAACTCATAATAAAAACTGACAGCTGTTGGAACCAATAGAACTAAAGAAAACCCGAAAAAAAAATTGGCAGACATTTTTAACAGTTCGTAAAGCATGTCTAAAAAATCTTCCCTAGCTCAGGAATATATTTAGGATCGGTCATAACAATTACCGTATCACCCGGAGATATGATCCGATTCCCATTTGCTACCATAATCCTTCCTCGATTTTGAATCATTGCGATCAAAAAATCGTTTGGAAGAAGAGGTCCTAATTCAGATAAAGGAATACCAACTACTCTCGAATCCATCGATACCGTCACCTCCATGACTTCTGCCCGATTGTCATAAAGAGAAATCAATGAATTTACTTTTCCTGACATCACTTGCGATAATATTCGATTAGCGGCGGCAGTCCTTGGAGATACGACATGATCAATATCCAGTTTTTCAATAATAGGTTCATAGGCGGGATTAGATAAGACGGTTACGACATCCTGCGCGCCAATCTCTTTTACAAGAGTGGCGCCAAGCATATTTAATTCATCATGCCTTGTACAATAGGCAACAAGATCTGCCTGTCCTATTTTTTCCGCTCTTAAAAAATCGATATCGGTAGCATCATGGTGCATTATCGTCGTTTCGGGAAGAATTTCCGTCAGCTGCACGCATTTATCATAATCGCTTTCAATGAGCCTTACGCCGATATTCCTTTTCTCAAGGAGTTTAGCAAGGTTAATACCTACTATCGATCCGCCTACTATTACAACGGAACGTACCTGCTTCTCTTCTATGCCGATAAAATGGTGAAGTTCGTTAATCCCCTCTGATTCGCCAATAAATGTCACTTCATCAAGAGGTTTAATCATGTCATCGCCATGAGGGAAGATGACTTTAGCCCCCTCTTTTCCCTTACGATAGATAAGCGCTGCCATAATTCCCGCAGGGATATTAAGTTCAGCGATAGGCTTATCTCCCCTTTTCCATTTATCAGGAATGACTACCGTTCTTAATTGCACCGCTCCATGCGCAAAATGCTCCACCATAACAGAGCCATGGCTGGTTAAATATTTCATGATGTCTTGCGCGACAATAAGTTCGGGTCCTATGAAATGATCCACATCAAATATTTTTGCAAAATCAAGTCGGCTGCGGTTTAAATAGCGGCTATCTCTTACACGGCAAATGGTAAGGGGATATCCTAATTGTTTTGCGATAGAGCAGGCGACCAGGTTTGTTTCATCATCATTTGTTAAAGCAATTAACGCATCGGGAAAGAGCTCCAATAAATCGTCAATGAGCTGCCAATCCGTTCCGGAACCCAAACGCGTTGCAACATCAACGGTTTGCGAAAGAGCTTCGATTTTTTGCTTATCCTTATCTACTACTATGACATTGTGCTGAGCTTTCGATAGGAGTTCAGCAATATAGCGGCCAACACTGCCCGCTCCCAATATGACGATATTAAGCATAAAGAGAACGTACCACACGCAAAAGATTTCTTTCAAAACAGCAGTTAAGCTTGTTTCAAAATTACAACTTCAACGCGAAATCGCTCTTATTCTTTTTTCCCTGATAATTACTCGTCGATACTAATTTTAATAACGAAAATGTAATTCTATGCCGGTCAATTATAATATTTGCTTGAATTCGCATTTGATAGTCTGCTTGATATTTTTGGAATATGTATGCTAGGCTGAAAACCAATTTTATTAGTTAGAACGAATGAACAATAATATAATAAATAATGAAAAAAATCATTCTATTGCTAACTGTATGCTATTTGAAGTTGGTATATTGCGATGAGAGAAGAGATCTAAATAATCTATTTTCACTTCCCGATTTTAATCACTCATTAAACGTAGCAACAGGCGAGTGGATTGAGAGTTCAACCGATTATGAAACGGCTGGCCCCCATCCCTTGATCCTAAAAAGGTTATTTTGCTCATCCATTGCCCATTCGGATAGTTTAACGCCTGAGTGGAAATTCAGCCTGCCCCATTTTAATCATGGTGGAATTCCTATTTTAGAATGGGAAGGCTATCAATTTGTTTATAACGCCAAACGTGAACTTGTTAAAGCTACAAACCGGTATGGCCAATCGGTTAGCATCGATCGTCCAAATCCAAATCGCATCGACCTCATTTTAGGCGGACGTCAGAAAATTGAATATCTATTTGAAAAAATTCTTAACCACTCCTGCTTAAAGCAGGTAAAACGCCCCGGAACCGCCGATCGAATTTATACCTATAAAGAGAATAAAGGATCCATTCTCCTTAAAAGAAGAGATGAAACAAATGGCCGTTATCTTGAATGGGAACACGATAAAGAAGGAAGAGTCGTAAAAACAATCGGGCCTGCGGGAACAACAAAAGAGCCAAAATCGCTAATGTCGATTAGGTATCTAGATAAAAAAACCGAATTGACAAATCCTTACGGCTACAAAAAAGTTTACTCATATCAATCTGATAATCGCATAAATAAAATTGAACATTTTCTTGATGGAGTTCTTCAAAAATCAGAAGAATTAAAATGGCGGCAAGATTTGCTCAATTCTCACAATATCTATGATTCCAAAGGCTCTCTTATTGCCGCAAGGCTTCTTGAATATGATGATAAAGGGCGATTAACTCGAGAAATCTGGGAAGGCAATATCACGGGCATTGGGCATGATAAAGCGGTAAGACGCCTCCATTATGATGAAGAAAACCGCTTAATCCTCGTAGAGGAAGAAGAAGGCAAAACTGTTTCTTATCGCTGGGATAAGGATCGTCTCATATATAAAAAAGAGGGATCGATTGAAACGTTTTATCGCTTTAATGAAAAAGGGCTTCCTTTAGAGGAAATAATAAAGGAAGGCGACAGGGAAATCGTAACGCTTATCTCCGATTACAACAACCTCGGTCTTCCTGAGAAAATATCCCGTTTCGCAAATGATACTCTTATGGAGTGCAAAAATTATTCCTATTCAAATGAAGGCTGGCTTGTAAGCGAAACGACGGAAAATGATCAAGGATTCACATGCCAAATATATGAAAGGGATCTCGCCGGTCGAATCTTATCCTCCACAAATGAAAAAGGGGATGTAGAATTTTTTGAATATGACCTTCATGGCAATCTGATCAAGCATGATAACCTGGAAGAATCGAAAGTCATGCACTACGATTACATGAATAGGCTTATTTCCGAAAAAGATAAGGCCGCCTACACCTATGACATTTGCGGAAACACCCTCTCGAAATCCGATGAATACGGCAATACGACCTATTTTACTTGTGATGGGATGGGACGCATCATTGAGATTAAAGCTCCTTTGGTTATGACCCTAGAGGGTCCTAAGCATCCCGTCACCTATTTTGAATATGACTGTTTTGATCGAATAATTAAAAAAGTTGAACCTAGAGGCGATACCACCTTAACGCAATACAACTTGAGAGGTCAGCCGACAGAAATTATTTATCCTGACCAAACCAAAGAGACATATGAATATTCAAAATCGGGCCAGCTTTTAAAAAAGATTTTGAGAAATCAGACTGAACAAACTTTCGAATACGATTCAAACGGAAGGATGATCCATTTTCAGGAGTTTTATAAAGGCAATCTTCTGAACGAAAAAAGAATTGGCTACAGCCTTGACAAAGTCATATGGGAAAAGACTTCCCGCATCGATTTGATCCCCTCTTATTCTTCTAAAGGAGAGATTGAACAGGTTGTTATTAAAGATAAATCAGATCAATTTTGCATCGAAACACCCAAAAGTAAAGACTCGACTCCTATTGCCGATTTTAATTTAAACATAGAAAAATCAGAGCGATTGAATGAACTCGGCCAATGGGTCAAAGAAACAACTCACACAACCGATTCCGGCATAAAGATCATTAAAGTTTATGACGCCTTAAACCGAGTTGTCTTAACGGAAAAATATGATCCGATGGGCAACCTCGCAACAAAAAATGAAAGGATATACGACCTTAATGGCGATATCGTTCAAGAAACTTTTCAAGGGATCGTAAATCGTTATGTACGCAAGGCAGGCGGAAAAATAACAGAAATGATCGAAGCCTATGGCACGCCCTGCCAAAGAAAAACTTCGTTTTTTTATGATGAAAATGAAAACCTTAGCGCTCTAATAAAGCCAGACGGAACTTGCCTCTTTTTTACCTATGAAAGACACGAATTAAAAGAGCTTAAATCAAACGATGACACCGTTCACTATCAGTTTTTCTATGAGGATGAAAAACTCGTAAAGGCCATAGATGTAATTACAGGCCAAACCGCAAAAAGAGATTTTAATGCATTAAATCTCATCACAAGCGAAACCTTTCTCAATGGTTTAAAGATTGAATACGCCTACGATGAAAAAGGACGGCCCACTTCAATCAAGCTGCCGGATGAAAGCGCAATTTTGTATCATTATGAAGACAATGTTTTAAAACAAATTTCAAGGGCCGATCAAAGCGGGCTCGATAAATTTTCTCACCACTTTCTTAACGACAGTCAAGAAGCGCTTATTTTAGGGCTTGGCCTTTTGGAAATTAAAAAAGACGAATATGGGCGCCCCCTTTCTATCTCATCCCCTTATCGCAAAGAAGAATATGAATTCGATTCGGATCTGAAGAAAGTGATTGTCGACGGAAAACCCGAACATCAATTCGCCTACGATCCATTCCATAGGCTCGTCCAGGATAATGAAGATACGTTTGATTATGATGAAAGAGATAATTTGAAGCTCTTCTCATACGATTCTCTCAATCGAATTTGTTCAGAGGGTTATCGTTATGATTTAAATGGGAATATGATAGAAAGCCCAGAATTTACTTTTAAATATGATGCCTTAAACCGATTGATAGAGGTAAAAAACAGGGATGCCGTCGTAAAGTATTCTTACGATCCTTTTAATCGAAGAATGAGCAGAAATGAAACGCTCTTTTTCTGGGATGGAAGGGAAGAAATCGGATCCTATGACAATAAGATCTCTGATTTAAAAATAATGGCGAAAGGCAGAATCATCGCGTGCGAAATCGACGGTATTCCCTATGCCGTACAGTCTGATCTAAAGAACACGCCGGTACTCTATATTAATCCCGAAAAAACAATGCATGAGGGTCCTTACGCTCTGCAAGGTAAAAGAAAAGATCCGTTAACCGGATTAATTTATTTTGGAGCGCGCGATTACGATCCTGTTTTAAAGCGCTTTATCAGCTGCGATCCTAAAGGTTATGCTGACGGCTTCAACCTTTATCACTATGCGCATAACAATCCTAATAGATATATAGATCATTTCGGCCACACTTCCATCCTCGACATGGTAAAGGAGCCTTTTTCCTATGGCTGGAACGCTTTGAAAACTATTTACAACTCATTAAATTCCTTTAGGGATTGGATCAATAGCTTCAGCGGCCTAGGCGCGGCCTACAAATATTTACAAGAAACGGTCGAAATATTGCTTGGAAAAGGTTTTATCGCCTTTGCGGGAGGGTACTCGCAAGAAGGTCAAACAGGAATCTTTGGCAACGGAGAGATAAATGATAAAGTCCGAGTCACTTTCATCCACGGCATTTTAAATTTACGAGCCGACCTTATAGATAATTTACGGCAGCTTTCAAGGGCGCATGGAGGCATTAATATTCATTATCTCTTTAGGCCAACGCAAGGATTTGCCTGGGATATTTTAAAATGTATTTCTATAAAATTTGGCTATGTTTCAACGGAGGCGCAAGAGTTGGTGCGCATCTGGAAAAGCCTTATCGAGGAAATGGGAGGAACAAATGGTGGCGGTAAAATCATTCACTATGCCCATAGCTTAGGAGGGACGGACACTTTTACTGCCCTATCTTATCTCACTCCCGAAGAGCAGAAAATGATTGATATCCGAACGCTTGGCTCTGCTACTTTAATCCCCCAGGAAGGCTATTATTCCGTCATCAACTATGTATCGGTTAGGGATGGGGTTAGCTACTTTGATCCTATCCGTTACTTCAATGCCATTTGGAATAATTCAAATACTATATTTATAGGCACATTTTTAGGATTTCCCTTTAAAGACCATCCCCTTTCAACCGATAGCTACCAGGCCATTATCCGTGCACTTGGCCAGGCATTTCTGGAAACATATAGCTAAAACTTTGTTTTAAAAAGGCTCTGTTTCAAATTTTTAATCTTTTTTTAAAGAAGTCTCCAGTTGAAAACAAATTCATTCTGTGGAATACTACCCTCATCTTTTGCACCGGTAGCTCAATCGGATAGAGTACCCGGCTACGAACCGGGCGGTTAGAGGTTC
>CAZABG010000096.1:0-8401 GCA_964483465.1 uncultured bacterium
GAACAAGTTCAAGCGATTTGCCCGGACCTAGATTCCATAACGCCCATCTTCGGCATGCCATCGTTAATGAAGGATCGATCATCCATGCGAAAAGCATTCAAAACTCAATATTAGGCCCGAGGTCGCTCATAGATGAAGAAACCGTAATCGATTCAAGTTATATTTTGGGAAATGAGTTTTACGAACACCCTGTTGAAAAATGGCGTCCGGGGATAGGAAAGGATTGCCATATTCGTAAAGCCGTCATCGATGAGAATGTACGTATTGGGGATCATGTCAAATTAATAAATGAAGACGACCTTGAGCATTATGACAGCCCCTTCCTTTTAATTAGAGATGGGATTATTGTAGTCCCTCGTGGAGCTATCATCCCTCCAAATTTTTGCATATGAGCATTTGGGCTATCGCCGACCTACATTTAGCGTTTGCTACTCCTGAAAAATCAATGGAGTTTTTTGAGGGGCAGTGGACCGATTATACGAATAAAATCGAAAAACACTGGAAAGAGCTTGTTAAACCGAATGACCTTGTTCTTCTTGCGGGAGACATCTCCTGGGCGATGAAGTTGCAAGATGCGAAAACAGATCTTGAATGGATTGATAGGTTGCCCGGCACAAAAGTGATGATCAAAGGCAATCATGATTACTGGTGGGATTCTATTTCGCAACTAAGATCAAATCTTCCTCCTTCGATTCACGCCATTCAAAATGATGTATTTAAATGGAACGGCGTTGAAATCGGCGGCGCAAGGCTTTGGGACACGCCTGAATATTCATACTCTTCTTATGTCGCTTTTAAGCACAATCCGCGCGCGAAAGAAAAAGATATCTCGGCCGATGAAGCGGAAAAAGTTTTTGTGCGCGATTTAAGCCGCCTTGAAATGAGCTTGAAAGAGATGAAAGGCGATAAAAGAGTCGCGATGGTTCACTACCCGCCTATAGGCCCGAATCTAGATCCTTCAAGAGCTTCTAAGATCTTAGAAAAATACAAGATCAATCAATGTGTGTTTGGACATATCCATCTTGTTAAGCCAGAATCTATCCCTTTAGGATGCGCAAGAGGAGTAACTTATCATCTTACGGCCGCGGATTACCTTCAGTTTATTCCAAAAAAAATCGATCTATAAACAGATTAATTTATTGTTAATTCTTTCATTAACATAACCCTCTCTCTTTTCTAAATACTATAATAGTTAGAAAAGGGAGTAGTGTTATGTGTGCAGCCCCTTTGCCTGAAAAGCCAACTGAAAATACATCGCAGGCCTTTTCCGGCTTCATCTCAAGAATCGGTAAAATTGCGGAAGGCTTAAAAAGCCTAAAAAACAAGGGCGGAGAATCGGCTGCAAAAGCAGATTCAGTCAGCAAACCGGCAATGGAAAGTGCAAAAGATGCAAATGCCGTTCAAACAAAACACACCTTCTTTGAAAAGGTAGGCGGCTTTGCCGATAAAGCTAAAACGGCGGCACTGCATGTTTTTAAGAAAGATTCCGATTACACCGTTACAGAAGATGACGGCTATATAAAGGAAATGTTCAAACTTCAAGAAGAAACCCTTCAATTTGGAAAAAATCTATCTCTGGATGATTTAAAACAGAATCACTCCTTTTCGATAATGGATCTTGGAAAAGGCATTCAGGATTCGTTTTACAAGGTAGCCACGGGGGTCGCAAAACTCTTTCAAGCTACAAAAGATAAATTTTCCGAATTAAAAGATATCTTTAGCGGTATCGGAAGCACGAGCCACAAGCCGGTTGAAATCGAAATGACCGAAATTTCATCTAACCCTGAAACGCAGCCGGCTATTGAAAAAGAATCAAAATCAAATATCGAACAGGAAGACGTCACCGAA
Source organism: uncultured bacterium (assembly GCA_964483465.1). Classification (GTDB taxonomy): domain Bacteria; phylum Chlamydiota; class Chlamydiia; order Chlamydiales; family Parachlamydiaceae; genus CAZABG01. The sequence continues at coordinate 1,849 of CAZABG010000096.1, forward strand.
GACGAATCCTTCATAAAAGAACGGGAAGAGCAAAAAGAAATAGCGCGCTCCGTAGCAAGAGAAGTTGAAAGAGAACAAACGGCCTCTCAATATGCTAAAGATATTGACGACCTAATCAATCAACAGCTTCCTAGTCCCCCTTTTAAAGATGAAACTCAGGAAGAAGCCTTTCATAGTGCAACACGAGAATTAAATGAAAAGCTGGAACAATTTATTAATGAAGATGAAAGCGTTAAGCAGAAGTTCTTAAAAGGGGAAAAAGTCGATCTTTCTGTCAGGAAACAAGAATTTAGCCAACTTATTAATAATTATAACGAACAAGTCAAAAAGTTTAGTTAATTGTTAATTTTCAATTAAAAATCCGAATAAACCTCTCTAAAACCAATAATAGATCTATAATTAAATTAATAAGTGGAGGGTTTATTATGTCAGATCCTGCCTCAGGTGCTTCTTCCGCAAACAACGCTATTAGGGTGGAAGACCTTAGAGCTAATTATGAGACTTACAAAGATTCATCCAGTGAGATATCAAAACATACAGAATCTGCTTCGCATAGCTCGCTTGAAACTTTAAAGGATGACCTTGAACACGCAAATCCTCCCTCTTTAAAAGAGCATAAGATAACCCCATTCGATCAAGCCAAAGATAAGTTATTAAGTATCGGAACCGCGATCGCTAAACTATGGAATAGTTTAATAGGCTTGATAAAAAAGGAACCGGCCGAATCCGCAAACTCGCTGGAGTATGTCATATCTGTATCTGATGAAGAGTTGCAGGAAGCCTTATCTAGTTTGCCTGATGTAGCAAGTGATATTGAATCTACCACACCCCCTCCATCAACACCTGAAGTAACAACTGCCAAAGAACCCACTCGCGCAGAAGCATTTGCTGCCATGCAAGCAAGAAGAGATAATAAAAAAGAAAATGAGCTAAAAGGCTTTTTAAGGCAGGCAGGCCCTGGAGAGGCCATATTTAAAGCAAGACAAGCCATCGCGACCGCAACTCCCGAATTTAAGGAGAGCTTAAAAAATGCCGCAAATCAATTGGAAGCCCTTACAGAAGAAGCTTCCGCCTACACGGAAGGAAGAAATACTGAAAAATCTGATCCGGATGCCATGAAAGCGGCGATTAAAAATCAAATAGCCTCTCTAAATAGATTGGTGATGGACTCTAAAATTGCCATTTCAAATAGCCGAGATTCAAGAGCTAAAGAAATGAAATCATTCGATAGAGATTTATCAATGGCTCAAACGCAATTCACATCTAAAATAGAAGCACTTAATCGACGGGGTCAAGCACTTGCCGGAAAAGGGCTCAACAGCACTGAAGCCATGAGAAATGTCGACATGGCAAAAGGCTTTGTTAATGCAGCGATTCAAAAAGCAGGCGATGCGGAACGAAAATACATAAATGGAGAAATCGGCTCTGTTGATCAACAGGCCCATCTAAACGAAATTGATGAAGCCATGACTAGATTGAATGGCTATATTAATGCGGCCAATCAGCTCATGGATTCTTTAGAAAAACCTAAATCGTAAGGCAAGGAGAATATATGAACATAAACATTCCTCCAAGCGGTGTTGGGAGAACAAATAGCGGCCCTACGAACGAACCTAGCAAAAAAGAAGAAAAACCAAATCCGGCTCGAGCAGAATATGAAAAGGCTTTAGCGAGCTTGAAAGAAGGAAAATCGGATAGCTTCATCCTTAAAAGCAAAAATTTTAGGATTTTAGCGGGAGAAGAAAAGGAATCAGAAGGTAATTTTTTTTCAAAACTCTGGGCTAAAGTAAGTTCCCTATGGTCAAAAGACAGTACTAAAGAACCGGAAGACGATCTTGGCTACCAAATCGAAGTGACGGCGGAAGAATTAAGGTCATTAGCAAAAAATACGGATAGCCTAGTAGAGGAACTTGAAGCAAAGCAACGAGAGGCGGAATCTAAAAAAATCGCAGACGATGTAGGCGCATTTCTAGCGCGGCAGAATGCAGAGATTGATGTAAAACAAGCCGCACCTATGCCGCGTACGGAAGAAGAGCGAGGAATGGATGCGGCAAAAAACTTGGGTGAACAGATTGTAAAGTATGCCCAACCCGCTTTAGAAAAAGCTCGAGCATTGGCAAATCCGCATGAAAAAGAGAATTTAAAAAAAGCTGAGGTTGAAGTTTATAATGCGCTTGAAACTCTTGAAATCGTACCGAACGATGATAATACCACAAAATTGATGGATGCAATGTCTCGCTTAAGTAAAGCGACAGATTCTGTTATGACAAGAGCGGGTAACGAAAAAAAAGAGATCTTAGCTAATTTCAGAACAGAATTAGAAGACTTGAAAAAACAAATACCTCGTGAAGAAGTTAAGTATACCGTTGCAAAAGAAGCTTCTGGTCAATGGAGAGTGTACACTGAGGCTAGAAATCAGTTAACTGAAGCTTTGAGAAATGCAGAGAACGAGGCTGTATATTATGAAAATGGGCAAATAGCTGCATTTGATGGCGAAAAACACTTAGATGACATCCGTTCAATCTCAGAAAAGTTGAAAGATGCCGTTGCTAATTATAAAAAATAATTAAGAATTATCTTAATTTCCAAGCGCATGCTGATAATGAATAGTTTAAAAGGTTTATTTATTAATTTTATATAAATTTGTTCAGTAATTCGTAATCCAATCTACCTCAAGCATTATAATAATGTTTAGTTGGAGGTGCTTAAATGGCTTCAGCGGCAGGACCTACTCCGCCTTCATTTGATTCCAAGGCTCTACAATCCCTTTACGAAAATAAGGGAGCTATTGGGAAAGAACAGGTAAGAGATATTATTGCAGGAACGGGTATTGCTTCGAGTCATTCCTTAGAAAACCTGGGAAATGTACTTATCCATCAAAATCCTTCTCCCGTTACAGAAAAACATACTGTTTCAAATGTGAATAGCCGGGATCTATCTAAATTATCCACTTCGGATAAAGCCAAAGAAAAATTTTATAACCTTCTAACCAAGATATCAAATCTCTGGAGCAGTTTTGTTTCCAAATTCACCTCTTCTCACGACAAAAACTATATTATTGATTTACGAGAAATAGCCGAGGAAGCCGAAAAGCTTAGTGAAGAAACGAGCCCGCCGCCTTCTACCGCGCAAGAGCATACACCCGCTCCAACTGAACCAAAGGCGCTTAAATCAGCAGAAAGGCCTGCTTCTGCAAGAAGAGATTCAGTCGAATTAAAAAATGACATGCAAGAATTTCTCTACGATTCAGGCGATAGATACACGCTACTACTCGCAGATCAAGCTAAGGAAAATGCACTGCCCGCATTTAAGGAAAAGTTTTCTCAAGCAAAAAATGAATTGGAATTATCAATAAAAGAAGCAGACGACTACATAAATGGGAAAAGCGCTTCAGCAGCCAATCCTGAAGCCATAAAAGCTAAAATCAAATCAAAGATAGATAATATTAAGAATTTAATTAAGGCATCCGAGCAAGCGAGAGTGGAAAGCCATGGTGATAGAATAAATGAAATGAAGGACTTTCAAAGTGCTCTTCTGCTCTCTCAAACACGCATATCTAATAAATTAAACGATTTTTACATGCGCCTAGAAGTAGATTATGGACAACATAAAGCCAGCACCCACGATCAATTAAGGATCATTGATGCTGCGAATGCGAGATGTAAAAGCGCAGTTCAACGTGCAACAGAGGCCCAACGAAAATATGAAAATGGAGATATTAGCTCTATCGATCAAGCTTCTCTTCAAAACGATATTGATAGAGAAATTCAGAATCTCGATCGCGAAATAGCAAGCGCATATAAATTTTTAAATTCCTTGTCAAAATAAGGAGAATATTATGTCTTTAGGCATGCCTCCAGACGCAGTTGGAAAAACAAACATCGATCCTGAATACAAACACAACGAACCTAAAAAAGGTGATCAGGTATCTCAAACTATATCAAATCAGTTCAGTAAGGTAAAAGAGGATCGGCCTGATAGTATGCTCCTAAAAAGCAAAAACTTTAGACGGCTTGCTGGAGATACATCCTTTTTTGAAAATGTGAAAGATACGCTATCCAGCGGTTGGGAAAAAGTAAAATCTTTAGCTTTGAATCTTCCTTTATTTTCTAAAGATCAAACTATGACAAGGCGAGATGACATAAGATATAGAAACGCAATGCATGGGGTTGATGATGCTTTAAATTCCCTCAAAGAAACCGCGGATGATGTACAGGCTTTAAAGACTGCATCGCCTCAAACACCAGATGATGTTAATACTTCTTCGGAAGTTTACACTCCTCCTGCACGCAACATGGCAAAAGAAGCCAAAAATTATGCGAATGGTTTGCAAAAGCAAAAGGAGCAATTTCTTGATCCAAAGATCGATAAGGCTTACAAGTTAGCAGATGATAATCAAAAAGACACCCTTTTTGAAGCTAATTTAGACCTTAATCGGGCGTTTACAGACCTTGACGAAAACCCCAATGACGATGCCGTAGATAAATTAAGCGATGCCTTTAGCAAGCTATCTAAAACAGCGGATAATATTATTAATCGTAACCTGCAAAATAGAGGAAAAATTGCATCCGCTTTTAAAATTGCATCTTCAACACAGTTATTAGATAGATTAGAAGAGCCTTCCTACAAGCAAGTTAAAGAACATAAATGGCAAGTTTATGCGCAAGCCCGCGAACAATTGAAAAACGAAATACTTCAGAATGAAAAGGATCTTGCAAAGTATGAACGAGGCGAAATCGATGATTTCAATGGAGCACAAAGACTAAGCGATCTGCAAGCTTTGATCAGGAAACACAACGATGCTGTAAATAGCTATAACAAAGACTAGGCTTTAAATGATTAAAGGATCTTTTTAATTTCATTTAAAACAGCATCTTTTTGACTTAAAGCGGAATCGGAATTTTTGCTTCGCGACTTTGAAAGCTCAAGTACTTTAGATTCGTTCGCTTCATCATCCATGAAGTGAAAGAAATCGGCGGTTAACGCAAGAAAATCGGCTAAATCTTCTTCCGTTTCAAATTGCCCGATCGCCTTTTTTGCAATCAAGGAATAGGTCTTTCGATCCCCTCGCTTGCTTAAGAAGGCAAGTAATTCAAAGTAAAATTCGAGATCGGCATTCTTAACTTTTTTTAGGAGCTTTTGAAGCGCCGACTCAATTTCTTCTCCTTGGTCTTGTACCTCAAGGCGTGTAGATAAGAGATCAAACCAACGCTTATCCGACATGTAGGGATAAAACCCTTCGATCAAATCAGACGCGTAAGAGTAGTGGCCTTCATCGATTTCATCCGCGATATAATCGTATAGAAATTCTTCGATGTTATTCGCTGTTTCTCTCGATAACGTTAAAAAAGCGGCGGAGGGAGAGAGGCCGCTATCGACGTTTTCTTCCAGAATTTCTCTTAATTCGTTAATGGTATCTTGAAAAGCTTCAAAATTTTTAAGTTCGCCTGAGTCGTAAAGATGGATTTGATAGTCAAGTTCGTCGCAAAAAACGGACAAAGACTGCTTTTCAGGCAAAAGCCTTCTCCAAAGCTCGAATAGGGAGAGATAAATTTTATCGTAGGCTTCTTGAGAAATATCCAAATCATCAAGCAAAGCTTCGGTCATCTCCTCGGGAGAATCGTAATTTTCCGCACTCTGATGAAAAGAAAACTTGTCAAAGGGAAGGCCATTTACTTGAATGCGATCGATTATTTCATCGATATTGGCTTCTCGTAGATCTTCAACTTGCCAGTGCTGCACCTTAAGGCTTGGATCGCGGATCCAATTCAACCGAAGGGAATTATAAAGAGCTTTTCTTTCTGACTCCATAAAGAGAAATTATTTAGAGTGTCCGAATTTTTTCAAATAGAATAAATCCAATTTGGCCTTGATTATCCTTTATTTTAAGAAAAGTCCCCTCTTCGGCCTGATTCAGCACCTCGACTTTTTCCCCGGGCCGCATCGTTTTTACACTAGGAGAGTCCATATAAGGCTCAAGGCGTAAAGAATCTCCTTTTATCATAATGGCCTCAATTGGAGAGAGATAATGAATTAAAAGGGTTAAAACCATGAAGACAGCTGAAAAATAGAGGATGGGACGGTAAATGAGGGCAAGGAGCAGGGATAACGATAGTAGAGTGATCAACCATTCAACAGGCGGCCAAAATGTAAAGGAGGCCTCTGGAAGGCCAAGATTTTTTCGTATCAAATTGATTTCTGCTTTGATTTCTTCGTTCCAAGGACTCGAAATGAGGGCTTTTTCAAAATAGTATTCGGCTTCAACCGGTTTATTTAATCCTAAAAAAGCATGCGCCGCTTGCGTCCATTCCCCGTTTTTTAAACTATTTTCAAGCTCCTGATTTAACTTCGTCTCATCTTGATAGAAATTTGCCTGCAGGCAAGGCATTAACATCATGAACAGGATAAACAAGGCTGCAAAGTCATTTTTCAACTCTTTCAAACTAAAATTTCCTTTTCCGTAGCGCAAGGCCTCGATTTTTTTCTTAAGCAAGTCTCCTTTAGGGCTGGGGCGATGATCAAGATAAAGGAGGGCGTTCTCTGCAAAAGCGCT
>CAZABG010000097.1:0-8241 GCA_964483465.1 uncultured bacterium
CGGTATATCATACCCTCTTTTTATAAGGCCGTTTTTGATGGCTTCGCAGCTTTCGGCTTCTTTAATTCCTTGAACGGCAAACCGCGCAATTTCACAATCGGCATCCGCTAAGCGGATAATCTGCTCAATCGTTTTCTCGGCATCTCTTGTGTCCGAGGTGATTATCGACTGCACCCTTATCGGATGGTCTTAGCCTACAGGGACCTTTCCTACAAACACCGTTCTAGTTTTTCTGCGTGACATAGGGAGTAAGTATAATACCTTGTAAAGGAGGAATCCTTTAAATAATGAATGGCCGCTTTTGCGACCATTCTGAAACTATTATCTATAATCCTACGCCACTTTCTTTGGTTTTTTTAGATTGAGTTTAATGTCATTAATAAGCGTTCTTAGACCCTTTTTCAAAAAAACATCTGTAAAAACTACCGGCTTTTTATTTAGTTTATAACCGTTTTTAACTGGATTAATTTCAAGCCATGCACCCCTTATCGCTACAGCAGTGATAGGATTTTTCATAGCTTTTAACTGTTGTTCGATATCCGATTCTTCAACCTCCCAGAAGGTTAACGCGTGTTCAAAATAATTCCATACGATACATGGATCTTGCACATTTTTTGAATCAAATTTGCTTTCTTGATCTGCCGCTTTTTGAATAGATAAAGAAAAAGTAAAAGATGTAATGCACGGCTTGCTTACATCTGGCTCATCGTGTTTTGACCCTTCAAAATGTGACCTGTCATCAACATTTGCATATTGGGAGCAAAGCCCTATTTCGCCATTCTCAAGAAGCAAGAAAAGAAGTTCTTTAACAGCTTTATAAGCTTCTAGATATTTCGGATCAGAAGTAAAACCAATTAAGGTTCTATCATCTGTAAAAATGCACTTAATCTTTTTTATATCTTCTTCATATTTTATTGCTTTGACCCCCAACGACTCCTCGATCTCTTTTATTACCCGCTCGCAATCATTCAAAACTTCTTTATGTAACGAGATACTTTCCGACTGAGCATTTTCAAAATTTTTACGCCAAGTACCAATTATTCCCTGCAATTCATCATTATTCTTTATAAAAGGAATCAAAGTACGGCAAAAAAAACAGATTATTTCTTCCTGTGTATTATAATCATTTTCTTTAAGTTCATTCTCCCATGACACCAGAATATCTAAAGCGTTAAGCCTATTAATTTCTCCATCTAAAACGCTCATATTATTATTGACAATCCCCTTATTAATAAGCCTTTTATTATCAATTACAAGCACATTCCCCTCTCCATTTGCCGCTAAGATATTTTTATTTTCTCCTTTAAGTGAAATGTTTTGGCAATCTGAACTATTCTTTTTAAATGTGACATTAACTAACTGCTTTATATTATCAAAAAATTTAACGAACATCTCTTTCATAGATACACCTTTTAAAGATTTCTCTTCCCTAAAACGAGGGAAGTTAGCAGATAGGCTAATGAAGTGCTAATTTAAGTAAAAGTAAATTTTCAATATATATAAAAATGATCTATCAACCTCTTGAATTCTTGGCTAGAGTAGGAGTATTCTCTCGACGAGGAGGGCATTATGGCTCAGAACTTTACCGAATCCGTAACGAACGCGCTAAATTCCGCCTTTAATGAGGCAAAACAACTCAAGCAGACAGAGGTAACGGAAAACCACCTGTTAAAAGCTTTTCTAAATGAACCTGAAGGCTACTTCGCTTCAATTTTAACTGATCTAAATGGCGATCCCATGCTTTTATTAAAAGAAGCGGAAAGGGCCATCTCGAAAGTTCCCACCTACTCATCTCCTAGCGAGCCGCAGATCGGAAGATCCCTTCAAAATAGGCTTTCAGAAGCTGAAACGATCATGCGCGAGTTTAAAGACACTTATCTTGCAACTGATCATATCCTTCTTGCCTTTTGGAAAAACGCGGGGGAGCCCTTCGAATCCTGGAAAAAGAAAACGGGCCGTTCCTACAAACAAGCAGAAGAGGTCGTTAAAGGGATAAGAGCAGGCAAGCACATTGATTCCCCTACTGCCGAATCCAGTTTGAAGACTCTTGATAAATACTGTAAAAATTTGACCGCGCTTGCACGAGGCGGAAAGCTTGATCCTGTCATTGGACGCGATGAAGAGATCAGAAGAACGATGCAAGTGTTATCACGAAGAACTAAAAATAACCCTATGCTTATCGGCGAGCCCGGTGTCGGTAAAACAGCCATTGCTGAAGGCCTTGCTTTAAGGATTGTTCAAAACGATGTTCCCGATTCTTTAAAAAACAAACAGCTCCTTGCGCTTGACATGGGATCGCTCGTCGCGGGAACAAAATATCGGGGTGAATTTGAAGAGCGCTTAAAAGGGATCATTGACGATATTGAAAAATCGGATGGAAGCATTATTCTCTTTATCGATGAGGTCCATACGCTAATCGGCGCCGGCGCGACCGAAGGAGCGATGGATGCGGCGAACCTTTTAAAACCTGCTCTTGCTAGAGGGCAGCTGCATTGCATCGGCGCGACTACGCTTAACGAATATCAGAAACATATAGAAAAAGACGCCGCTTTAGAAAGACGTTTCCAGCCCATCTATGTGCAGGAGCCCTCTGTTGAAGATTCGATCGCCATCTTGCGCGGATTAAGGGAGCGCTATGAGATATTCCACGGCGTGCGTATTACCGAGTCGGCGATCCACTCGGCAGTCATTTTATCAAATCGCTATATCACCGACCGCTTCTTACCGGATAAGGCGATCGACTTAATCGATGAGTCCGCAAGCTTAATCCGCATGCAGATAGGCTCAAGACCTTTGCCGATCGATACAAAAGAAAGGGAGCTTGCGTCGCTGATCGTCGAACAAGAAGCGCTAAAGAGAGAGGATAGCCCCTCAAGCCGTCAAGAAGCGGAAAAACTGGAAGCCCGCATCGCTGAAATTAAAGAAGAGCTTAACAAGCTCAAACAGCAATGGGAACAGGAAAAGAAGCTGATCAATGAACTGAAAGATAAAAAGAACGAAATCGAAAACCTGAAATTTCAGGAAGAAGAGGCTGAGCGTAAATCGGATTATAATAAAGTCGCCGAGCTTCGTTATTCAAAGCTTCCCGAAATTCAAAAATCGATGGAAGAGGTCCAGAAAAAGCTTAATGCAAAAGAAAATCGTCTTTTGCAAGAAGAAGTCGATGAAAACCTGATCGCGCATATCGTATCCAAATGGACCGGCATACCCGTCCATAAAATGATGGAAGGAGAAGCCGAAAAACTGCTTCACCTAGAAAAAGATTTAGAAAAACGGGTTGTGGGCCAAGATATGGCTGTCGCTGCGGTATCCGAGGCAATAAGAAGATCGAGATCGGGTCTTTCCGATCCGAACCGCCCCGTGGGCTGCTTCCTCTTTTTAGGTCCTACCGGCGTAGGTAAAACCGAGCTTGCAAAAGCGCTCGCTGAATTCCTCTTCAACCAGGAAGATGCGCTCGTTCGTCTAGACATGTCCGAATACATGGAAAAACACAGCGTTTCAAAGCTAATAGGCTCGCCTCCGGGCTATGTGGGCTATGATGAGGGCGGACAGCTTACCGAAGCTTTAAGACGCCGTCCCTATTCCGTTGTATTGCTTGATGAAGTGGAAAAAGCGAATCCCGATGTTTTTAATATCTTGCTCCAAATTTTTGATGATGGACGCATCACCGATAGCAAGGGACGAGTTGTTAATTGCAAAAACGCCATTTTCATCATGACGTCCAACTTGGGATCCAGCCTGCTGCTTGAAAAAGTGGAGAGAAAAGAGAAGCTCACAAAAGAATCGATCCTGGAATTACTTACTCCCGTACTAAGGTCTCATTTTAGGCCCGAGTTCTTAAACCGCTTAGATGACATTTTGCCATTCCTCCCTTTACGCAAAGAAGACATGGCAAAAATTGTCGATATACAGCTTAAGAACGTTAAAAAGCGGATCGCCGACCGGGATATTACCCTTGAATGGAATGATGAACTGGTTAAATATCTCGCTGATAAAGGATATGATCCTGTCTTTGGCGCGCGTCCATTAAAAAGACTTATCCAAAATGAAGTCCTTAATGAACTTTCAAAAGAAATCCTTCAGGGAAAACTTTCAGCGGGAGATAAGGTCACGATCGGCTATAAAAACGGGAAAGTTACTTTCTCGAAATAGAATTTTTGAAAAGCTTAAGGAGATATAGGGTCCGCCTACCGGCGGACCTGGATCGCATTTGGCGATACAAAAATGTAACTACTATTCAAATCTGGGTATCAGTTAAGTAATGATAAGCATTTAATATTAACTTGAATTTTTCTTCGTTATTTTTTTGTCTCTTTGCAAATTCAATATCGCTCTCATTTTTAATTCTATCAGTCTTATCAGGATGATATTGCAAAGTTAATTTTTTGAAGGCTTTTAGAATATCCGCTCGTGAGGCATCATTTTTTAGACCTAATAAATTAAATGCGTTATTTCTCATTTGATCATTTGTTAATGGTACATAAGCTTTTTGCGTCCTTTCACTTTCTGCCCTTGATTTCTCTTCCTGTTTATATTTAGCATATGTTTTTTCTGCTTCTTCTTTTGCTTTCTGCTGAGCCTGCAGAGTATCCGCTTTAATCTTGTAAAGATTATTAACTTCTCCAAGTAATTTCATTAAATTTTGTGAATCGTCTGTGCTATTACTTCCATATATCACCTTCTTCAACTGGCTAAAGGACCCATCGTCATAGATAATCGAATACACATCTATTTTTTTGGGGTATGTCTCAATAATACCAATATCTTCATCTAATCTTTTTACCACGTCTTTAAGCCATTCTGTGTAATCAGATTGATTAACTAGGATTCTATCATCCATCCATTCACCCTGAAGAGTTAATTTAGGTGTAATTTTTTGTTTCAGTCTATAATCTTCATAAACAGCTCCTCTATTCTCGTAGATTCTAATAACGTGTCCTGATTTGGTTTTGAAGCTGTGTCCGTTGGTTTGAAAAATGCGCTGCATGTCTTTAATTTCTTGAATAATCGGGTGATCTTTTTTCATCTGCTGCACAATTCGAAGAGATAAATTTTCAGTTTCATTTAGTCTTGCATTGTCAAGAAACAACTCCACTTGGTGACGATCGAGATGATAGATTTTTCCATCGCGAGTCTTGTAATCAATCATATAAGAATCATTTTTAAATAAAGCTTCGAAATAATTATAAACTTTAAAAGAAACCGAATTTAACGGGTCTGTTTTAAACGTTATCTTTTTATTAAAAAACCCTTTGACTGATACATCTATAGGCTCATTTGAAGAAGCGCCGCTCGATGGATTCATAATAATTATTATACCACCTCTTTGGAAAGGCAATAATTAAGTTATAATTAAGACAAAAATTTTAAATGTTAATTTCTAGTTAAAAACGCACTGAAAATGGCTTAACACTAATCGCTTAATTTATAATTAAGTTATGAACACCTACATATCCTCGCTTGTCCAAGAAAAACAGCAAACATTTAATTTACTTATCGAGGTAGATAGTTCAGTTAACATCACCAGCAGTAAAATAAAAGAATTCATTCCCTACATATTAAAAGACCGCGAATCTTCTCAAGATAAAATAACAATCCTTGCCTATGACAAGAATAGCGATGAAATTAAAATTCAAATCGATAAAAAACAATTCACCATCAAAAAGGAAGATAAATCTGACATTAGCGTAATCAGTTTTAAAGTACTTAAGACAGCTCCCTTGAAAACCGAAAAAGAAAAACCCGACTTCTTAACCCGATTGATGATGTTAATGAGCCGTCATACGGCATTAAGAGCGATTCCTATATTTGGCTGGCTTACAGCAGTCGTTTGGGCCCTATTTTTTCCTCAAAAATCCACAGATCTTGATCCTTACGCGTTAGAGGCAACACCGGAAACCTTTTTGGATCATCTCGATTTTTTTAAAGAGCAAATTAGCGCCCAATCAGGCGAACACCTAACAGAAGAACAAAAACAAACGCTTGCTCAGTATTCAAACGACCTGGATATAGCAAAAAAATATGGCAGCGAGATCCTTCATGCCCTTAAAAGTGGCGATATCTCCCATGTAGCAAAAAGGCTAGCAGACGAAATTATTGATTCGGAAGAATCAAGAATATCTATTCCTCTTGGGTTTTTTCATGAGGGAAGATATTGCCCTATCCTGCTTACATTCTATAAAAAAGGCGAAGAACATTTCTGCCAGCTCATCCATATTGATCCAAGTCTAGGCGATAAAATTAAGCCCATACAGGAATTTAAGCTAAAAAAATTTGATCCTGACACAATTGAACGGATACTTTATTCCCTCATACCCTTTCAAAAGAAAACGAGTTATACGCCAAAAGAGGCAACGCGATCTGCACTAGATGACATCCAAGATTTAAAAGCCATTCAACATAAACCTGGTTATGCGCTTAAGGAAAAAAAAGGCAAGCTAGAGGCATTTAAAGAGGTTTACGACGCGCTTAAATCGGGTAAAATGGATCAGGATATTAGAGAATCCCAAGATATCGTTAAGAAAGCCTTTGATGAAAATAACACCCTCATAGAAGAAAGCGGGCAATCAAAAGTCATATATAATGACGAGAGTAAATTGAGCTACTTAGAGCAAATAATTCCTATTATGGAAAAAGAGATTGCTCAGATGGAAGAATCTCAGCGGAAGAAAGGAGGTTTTAGTCCCGACTTGCGCAATCCCGCTTCCTTAATCAGTCAAATAATTCTAGATCAAGGCGCAGAATCAATCCCTTCCTCTTTGAGCATTACGACATCAAAAAATTGGGCGCATATTCTCTTAATTGAAATGAGTCAAAGAGATGCAGAATTAACACGCGAAATGGAGCTAGGGATTGAATTTAACCTTGTACTGAATCTTATCTCTAAAGAATTAAATAAAATTGAAGCATCTTCAACGGATTCAATACTTAATCGTAAAAAAGATCTATTAAATCTAAAACGCAAAATAGATCATCTCGAAAAACAGTTTAAAAAAGAACATCTTGAAATTGATAGTTTGAAAGAAGACTCTTTCAAAAATATCAAAGAAAAAATACGTCAACTTGAAAGTGTCTTGAACGAACAGCGATACAGCGACTTAAATCAAGTGAAGATCCCTGCAAAAGCCTTGGACATTTCTTTTCCAGGCCTCGTTAAAAATATAGACTCGCAAAATAACCAAGCCGAAATAACACGTATTTTAGACCAGCTTCAAAATGGATTAACGGATCCATTTAATCTCGATAACTTGAACTCTATGCTAAAATTAATTGGAGATTTGGAGCAGAAGGGCGCTTATTCTGAGGTTATCAGTTATGTACACTCATTATTATCATTACTCCCTGGCCCAAATGATGAAAAATGGAATAATCTCGATTTAGATAAATCCAATTCGATAAGCGAAGGGCTTGAAAATGCCATTCGAGCCTCCTGGGAAGCTCATTTACGCTTGAACCAGTCCCACATATGGCCCAACCATCTTCTTTCCATACTAAATGCTCAGGCTATTCAATATACGCTCCTGAATAGCCGTTATAGAAAAATAAAAGAAAAGTTCAATGATGTCTCTCTTGTTAACAAGCTAAGAACCGGCCGTTTATCGATCGATGAAATCAAAGAGTTTGGAACTAAGGCAAAAGAGCAAGAATTGACAAAAGAAGAGCTTGCATCCCTCATAGCCGGCGAAGCCATGCTGTATTTGCCGCAATTAGATTATATTCTTCGAAGCCATCCTTACTATCGATTTACACGCTTTCCGGAAATGACTTCCAAAATTGACGCCTTGATTAAATTTTATGGCGATATTCAACCTGCAAATCCCCTCCTTCTAGATTCTTATCGAAACGTACGTGACGACAACCTTAAAGATGCTAAATTTCTTCAAAATCTTGCCCTTGCACTTGAAGGTTTTGATGGGACTCAAGTCAATGAAAAGGAGATATGGGCAAGCTCTTGGAATAAGGAATCTATAAACCCAAAATGTCCCCTACCAATACTTTTAAGCCAGATAAGGCAATCAAATGTCTATATTCAATCTCTTTTACACCCTGAATCGGCATTAAAAAGAGGCTTTGGTGGAACGATTGAGATGGCACTATGGGCAAAAAAAATTGTTCAAGAAGGAGCCGTAGCAAATGAAGATGAAGAAGCTAAGTATAAAAGAGCAGGGATTGTAGAAGCTAAAGAGCGGCGTGAAATGGTTAACAGAATGAAGCCGCCTTTAAAAATTCAAATAGGAAAAG
>CAZABG010000098.1:0-7387 GCA_964483465.1 uncultured bacterium
TCGCAGATGAGTTAAAGTTATACTTGACAATCCACATAGCAGGCAGAAGGCGGAAGGAAGAATAGCAACATAATTTGCTATTTTAATCTTCACCTTCTGTTGCTATTCTGCCTTTCTCTTTCTGCCTTCATCCTTCTTAAAAGTGGATTTGGCGTTTCAGCCCATTCAGGGCTGCTTCTTTGATACCCTCAGATAACGTAGGATGCGCATGAGACGCGTTTGCGATTTGATCAAGCGTCATTTTATTGGTCAGCGCCATCACCCCTTCCGCGGCAAGTTCGGATGCAACCGGACCGATGACGTGATAACCAAGAAGGCGCTTAGATTCTTTCTCAGCAAGAAGTTTAATGAGACCGTCCGTATCACCCATGCAGCGTGCGCGCGACACCGCTTTGAAATGGCACTGGCCTATTACGTAAGGAATGTTTTTATCTTTTAGCTCTTTCTCAGTAAACCCAATGGATACGGCTTCGGGATTTGTATAGATGACGTTTGGAATCGTGATGTAATCAATATGCGAACGATGGCCTGCGATCAGCTCGACTGCGACAACCCCTTCTTCCATAGCTTTGTGGGCAAGCATGGGCCCCTCTATCACATCGCCGATGGCATAAACATTCGGGACCGAAGTCTGAAAACGGTTATTTACTTCAATGCGTCCGCGAGCGTTTACAGGAAAATTTAGATTTTGCGTGTAGGGCTTTCTTCCTATACCCACAAGCACTTTATCGGCTTCAAGCGTTCTATCTTCCAGATTGATTTGTATCTTAGGTTTAGAAAGATCGGCGGAAACCACTTTCGCTTTCAGAATAAACTCGATTCCCTGCTTTGTTAAAAGCTGTTGAAGGGTGCGTGAAATGGTGCTATCCATTCCGGCAACAATTTCATCAAGCATCTCTACAATCGTAACTTTAGAGCCCAGTCTGCGATATACGGAAGCAAGCTCAACGCCAATAACGCCGGCTCCAATGACGAGTAAAGATTCCGGCACTTCATTTAGAGCGAGCGCCCCTGTAGATGATAGGATCCGTTTTTCATCGAAAGGTAAAAAAGGGAGCGCAATAGGCTCAGATCCTGTAGCAATAAGGATATTTTTTGTCTCGATGGGCTTGCCATCCACTTCCAATATCTTTTGATCTTTGAAGCGGGCTTCGCCTTTAATCCAATCAACTTTGTTTTGTTTAAAAAGCGTTGCGACCCCATTGGTTAGACCTTCCACGACAGAAACTTTTCTCTTCATCATAGCATCAAAATCAAGCTTTGGGGGCGCGACATCTATACCGTGCAATTTCGCCCCCTCTTTGATGAAGTGAAAATGTTCTGATGATTGTAAAAGAGCCTTTGATGGAATACAGCCCACATTCAAGCAGGTGCCTCCGAGACGATCATTCTTTTCTATGCAGGCCGTTTTTAATCCTAGCTGAGCAGCACGAATTGCTGCCACATAGCCGCCCGGACCTGAACCTATGACCACTACATCATACATCGATGACAAACCTGCTTGGATCTTCTATTAACTCTTTAACATGTACTAAAAATTTTACCGCTTCACGGCCATCTATAATTCTATGATCGTACGTGAGCGCAACATACATCATCGGGCGTATTTCAATCTTGTCATCAATAACGACCGCCCTTTTATCGATTTTATGGAGCCCTAAGATACCGCTTTGAGGAAAATTGAGGATCGGCGTCGAAAGAAGAGATCCAAAAGTCCCCCCATTGGTTATGGTAAAGGTCCCGCCTCGTAAATCATCGACCGAGATGCCTCCTTCACGGGCTTTTTTCGCATAGCCTTCAATCCCCTTTTCGATTTCGGAAAAAGAGAGATGATCGACATCGCGAATAACCGGAACAACAAGGCCGCGGTCGGTAGATACCGCGATCCCTAAGTCAACCTGATGGTTTTCTACGATCTCATCCCCTTCAATCGTTGAGTTAACGATAGGATAAGCATGCAGCGCCGAAACAACCGCTTTTGCAAAAAACGACAAGAACCCGAGCTTTACTCCGTACTTTTTAATGAAGTCTTCTTTATGGTGCTCTCGTATCGCGATAACCGCGCTCATGTCAATTTCATTAAAAGTGGTTAGCATCGCCGTTTGTAGCTGCGCTTCAACTAAACGTTTCGCAATCGTTTGACGTATCATCGTCATTTTACGTCTTGTTTGCGGCTTGCTTAAATCGGGTTTATTAGGAACAAAAACAGGTTCCGGCTTAGACTCTTTTTGCTCTACAGGGGGTACTTGAGGCTTGGATTCAAGAAATTCTTCTTTAAAGACGCGCGCAGGTTCAGTCGATTCCGGTTGTTGCATTTTAGGGGCGGCCGTTTCCTCTATTTTTGCTTCTTCTTTTTTAGGCGCCTCCTTGACAGGCTCTTTCTGAGCAGGAGGAGGGGTTTCTTTAGTTTCTTGACCGCTTGCTTCAATCACTCCGATTGTAGCACCCACTTTTACTTTGTCACCCTGTTTAACCGTAAGCTTAACCGTTCCGCTTCCTTGAGCATTCAAAACCTGATTCACTTTTTCCGTTTCAAGCTCGAGTATTTCATCATCGGTTTTAACTTGCGATCCGGTGTCTTTAAAAATTTGCCCGATTTGCACTTCGGTGATCGACTCACCCATACTGGGAATAATAATATTCATGCTTTAATCTGCCCCGAAATTTCAAAGTTTGTTGGCTTATCCTTAAAGACCGAATCAAATAAGGTATGAAGCTCTTTTTTATGCAGCGGATAAAGTCCCGATGCAGGCGATGCCGAAGCATCGCGCCCGACATACTCGACCGATCCAAACACATCGTTCAGATAAGGTCTTATATAGCGCCACGCGCCCATGTTGGCAGGCTCTTCCTGAACCCAAACAATACGATAGGCATCTGGATAGAGCGTTTTGATTCTCTTCAGCATTTCAAGATCTAAGGGATAGAGCTGCTCAATCCGTATAATATTCACCTTTTCGATTTTTTCTTTTTCTCTTAAGGCCGCAAGCTCATAATAAATTTTTCCGCTGCAAAAAAGAAGCGTGTGCGGGAAAGCATCAGGTTTCGGATCATCAATTATGGGCTGAAATTCCCCATCTGTAAGATCCTTAACGCGGCTTACGCACGCGGGCAATCTTAACAAAGCTTTTGGCGTAAAGACAATTAGAGGCTTTTGAACCGTTTCTAAAACCTGACGTCTTAACACATGAAACATTTGAGCGGGTGTGGATGGATTCACAATACGCAAATTATTGTGGGCAGCAAGTGATAAAAACCTTTCAATCCTGGCAGAAGAATGTTCAGGACCTTGGCCCTCATATCCGTGAGGAAGAAGAAGAGTAAGATTTGATTTCTGACCCCATTTTTGCTCAGCTGACGCGATGTATTGATCAATTATGACTTGAGCGCCGTTCGCAAAATCGCCAAATTGAGCCTCCCAAAGAGTTAACCCTTCCCTAACGCTCAGACTATAGCCATATTCAAACCCAAGTACGGCAAATTCCGATAAATGGGAATTAACAATCGTAAATTCAGCCTGCTTTTCTTTGATATGATTTAAGGGGTTGTAATGCGTTTCATTCTTTTGATCGACCCAGATGGCGTGGCGATGGCTAAAAGTGCCCCTCTCTACATCTTGACCTGCAAGCCGTACAGGATGGCCGTCAATTAAAAGCGAACCATACGCAAGCAATTCACCCATTCCCCAATCAATCCCCTTCTCTTCGCCATGGATCATGCTAAAGCGGTCTTTAATCAGGTTGAACACTTTTGGGTGTATTTCAAAACCTTGAGGAACGGTTGCTATTGCCCGCGCGATTGCAAGCAAAGTGTCTGAAGATACTTTTGTGCCTTTTAAACTAGGTTCATAGGGTTTTTCTTGCGGAAGTTTCGGATCGGATGCAAAACTTTTTAGCTTAAGGCTCTCTTTTGCGGCATTCAGCGCTTTTTTAAATTCCTGTTCAATGCCTTCCGCCATAAACTGTTCAACGGCCCCTTCATGAAGGAGTTGATCACGATAGATTTCACGAATAGATTTTTTGGCTTTTATCCTGTGATACATCGAGGGATGGGTAAAGGCAGGCTCATCGGTCTCATTATGGCCATATTTTCTCCATCCATAAATATCTATAAAAACATCTATGTTAAACTTCTGTCTGATATTAATAGCAAGCTCAGTAATAAATACGGCACTTTCAGGATCTTCGGCGTTTACATGAAAAACGGGAGAGCCGAACATTTTCGCGATATCGGTGCAATATGCCGTCGATCTTCCCTCTTCAGGCGAGGTCGTAAAACCAATTTGGTTATTTACCACAAAATGAAGCGTTCCGCCTGTCGAATACCCTTTTAAAAACTGCATTTGCAAGGTTTCATAAACAACCCCTTGTCCAGCTAAGGCCGCATCGCCGTGGATTAAAATGGGTAAAACTTGTTTATAAGGATCGTTCTTCTTTATCTGTTTGCCTTTTGCCTGCCCTTCTACCACCGGATTCACCGATTCAAGGTGGCTAGGGTTTGGAGTAAGCGTGATCTTAATATTTTTGCCATTCGACGCGGTTTCTGTTTCAAAACCTTTGTGGTATTTGACATCGCCCGTACCTTCAAAGGAATCTGGAATAAACGCTTCATCAAATTCAGCGAAAATGTCGTTATAAGATTTATTCAAAATATTGCTAAGGACGTTTAAGCGACCTCTATGAGCCATTCCTATCACAAAATCCTCAACTCCGATTTCAGATCCGCGAACGACGACTTCTTTTAGCATGGGAATAAGCGTCTCAGCCCCTTCTAATGAAAATCTTTTTTGCCCCACAAATTTGGTATGCATAAACGATTCAAAGAGCTCTGATTTCGATAGCTGTTCAAAGATTAGCTGTTTGGTTTCGATATCGATTGTAATGGGTTTTCCTTCTATTGCATCGACAATAAATTGAGCCACTTCGGGTTTAACAAAGCCTTCAAACTCATAGCCGACTTTCCCACGGTAGGTGTCTTTCAATAGTTTGATTATCGAAGAAAGAGTCATCCTTTTCCCTTTAAAGGGAAATTCCTTATTCAAATCAGCAAGAGTAAACCCATATTGACCGTATTCCAAAATACCGTCTGTCGGCGCCTCGTACAAGGGGTTGTAGTGGGCAAACTGATGGCCATATTTTCTATAGGCGTTTACAAGCGATTCAACTTTTAACCGGCGTCCGTCTTCGCTATTCTTAGTTAAATTTATATCGACGTCTTTAGGGGGCGCAAGCGATGGGGCGTCTTTAAATTGTATGCTCCCTTCGCCTTCAAAAATTTTTTTCCAGGAAGGATCGACCGATTTCGGATCTTTTGTATACCGTTCATACATCTCATCATAGAGACCGGGGCTTTGAAGAAAATCGTCAAGGTTCACAGTTGACCTTAAATACTTTAAAATACAAGATTTACCTTAAAAAATAATAATTTTGAAGATGTTATTGCTCGCAGTTCTATCTATTATTTCTGGACGCTCAGAATCAGCTCTTTATAGAATGGATACCCCGCCTGAATGGGAAAGAGTTCAGGTGGCAAAAACTGATGATACAACCCTTCCTATCGCAGAATTCAAAACAGCCGATTTTAAAGTCGTAATCCATAATTTTCCCAATATGCCTATCCCCGCTGAAGCGCAAATCGCCCGATGGAAAAAGCAAAATCCGAAAGGGGTCATAACACCCGTCTCTTTTTCCGGTTATAAAGGATTTATGCTGGAAGACAAAAATCTTATCGCGATCGCGATCAATGTTTCGCAGCCTGGGGAAAAAGGGGCGCCCGTGACACTAAAGGCAACCGGCGGTTTTAATCACGACAAAATGAAAAAAGCCCTCATGACCTTTGAATCCCTGGAGCCTATTCGATAAGTCTCGGATCATTTATTCTCATGCTTTTTTTAGGTCATTTATTCTCATGCTTTTTTTTAACAGTGAGACCAGTGAGATTTCATGAGAAAGGAGAGAGGATCGTTCATTTTAAAAATGTTTTTAAACAAATGATTGTTTGTCTCTTTTTTATTGTATTTTCAAAGAGTGAAAATAGAACTCTCTCATTTTTCTCATTAAATCTTACTAGTCTCCTAAGTAACAAATTTTCTTCTCTGCGTCTCCGCGTCTCTGCGCCTCTGCGTTAAAAATTCAACTTTTGTTTGGTCTACACGAATGTCTGGATATAATTATCTTGTAAATATTTAACTTTAGAGGCGCAGAGACGCGGAGACTTTAGAGAGATACAATTTTAATCTTTTTACAATAATGATATTGGATGGCCGCGGTCATCCTCCTGCTCACTGTTGAAAAAAAGCATGAGAAAAAAGCGGCCTTTGTGTGAAAAAATACTAATGTCTGAAAATATGACAACATCATGAAAAAGATTGCGCATGCGCTTGGTTCCATTTACTTTGCCATTTTACTTTTGATTGCGACAGCCGTTATGGTCGCCCTCGGCACTTTTGTCGAAAGTAAATATAGCTCTCACAAGCAAGCCTCGGATTGGGTTTATAAAAATCCCCTTTTTCTATTTATTCTTTGGGGCTACTTTATAAATATCTTATTTGCTTGGTTGAATCGATTTCCTCTAAAGATGCGCCATATTCCTTTCACCGTCGCCCATATCGGTTTGCTCATGCTTATCGCAGGAGTCATTTTAAAGTATACCTTCGGAGAGCAAGGCTATCTAATTTTGAAAGAAGGACGTGAAATCGATCACGCTTTTTATTCTGATTCTCCGGCAATCACTATTGAATCAAGGGATAAAACGTTTGAATCTATTCCGCTAAAAGAGGCAAACCTAGCAGCATTTTACCCCCATATGGGAGTTCAAAACGAATTAGGGTTTAAAAAAGACGGGGTCGCGATTTTTGGATCTCCTTTCATTACGAATAATAAAATCCATAAACTCAGCTCAGGCTATTATGCGTATGCGACTGACCGCGATGTTAAGGAGATAAAAGAAGCTTTTGAAAAGCCTTTAATCTTATTCTTAAAGCATCCTACAGGAAAAGAAGTGTTGATTGCGATCAATGAACAAGGCGATATCGCATCGGCAGAGTTTGAACCTAAAGAGATTAAGGAAATCTTCGCGTACGATGGAGGCTATTCAGGCTACGGCATCGCTTTTTCTTTTTTTGGCCATGAAATTGAAACGCCTTTAACCGCTAAATTCTTTAAAGAGAATGCTCCCGATAAAAAAGAAGATTATAGACCTCTTGCTATCCTTGTAGAAGGGGGGACAAAAACTCCCCTGCATTTTAAAAATCCGCTCCCCACTGCCATCAATAATCGTTTATTTCGATTTGAAGACTATCGTTTTAAGCTCCCATTCAAAGTTCGATTAAGGCAAGCGAGAACAACCTATTATCCAAACACGAATCAGCCCTTTAGATATGAAGCGG
>CAZABG010000098.1:7397-8069 GCA_964483465.1 uncultured bacterium
GCAAATGGATTACCTTGAGCATGAATAAAGTGTATGAAAGCAATGAAGGTTATAGATTTTATCTCTCCAACATAACGCCTACAGATCCTGGGGAAGTCAAAACGGTGCAATTAACTTTGAATCGAGATCCCTTTAAGGGGTGGCTGACATACCCTGGCGCGATTATTCTAACGATTGGAATTCTCCTGCTATTTACGAAACCAGACAGATGGATGGCTTTTCTTTCCAGGAAAAAGCAATAGCCTCATTTAAAGATTCAAAGAAGGGGCTGATACAGTCAAAGACTTTGCTTGTGCGCGCGATTCCAGATATTAGATCGGCGTTGTTCAATATATAAACTCGCTCGCCTTTGATATATCCAATAGTTTCTCCATCGATAATTGAAATAAGCTTGAATAACCGGCAAAGGCGAATACTGAGCGGCTTTGATTGAATATAGATCGTAGAAAAGCTGTGGTTTACAACATTAAACCCAAGCTCAGGTTGAGAAAAGTAATCATTTATATATAAGAAAATATTATCTAAAGAAGACTGCGTTAGCAATGTCGCTAGTCTGCAAAGCGCCTCAAATGACAAAGTAAGAGGCTTTAATGAATGAAGCAGTTTTTCGCACGCGTTTTGAATGGGAGGCTGATTCGAATAGATGTGAAACCCGTCTAAAACAAGGTACTG
>CAZABG010000099.1:0-7865 GCA_964483465.1 uncultured bacterium
ATGTTAAACCCATCTAGAACAAGATACTGTATACGCGGAAGGTCCTTACATATTTGTTCAGGGACTTTCTCGCCTTCAAAGGTAATGTCGCCAGGGACATTTAAAGAAACGGATGACCAAAGATCATTTAGGGTCGAGGCCTTTAAGGGGATAATTTTCTCCAAGGCAGTTTTTAAACGGCTTTTATAAACATCTTGCGTTTTAGCGTCGCCGGGAGACCCTTTAATGGGTTGAAAATTTCTGTCAGGACGAATCGAATTTATGGTTTTTAAATAACCTTCTACCAACTGACAATCATGACTAACAAATAATCCGGTGACGTCCCGCTCTAAGACTCTAAATTCAAGGTTCAAACAATTCTTTCTCTTCGTGCATTTAAGGCATCTATTAGTCTTGTATCTACTGGCTGTTCAACCGGCGCCTTCCCTCTTTGCTTGCGTTTAACCGTCTGCCATTCTTCTTCATTATCGCGCACTCTATCAATAAGTTTTTGATCAAAAAGCTGAGTGGACTCTTGTTTTCTCCTTTCTGTAAGTATTCGTATTCCCACATTACGTAAATTTACTTTTCCAAGGCCTTCAAGCATAACAAATCCAACAGGAGAATGAGAAAGACTGCCTTTTAATACGGCTTCTTGCAATTTTCTTTCCTGCTCGCTCAATTCTCGTTTATTGGTCTCACTTTTCTTTTTTGGAGGAGGAGGAGGTGCAGGAACAAGCGCTTTTTTAATTGTTTCATCAAGAAGAAGTTCTTCGATCTCATCCTTCACTTTTCTATTTAGAGTAATCGCGTAAGTCGGATTTAATTTATTGTATTGATCAACTGTTGATAAAATCAATTTAGCAAAACGTTTAGCTGAGTCTTTCTTTTCGGATAAATATACTCTGAATTGACGAACAAGCCCTACCGTAACGGCGTCATTCATTTTATCTTTGATTTCTGTGATCGTATTTTTTAATGAAACTTCATCCGATCCTTCTTGCCGTAAAAATTCTATCGCTTTCTGAAACGTTTGTTCGATTGCCCCGATATCTAAAGCGCCGAATTTTCTTCTAAAATTCACTAAAATCCACTTATCGTCGACGCTTAATATCCCCTCTTTATCATAACAGAGCTTTTGTTTTTCTAGTAAGTTGGATAGGACCACCATATTACTCGTTATGTCTATCGGCTTTAGATTAAATTGTGATGCTCCCATATTTTTAACTCCGTCTGATCAAGTTTAAAATCATACATGACAATTTTTCCTTTAAAGACAAGAGGCACCTTGCTATTTTTGGTGAATGCTTTGGATTTTTTTACTTCCCATTTTCTTATTTGCAAACGACCTCGTTCCTGTACACTTTGAGGGGCGTATAAGACCTCTTTATGCCGAAGGAGGTAAGCTTCAGGATTCTAGTAAAGTGCTTCCAGATCGTTTTGATACCACCTGGCACCCTTTAAACGCGATTGACAATGATGACGTTCCCCTTCTATATGAGCGTGATGCGCTTTTGCCTTATTATCAACAAGGCGAATGGGATAAGCTATCGAATGTATTACTTGAACAGTATGCTAAGCTTGAAGGCAAGCCCTTTCTTGAATCGCCGGGAGCCACTTACTATTATCCAACCTTGAACCAGCTTTGGTATGAAAAAGTATACTTGTCATTTCCTTGGCTTTGGGTTGTATTTGCCGTTTATTTTATCTCTTTACTTACCGGCTGGCTGACTCCTTTCATCTTCGCTATCTTGCTGCACACGGCCCTCCTTGCGACCCGAATCTATATTTTAGGCAGGCCCCCCGTTGCCAACATGATGGAAACGCTCTTGTATGTGCCCTGGATC
The DNA here is from genome assembly GCA_964483465.1 of uncultured bacterium. Taxonomy (GTDB): domain Bacteria; phylum Chlamydiota; class Chlamydiia; order Chlamydiales; family Parachlamydiaceae; genus CAZABG01. The sequence goes on from CAZABG010000099.1 coordinate 1,827, forward strand.
TCATCCTTAGCTTGTTTATTTTATAGTCATAAGGCAGTCATTAGATTAGGCAGCCTTCTTGCCTGTACGCTATTCGCTATTTTAGAAATCTATTTTAATCCCAAAAGCTTAGAAAATTTACAGGCGGTTTTAAACACGAACTATTGGCTCACCATCCATGTGATGCTGATTGTAGCAAGCTACGGTGTTCTAATCTTAAATGGACTTATCGCTCACTATGCCCTTTTTAAGAACGACTGCACAAAAGAGAAGATTCTTCTTAATAGCTTATATTTAGGGGTATTTCTCCTGATTCCAGGAACGATACTCGGCGGAGTATGGGCGGCGGAAAGCTGGGGAAGGTTTTGGGACTGGGATCCGAAAGAATCCTGGGCCTTTATCTCGGCAGTTATCTATGTGACCGTTATTCACGCCTACCGAACAGGAAAAATCGGCATGAAAGGGCTAGCTATTGGATCGATCATCGGTTTTAATGCCATTACTTTCACCTGGTATGGTGTAAACTATATATTAGGAACTGGCCTTCATAGTTATGGTTTTGGTAGTGGGGGTCAAAATTATTATTATCTATTCTTAATTATTGAATTTATAATAATTTCTTGGGCTCTCCTAGCGGATCGCTTGAAAAATAATAAGAAAGTGTGTTAAATGTTCGGATTATGAGACATATTAAAAGCGAACGTCTTAAAAAACTAGAAATCGAATTGAATGACCTTGAGCAGTGGTTAAAGCTGGGTCTAGTTCCGAAAAAAGACATTGACAAGCACAAAGACGAAATAAAAAGTGTCAGAAGCAAGATCGAAGAGGAAAAAGAACGCCTTCAGTTCTTGAAAGAAAGCGGCGACGCGGAAGAGTATATTGCCCCTAAGCGTCAAAATAAGGCTCATGCCGGTTTTGCCGATATGCCAACCATCCCAGATATTGATGTAGGCGATACCCAGGGCGGTCTTACTGATAGCGGCTTTGAAGTTGAGTCAGAATACGAAGGCTCTGAGTCGGGTACAGAACACGACGATGAAGAAGAAGAGCATTCTCAATCTGACGAAGAGAAAGAAGAAGAAAAAGAAGAGGAAGACGAGTCGTTCTTCAGCGACAAGAATCGTTGGAAAAGAGGCGGCATTATCGATCCCGATGCCGATGACTGGTAATAAATTTTATTCCCTATACTTCCATATCCCTTTTTGCACTAAAAAGTGCGATTACTGCCATTTTTATGTCCTACCCGATCAAGAACCCTTAAAAAATGATCTTTTAGAAGGGTTTCGCATCGAGTGGGACCAAATTAAACACAATTTTAAGGGGCTCCCTCTTAAATCGATTTATTTTGGGGGCGGCACACCCTCTCTTTTCGGACCGGAGAGAATCGAAGAGGTGCTTTCATGGCTTCCCAAAGCGGAAGAGATCACTTTGGAGATGAATCCGGAAAACGGCACATCCGAGCTTTTGACTGCCTATCGAGAACTTGGCGTTAATCGATTAAGTATTGGGCTTCAAAGCCTGTCTAATTCAGAACTTGTTACCCTTGGCCGTACTCATTCAAAAGATCAATCTTTACTTATTGTCGAAACAGCCCATAGAGCCGGATTTGATAATATCAGCGTCGACCTTATGTACGATCTTCCGGATCAAACTATAAAAACATGGGAAACGACCCTTGCACAAACCCTAAAACTTCCGATTACCCACCTATCTCTTTACAACCTAACGATTGAACCCCATACCGTTTTTTACAAGTATCGCGATAAAATACAAAAACAGCTGCCTAATGAAGAAGAGAGCCTTAAATTCTACCGCATGGCGCAAGAAAAGCTTGCTGAAGCGGGTCTTCATCAGTATGAAATTTCCGCCTTCGCGAAACCTGGCTTTGCTGCTATTCACAACTCAGGCTATTGGACAGGAAGGCCTTTCTGGGGGCTTGGCCCATCCGCTTACTCCTTCTGGAACAAATCCCGTTTCCGCAACATTTCCTCGCTGAGCAAATATATGAAATCGCTCCGCACAAACGAAAGCCCGATCGATTTTCGTGAAACGCTAAATCCTGAGGCTTTAAAGCGCGAAGCTTTCATTCTAAAATTGCGCCTTCTTGAAGGTACAGAGATTCCTGACTTCGATGTCAACGTTAATCCTAAATGGGTTGAAGAGCGTGATGGAAAGCTGATGCTGACGCAGGAAGGAATCCTCTTTTACGATTCTATCGCAACCGATCTAGTCTCGATTGACTAAGGGCGTTTTTTCTCATGCTTTTTTCAACAGTGAGCAGGTGGAAGACCTGTAACAAGATTATTAAAGATCCATTCGCTAATCTTGGCTGAAAATGGACCGCCTTCAATGCTCCCGAGTTTGGCCCATTTATTAATTATTTTAAGCTGCTATTAATCAATTCCTTCCAATACATTTTGGAACTCATGGTTATTTCTTCTCTCAACCTTCTTTGGAGGCTGCTCATTCCTCTTTTTTGGCAATGAGAGGTAAAAAAGGTTTAAAAGCTTCTTCAATATTTCTTGCGTAACCATTTAGTTTTTGAATTGCATCTTCCTTTTCTTTATCGGTAAGCTTTGGATTTCCACCTATTTCCTTTTCTAATTTAAGCATTAATTCCGCATTTGTTCTAAATTTATCAATACAATTTAAAAAATCTTGTGTCTCACCACTTGGTTTATTTTCATAATACTTTCGAATTGCGTTCATATCTTCTAAAGCTGAAGCGATCACCTTACTAGAAATTGGTGTGGGAATGCGAGAACTAGTGTAGGGAGGCGTATTTTCCTCAACATTTTTATCAGAAATTTTAACATCTTGTGTTAAATCAAGTTCATAAGAATCGGAAGTATCGCCTTTTATTTTCCCAAGAATACTGTTGCCTAAGGAACTGGCTTTTTCTTTAGCTATCATAGCATGTTCCTTGATTGCGACTCCTACTCCTTTCGCGTTTTTTGTTACTGATGTCAAAGCGGAATCTTTGAATTCTGAAATACTATTTTTTGCATTTTTCGCAAGCTCTTTAACTTTGTGTGTAAACCCCAAGGATTTTACATCCTGACCCTCCCTGTGCGCGGAAGTCCCTAGTTTAAGCAGGTCTTGCCCCTTGTTCAAACTCTCTTCATGATTTTCTGTATTTTTGCCCGCTTCCGTAGGCTGACTACCTCCCGCTCTAATGGGATCCATATAACACCTCCTCATAACTATAAAATTAATTATAATAATTAATTTTAATAAACACTTGTTAATATCAAAAAATTAATAGTAAATTTATAATAATTTATAAAAATCTAGGAAATGAAAAATAAAGAACGATAATTGCAATTACTGACTGTCACAATTAATCGCCGGCCTTGTTGCTCCCGAAAAACTCGTAGGATCCCCTATCTGCTCCTAAGAAACAAATTGTATATGTACGGATTTGTTACTTAGGAGAAGCAACATGAGATTTATGAGAGAGTAAATGAATGTGCTTTCATGAGAAAAATGAACCTCTCATTGATCTCATGTTGCTTCTCACTGGTCTCACTGTTGAAAAAAAGCATGAGAAAAAACAGCTAGTAAATCATGAAGATGGCGGGGCGCTTATCGATTTCGGGTATAGATTTCCACTCAGATACACGCCTTACATCCACCAACTGATTTTGCGACATCAGGTCGCAGGCAATTCCGAGGTACGATTCTTTCGGAAGAAGCGCGAGCAATTTTTCAAGAGTTTTGCGGTTGCGATAAGGCGCTTCGATAAAAAGATGCAGCGTTTGCTTTTCAAGTTTGAATGATTTATCGAGTTGGTATGGCAGGTATCCATGAAACGTGAATCGTTGCGAGGGAAGACCTGAAAGCATGATGGCAAGAAGGATGGAGGAAGGTCCTATCAGTGCTTCGACGGGAATATGGTTTTTGCGCGCCCATGCAACAAGCTGATAGCCAGGATCGGCAAGGCAAGGGAGGCCCGCATCGCTGATGAGTCCGATGTGAGCCCCTTTTTTAAGCGGGTCGGTAAGTTCTGAGAGATCTTTTGTGTGCTCATTTAGAAGGAGAATAGGAAGCGTGAGAGAAAAGCGTTTTAAATAGCGCCTCCCCTCTTTTTCACTTTCCGCGATGAGATGGGTGAGCGTCTTCATTTTCTCAAAAAGGATAGGCGGGAATGCAGAAGACTCGGTGTTATCAGCGATGAGGTTGGGAAGAAGAATGAGCGTCACGGAAACCTTGCTACAAATAGATCTGAAAGAAGTTCATAATCGGGTGATCCTTCTTTTCCTTTAAGTTCATAGTCATCTACATGAACAAGCGCCTTTTTAAGCCGTTCAAAACCCATTAAACGAATATTTTCAAGATGCTTGTCTAGAACATAGCCTTTAAGGAAAGGGATAGCAGCGGAAACAGCCTCTTTAGAGCCGCCGTTTCGGAGGATTGAAGCCGCCTTTAAATCGGTTTCGATCTGGCTTCGCACCGATTTCAGGATAGCAAAGTAAGCAACGCCTTGATCGAGCAGATTTCGCATTTGCTTTATCGCAAGAGCCCGTTCTTTTTTAAAAAGAGCATCGCCAAGTTCGTACGTGTTGGATTCAGCGCCGCGAGGCACCACAAGTAAAACGTCTTTGAGAGTGATTGGGTTTCTTGCATCGACAAAAAGAAGAAGCTTATCCAGTTCTTGTTTTAATAATTCCGTGTCGCCTCTGGTCTCTTTTACAAGACGAATAGCCGCATCGCGCTCAATCTTTTTATTAACTTTGCTTAAATAGAGATGCACCCATTCTTCGGCGCCTTTTTCTTTTTGCCAGCTCTTCTCCGCGGCAAGGTCAAGAACCACCCCCTCTTTCTCCACTTTGCGAAAAAAAGCTTTGGCGGAGGACGCCCCGCTTAAAACGATAAATGCTTTATCGGATCCTTTAAGGGCTGCCACTTCATCTTCTGCATTAAGCTGGTCCACTTCGCTTAGGAGTATTTGCTTATCGGAAAAGAAAGTTGGCGTATTAATCTCTTGCGAAAGTTCGCCCTCGCCTATTCTTTTAACGCCGAGAGGGCCGATATTTTCTTTCTTTGAAATTTTTTCGACCAGCATATCGACGGCAGTCCGATTCTCACGGCCCTCCTCTGATACAATTAGGTATAGAGAGGAAAAACGGGTTTTTTCCGCCCCTTCGATATGCTTCTCAAACGCCTTAATGGAAGTTAATTTCATAGGCAAAATCTTACCCTTAAATGATATCCCCTGCAAGAGGATTAAGGAATTGTAAAAGTTAATAAAAGATTAATATAAAGATCTTGTTAATAAGCATCTATTAATAACCAACAAGGAATATAATTAAATTATAGAGGTCAAAATATGACTAGTGATGCATCACCCATTCAACCAAGCCTTTCAATTGAAGCGGGAAAACTTCCCCACCAGGAGCAAATCTCTGCTCAAAAATGGGGTCATACTTTTACTAAGATCGCCTACGCTTCTGCCGCCGTCGCTGCCGTCGCTTTTACCGTAGCGCTCGTTGCTGCGGCCGTATTTTTTACTGGGGGTGCCGCTTTACCCGTTTTCATCGCGTTAGGTTCTGTCGCCGCTTTATCAGGAGGCGGCGCTCTCATCGCTAAATTCTTCCAAGAGAAATTCGCGCAAAAAGAAAGCGCCGCCAAAGAAGAAAACGTCCTTGCTTCTCGTCTATATGAAATCCTTGGCAAGGACATGACGATCGAAGATTTTGAAAAGGTCAAAAATATCTCAGCTGCCGCAGAAGATAAAAGCAAATTAACCGATTTCCTAGAACTTGTGAATAAACGTAATCATGGCGAAGAGATATCCGATCAGCAATTATTAGATGCATACTATGGAATCAAAGTTCCTGACGGCAGCGATGTCTTGAAAGGAGGCATTTACGCTAAAATCCTATTTATTAGGGAACCCTCAAATGAACTCCCTTATGCAAATCTAAATCAAAGGCTCATGGACCTTTTAGGCGATAACTACAGTTCAGCAGAAGCCAGAAAGTTATTAACACGGTTTAAAGATCCTTTAGACCAAATAAGAGTCGCAAAAGTTGTCGACGCTTTAGAAAGCATGAAAGG
>CAZABG010000100.1:0-7772 GCA_964483465.1 uncultured bacterium
AGCATATACCTCCTCAAGAAACCCAGAAGAAAATGAAAAGGTTTTGGAAGAAAATAGAGATAAATTATCAGAAGAAGAAATTACCAAATTAAGAAAAGGGTTAAATGGATTTGGTTCCGGAATGTATATGACGCATCTTGATGCTGTTAACAGAAAGAATATGCGTTATCTTGTTAACAAGATAGCTTATGGAATTCCATATCCAAATAAAACTGAATTAAATTATGCCTTAACTCTATACCAAAAATTTCTGGAGGATAGAGCTTGGGATTTAGAAGATGCTGATTTAAACGACATCTATTTTGATATGCTAGGTTCTGATCCACTAATATTAAACGCGCCTCCGACAGTTGAAAATCGTCCGCGAGTTAAATATGAAAATATTCATATAGAAGAAGGAATTCTATATGCCTCGGAGGATACAGGTGCTTATTGGCTTCCCGGCATTTTTATAACTAACAAAGAAGAAACGATCTCCTACGTATTTGATGGAACCGCCTATCAAGGCATTAACCATGCTACAAATGAAAAAACTAGCATAACCGGTGAAGAACTTCTTGAACAAATGAAAAAATTTGGTTTTGATCATATGAAAGATGAATATCTTCCTGTTTCAAAATCTATAAATTTAGATAAAGCTCTTCCCAATATTCATAATTGGTATAACGACGCAAGCATATCTCATAAAGTGATGGCTGTTCTCTATAAGCTGAGCCTTAAATACGCTTTAATACCTTATATTGGATCAAATTTAACAAGCTAATGACAATTACAGGATTGAGTCCAAATCAATTTGAAGACCTATTATCTCCTAAGGATACCTTTTACGGGCTGCGGGAAATCACATTGTTATTTCGCCGTATCGTTCATTAGGTTTCTCATTGCGAATGGATTGATGATACCGTCTTAGTAAATAAATTTAATGCTTATGTTAAAGAGGGCGGCGAGACTAATCCTAAAAGTACAGCATGTCTTTAAACAATTAATTGCACGATCCCATAGAACAGAAGAAACCTCAAATATTCTCGATACTCTACGTAAAGAATTAAAAGTATATAGTTTTGTAAATTCACGATTTTCGCAAGAAATGTGGTCGATTGCCCGCGACAAGAGTCAATTTGATAATGACGCCCTTGAAAAGAACTTAGGACAGCTTTCAGAAGAGCAGGCAAAGGAATTCAGAAAACTATTCGAAGAATGCAAAGCAGATAAATCGGTTCTTAAGAAGGATATGCTACTAGCCTATATGACAAAAGTAGAAAAAGAAGCAATCGATTCCTTCAAAGATTATCTAAAAAAAACCGTAGAAGATATTATTGAAGGTAAATATGCCTCACAAATTCATGAAAATGTTCGATTGATACGTGAGCATTTAGTTGCTTTTGGCTACATGGGGCTCGGACAAAACATCGATTCTTTTGGCAATACTCATGAAGTATATTATCCTTTAATGCGAATCATCGATCCTGATTACAAAACACCTATTGTAAAATTCCCCATTCAATTCTGTGTAAAAGACAATCGTTTAATGGTTAAAAGATCTTTTAATGGCATCGAGAACCCTATTTTAGTCGCGGGATTCACTTTAAATTATAGAAATCACTCTTCTTGTTACGTCTTTGATGGAAACCACTATGTATGCCTAGATAACCAAAAACTCGATTATCGTCTGCCTTCTATTTTCCACGACATGAAAAACTTGGCACGCGGCGATCTTGCAAAACTTGGCAGCTATAGAAAGATTAAAGCAGATGAATTATTAGAAGAGCCTTTTAGAAGTAACATTGGACAATTGCACCTTTTGCCTGATAATCCTGAAGAATTCCCAGCACCTTTAAAATGGAATGTGCCTAAGTGGGAAAGAAACAATTGCTTTTTAGCCTCAACGCTTCTACTCGCCTCACTGCATCATTTCTACAAGAAACAAGGCTTAGATACAGTCGTAAATCAACAGGATTCCCGCTTTCTGCCTGAACTATGGGGCTGCCTTGATAAAACCCCCTCTCCTATTTCGCGAGATTTGTGCGAAAATACAATGGCTATATTAAGAGAGGATGAAAAAGAGAAATTTTTAAAACTTGTCGAGAAGTTTAATGCCGATTTAAGTAACGAGGCAAAAGACGAGTTAAGGTACTATTTACTTAGCCTCGAGCCTCAAACTGCCTACAATCGAGTTTATATCAAAAAATTATTCCTTGATAAACAAAACGGCAACTTAAGCCCTGAAGATTTTGAACTAAAGATTCAGGAAATCGAAACGTATATAAAAAATCATAGCGGTAAAAGCATAGAGAGCGTAGCTGACGCCCATTACTGCTTAACCTATCTATTTAGTAGAGGTAAAGCCTATGAGCCTCCCTCAATGAATAGCTTTCCTTCCGGCTTGAATCAAAAAACCTGTATAGAACAAGCGCTTTCAGTGTTGATAAAAGAATAAAAAGGATCACCTTAATTAAAATTAAGATGATCCTATGAATTTAGATGATATCGATATTGAAGTGCGGCAAGAAGACCATAACGTTCGTTTTATTTACATCAAATAACGAGTCATCGCCAATGGCTAAGCGGATACCGTAGAAAATCGCGTTCAAGAAAACGAGTGAAATAACGACAGGATTTCCAATTAAAAGAGCCACAACGCCTGTGCCGATAATGGCAATGCCGCCGCGTATAAACTCTTCGCGGAATTTAAGCTCGCGCGGATCATTCAGGATGGCTTTAAAGACTGGCGATACGGCAGCGTGAAGAAGGGTAGCTGTCGCAGAGAGCGCTCCAAAAACAAGACCATGGATTGGATTTGCGGTTAATAGCGTATCCACAACAAACATCACTGCAAAGCTTTTTACGACCTGTTTTGCTGAATTTTTAGGGATATTATCAACGTAGCTTGCACCAAATCTTTGAACAGACGATGCATAGCTCGATACGGTATTAGTAAATGATGTCATGAATTTTCCTTTATAACTTTTAGATCAACTATAATGGCTCCCGATTCGCCTTGCACTGTGCCATATGAATCAATATAAATTTTTCTAAATTGATAAGTAAGTTTGTCTATTGCTTTGAGCACAGCTTGATAGTCTGAATCGCAAGTCGCTTTACGTAGATGAATAAACTCCTCTACAATAAAGGATGTAAATAATAGGGAAGATAAGGACTCGCAAGCAAAGCCATTTGAATTCTTAACTCCGACATATACGGATTTTACAGAAATTTTTTCTTGTTCGTTATGGGCAATTAATGAAGGAACGCCGCATAATTTGACACCAAGACCGATTAAAGCTAAGGCTCCGAATAGCGGGTATGCAAAAATGCCGGTCGCAATATGAACGATCGTTAAAGCAACCTTTTTCCAGCCTGTACCTTTTTCGGAAAAATAGCCGTTATAAGCCTTCAATGGCTGAGTTAAGAAATCCCCGTATAAATCGGGTGTTTTGTATAAATTTTTAATTGTTGTTGTCATTGGCTTTAAAGCATATCATAATTTAACTACAGAGGCAATAATCTTAACGTAATCTTAATAATTTAATTATATAATAGATCTATGCTAGTCATTCTAAATCCGATTAATAGTTTATTTAACTCCTTTGAACCCTCTTTAAACCGGCTTACAGCTCTATTTAAAAGCTTATTGGAAACCCTAACTTCATGCTGGGGTAATAGAAAAGCAGCGCCAATTGAAACCCCTACAGAAACCGCAGAAAAAGTAGATAAAACTTTTAAAAAAGCCGTTTTAGATCAAAAACAGACCGAAACCCCCATCGAGACCGCAAAAAAAGTAGACAGAACTTCTAAAGAAGCCGTTTTGGAAAAAAAACCGTTTCATGAATCGCGCTTCCCAAAAGCTTTGTGGGACCTTGCTGCGGGCGTTGAGCAAAACGATCTTACCTTTATCGAAACCGTCGAAAAATCTCTAAGCGAGTCAGACAAGCTTGAACTAAGAGCTCAAATCAATAAGAAAAACAAAAGAGAATTCATTGCCTTCTTGAGAAAGCTTGATAACTTTGATGATCGCTTAAATTACTTAAAATCCCTTCTAAATCAAATTCGATCAGGACAAATAACACGAGAAGAGCTAAAGCTCGCCGTAAGGGAAATCAGGGAATACTTTATCAACCGTTCTTCCAATTTTACAAAAAATACAGGCCAAGAAAAAGGCGGCATAGTTGAGCCTTTTGTAGGTGAATTTAGGGAACCTTTATTTGGTCCTTATCCAAGCACAAGCGATATATATGAATTGAAAGAGGGACGTATAATCAATCACACCTATGAGAATCAAGGACGAACAAAAATTTCCGCTTGGGTTGCAGGCTTTACGTTTCAAGAAGGCGGCCATGCTGTCGCCTATGTTTACACGAAAGAGGGGTTTGTTAAGTTTGATAACTTAAATGCGAATAGCACCCTTCATACAAACAAAGAGATTAGCGAATTATTGTTGAGCGTCCCTCAAGATGTTTTGACGCTATTGAAATTCCCTCTAAATGAAAACACAAATTGCATTCCCGATGCAAAATCTTGGATTACTCCTACATGGGAGAAAAATAACTGCTTTGCAGCAGCGTCTTTAATGTTCCTCGCTACTTGTCAACACTATCAAAAAGAATAGACTTCTTTCAAAATTCGCTTTGGTTGATAAAAATGGAATTTTTGTGCAGATTTGTTGCAAAATTTTGAGAGCATATGCGGACATATGGTCGAAAAATTTTCCGATAAAGCTGCCAAAAAGAGCAATTTTAGCGACCTAATGGAATTTCGAAAGAAGTCTATTGAAAAGCTAAATCATCCTTTTATCAAATACCAACTTAAGCGGTTGCCGATGTGAAGAATGGGACGGCTTGCGATGGTGTTGAAAAGCGTCATAATACGCAGTGATTTATTCCACCCTTCGTTTTCCACTTCTCGATTGTTAGCTTTTAATATATCACAGATAGTTTGTATGGCTAATGGAAGAGCCATCAAAAGGGCGATGAAACTAATGATGTGTCTCGGATGCCAGGGATTAGACATAAAAATCGTGTAGGGACCAAATAAAGCCTCGATTTGCTCTGTTTCAAAAAAGATATAGGTAAAATGAGAGATAATGAAAATTCCGGGTCGAGTGACAGATGCGCTTAGGAGGAGAGAAAATTTAGAGATAAGAACTAAATTTGAAGTGTTTTTGAATCCATTTTGAGTAAACAAGAGGACTTCTCGAACTCCAAAAAGAAAGGTGATCCAGCCAAACATTTCTTTTATAGCTTCTTTTATTGGCGGCTGATTAATTAACCAATAAATATGATCAAACGGGTTTATAATTATGCTGAAATCAAGAAGCATAATAGAATAATAACAATTTCGACTATTATTCTAAATAGTCAAAATTTTGCTTTACATCCATTCTCAGGTTGCTAGGAATAAGGACGATCCGTTATCATATTGTATTATTTTGGAGAACTATCATGGCCAGCAAACGTGAAAACATCAAATTGAAATCGGAAGCAGGGACCTACGTCTATTCCGAGAAGAATAAGAGCAATACCCCGGACCGTATTACTTTAAAAAAATACTGCCCTAAGCAACGCAAGCACGTAGAGTTTAAAGAAACGAAATAATGTACGAACTGAAGGTTGCTTTAAAGTATTTATTACCTAAAAGAAAGCAGCTTTCGGTTTCAATCATCAGTATCATCTCTACCCTGGTTATCTCGCTAGTGGTATGGCTGATACTGGTTTTCTTTTCGGTAACAAACGGACTTGAGAAGATATGGGTGAACAAAATGGTCGCCCTGACTTCCCCCATCCGTGTTACCCCGACTCACGATTATTACAGCAGCTATTATCACCGAATCGATAGCTATTCGGGAGAGTCGGACTATCAAACAAAAAGTTTAAGCGATAAACTTTCTAGCACTACGCTTGACCCCTATAATCCGGATAAAGATGAAGCCCTTCCCCAGGATTTCCCCTCAAATCTGAAGATTGACTTAGCTAAAGAAGCTAAAAAAGCAATAGAATCAATCCCGGGCCTTACCCTATCCGATTTTGAACTCACCGCGGCAAACCTAAAACTCACCCTTATTCGGGGCGAGATGCAATCTGCCTTGTCTCAATCGATTTATATCGCAAATTTTGATCCGGAAAATGAAGCTCTTCAGAAAGTGCTGATCGATAAGGTATCCAAACTCTCAGACAAAGGCATTTTAGCCCCTAAAGGCTTTAGAGATGCAGGCGTTAAAATCGGCGATAAAGGAGTTCTTTCCTTCTATGCGCCAAGCGCAAGCTCGATTCAAGAACAACGGCTGCCCATTGTTGTTCAGGGATTTTATGATCCAGGCATTATTCCGGTCGGCGGAAAACTTATCCTCGTTAATCGCGATATCATCAAAGTGATACGCGCAGGACAGCATCAAGAAGAAGCTGAAGGGACCGAAGGATTTCATATCAATTTTAACGACCTTTCAAAAGTGGATCTCTATAAGAATCAGATTGAAGCTTCTTTAAAGGCTCTCGGTCTCAGCCCCTATTTTAAAGTCGAATCGTATAAGGAATTTGATTTTACGAAAGACCTGATTCAACAGCTTCACAGCGAAAAGAATATCTTCTCGCTCATCGCGACGGTTATCATTATTGTCGCCTGCTCTAATATCATTTCCATGTTGATTATCCTTGTAAACGACAAGAGAACCGAAATCGGCATCCTTCGATCTATGGGGGCATCCTCACTCTCTATCTCGACCATATTCGGCCTTTGCGGAGTCATCATGGGACTTATCGGAAGCCTCATCGGAATATCGGCTGCGATTCTTACACTTCACAATATTGACTCGTTGATTAGTTTAATCAGCCATCTGCAAGGCTACCAAGCGTTTAATCCCCTATATTTCGGCAATGAGATACCATCCGAAGTATCAGGAGAAGCGCTTCGTTTTGTCATTATCGCAACCATTCTTATTTCTACGGTATCGGGCCTAATTCCTGCTTATAAAGCGAGCAAACTTAAACCGGCGGAGATCCTTCGTTCATGAAACCGATCCTCTCATGCCGCAAACTCTCTAAAAGCTACACATCGGCAAAACCGGTCGAGCTTTTCTCTAATATCGATCTTGATGTCTATCCGGAAGATACGCTCGCCATTGTTGGAAGATCGGGAGAAGGTAAAAGTACGCTTCTACACCTGCTTGGCATTCTTGATACGCCGACAACCGGTGAAATATCGCTTCTTGGAGAAAAGGCTTCTTACGAAGATCATGAAAAAAGAAATAAGCATATCGGTTTTATCTTCCAGCAGTTTCACCTGCTTGAAGATTATACGGTAATCGACAACGTTTTGATGCCTGCGTACATCGCAAGAAAGCCGACTCACCAAAAAAGCCCTGCCTTCAAAAGAGCACAGGAACTATTAGAAAAAGTGGGACTACTTTCCCATCAATTTCATTTAGCAAAGCACCTATCCGGCGGAGAAAAGCAAAGGGTCGCAATCGCGCGCGCTTTCCTTAACGATCCGGATATCATTCTTGCCGACGAGCCGTCCGGCAATCTAGACCGCACGACCGCCGAATCGATCCATCAGCTTCTCCTTGACTTTGCAAAGGAATCGAATAAAGCGTGCGTCATTGTTACGCATGATTTAAACTTTGCAAAGCTCTGCGCCCGCCAATACAGCTTATCCGGCGGCACCATCCATCCCTTAATCTAATTTAAATGTAGTCCGCAGACTCGCTATTCAACGTGCTTTATTAGCGATCGCTGAACAAGGTGGAGAAGCATTTTTCGGCGAGCCTATGCTGAATTTGG
>CAZABG010000101.1:0-7618 GCA_964483465.1 uncultured bacterium
CAGATGAGTTAAAGTTATACTTGACAATCCACATAGCAGGCAGAATAGCGACAGAATGGGCGCGCTAAAAGCGCGCTTGTAATATGCGCCAAAGGCGCCCCGTCTGCCGTAGGCAGCCTATTTATCCGCTGAAAGCGGCACTAAATTGTGGCTATTCTGCCTTCCGCCTTCATCCTTCCTTCCGCCTTCCCTTCTACTTTTTGGCGGCGATTTTTTTAAATCCGATTGATTTTAGGTAGGACGCGGCAATCATAGCTCTCACTCCTGCTACGCACACCGGCATAAACGGCTGTTCTGGATTTAAACTTTTCGCTTTTTCAGGAAGCTCGCCGAGCTCCATGATGATCGTATCAGGATAAGGCTCTTCACTAACTTCAAAAGGCGTTCTCACATCGATAAGCTGATAGTTTTGCGGCTCTTCTAAAAAATCAAGGGTCTCTTCCTGTTTTAAATCGATCGGAATAACGTCATTAAACCCTACTATCGAAAGAATCTGTTTTACGAAATCGAACGGCGCTTTAACGGGCGGGATGATACGCAGTGGAGCGTAAGGCGCCATCATCAGTGTCCAAATCAGAAATGAAGGACACCACGGAATATTGACTGCCCCTTTATTATGGCCTGCCGCAAAAGAAACAGGATCGCGCGTGTCGATAACAAAAGGCTTTTCCGATAGCTTCGGCATTTCGCCTGTAAGATTTATGTTCTTGATTCGATCAAAGGCAATAGGCGTTGCGGGAAGATGGCTTAATATCTCTTCTACCCATTGCTGCTCGGATGTGTCATTGAATAAATCATAACGCTCATCTCCTAAACTGGATTCTTGCACCAATTTGGAAACTTTCCCAAGCAAAGTTGCGGCTCCATGGTTTGGAAATATCGGAAGCTCATCGGGAAGAGGTTTTAAGATATGGAAAAGAGAATGATAAAGTTCATGCGCAAGCGTTTCGCTTTCACCTTTCATCAAATCAGGACGCCCAACGCCCCCATTTAGAACTAAATCCCCCGTAAGAAGGCCGATAAGATTTTCATCGTGAAAAACTTTAAATACGAGGTGTTCAGGCGTAGGTCCCGGCGTATGCAAAGCCTCGAAACGGAAATTTCCCACCGAAACGGAATCGCCATTTTTTAATTCCTTATCGGCATAGGCCACTTTCCACTCAGGACCCCCGCATATCGATGCATATATGACAGGTTTATTATTTAGAGCTGTTTTAAGTTTTTTTGCCCCTGAAATATAGTCCAAATGAACATGCGTCTCAAGGATCGCCTCGATCTTATACCCTTTATGCTCGACTGCTCTCAAAATAGGATCGATATCAAGCGTCGGATCGACAACCGTACAAGTCATCGAATGTTCGTCGCCGATAATGTAGGTATAAATGGCAAGTTCTCTTTGCTGAATGCGATGGAATAGCATGATTAATCAGGTGGTTAAAGGGGTTTTTCGATAAGTATAAAGGCGAAGTCCGCCGATAAGGCAAATGGATGCGCCAATAATTAACGGCATAGAGGCGGATGAAAAAGCCAAGAGAGCGGATCCGATAAAGGGAATGATTGCACCCCTTAAACCGATAGCCATCAAGTTAATATTCGTGTAGGGCGCGCTATCTTCCGATCCGGCAAAGAGAGGGCCTGACATGTTCCACGTAAGCTCTTGGCCCGCTTGCGCAATTCCATAAAAAAAGTAGGCGATATAGAGCCATACCAAATGAATTTCTGATGAAAGCAATAAAAGGGGAAATAATCCGGCAAAAACCGCGATGACCCCGGAAAAAAAGAAAATGTCCGATTTATTAAGCCTTGCCCCGAACCAAGGGGAAGCAAGCGCAAACCCAAGCCCTTTACATAAAGTGATAGCGACCGACAATTCGGTATATGAAAGCTTCAAAATATCGGTAAAAAAGATGGGAAGCGCCGGCTGGATCATCATTAGCCCCGCTCCTACAAACATAAATCCAAACTGATACTTGGTGAAATCGGTGCGCTCTTTCAAAAGCTTGAAACTATCTTTCCAAGGTTTTTTTATGGTATGAGCAATACCTTTTGCAGGGATATTTTCGGCAATCGGCACGGGAATCGATTTATAGATTAAATCCGAACTGATTCCGATGAGCGCCGCTATAGGAAACAGCCAGCGCCAGGCTTCATGATAATGATCCATCAAGCCGCCGATAATAAACGGCAGAAAGCCTCCGCCCATGTAACAAAAGGCTTGAATGAAAGAAAATATCCTTTCTCTTTTGGGTTTTGCGACATTTCGGTTCAGAATTTCCATCCAGGCAGGAACAGTGCCGAGCTGCAGCATCATGTAGCCCGCATAGGCCACAATAAAAAACCAGGGAGTCGTAACAAAAGGAAAAAGAAAGAAAGGTAAATAAGCAAGCGCTCTTGCGAGCCTGATATTTTTAACGAGCCTATCAGGCCTTCCGCCCACTTGGGCGCCCCAATACATCGAAACGAGCGAAAGGAGCGGCTTTAAAGTTACAAGGCACGCAATTTGAAAGGGAGTCGCTCCCAAATCCTTATAAAGAATGACAGGAATTAATGCGTGCAGAGCCCAAAAAGGCACGTCAAGCAGCCTTGTAAGGGCATAACTCCATATGGATTTTTTTGAAAGGGCGAAGTCCATTATTTCGCTATTCTACCAAACGGCGCCATTGTTTTATAAGCTGAATGATTTTGTCTTTCGTCGGTTCAAGTACAACAGTGAGTCCCGGCTTAATTCCCTCTTCTGAAAGTTCAAAAGCTTTCATGGTATTGCAAATTCGGCCGTCAAGCCTCACCCCTATCCCCTTAATGCCGGCTAAATTGCCCCAGTCGGCGAACATGGTCAAGGTCATTTCGCAGGCGGTAATTATAAACGCGATCTGTTTATCGGGGTGTTTTTCGATCAATTCAAACATTTTTTCACCAATATAGTGAACTGTCGGAATAAAAACGGGGACCGTATCCTTTTCAGGCAGCATGTTTACCGCTTTTCCTATAAAACACTGGCGACAGACGGGATTCTCAGCGTCATGAATGCACTTATCCGTAAAACGGCCTGACGGACATTCAAACGGTTTATGGCAATAGGAGAAACCTACAACGAGTAAAGGCTTTTTTTCAAGAAGGCGATCAAACTCATCAAACGATTTAATCCCATAAAAGAAAAAATCGCCTTCTCGTTTTAAAGGATATAATAAGGATTTGAAATAGCGTAAAGCATGAGTAAAAGGCTTCTTTAAAACACTTTTTAAAATTTTAAATCCTTTATCTTTTTTTACCATCCAATAAAGGCTTTTCAGCGTCAAAAAACGGGCTGTGTCGGGGGTAATCCCGACCATATTGGGAAGTTTACCCAATTTCTTGATAGGAGCGATTTTTTCAGCTGCTTGAACGCCGCTTTCCCATTCCTCTTCTTGCCACACTTTCAATTTTGTCATAATCTATACGGATGTTCAATATTACCCCTGAAGAGGCAAAAAAGCAATTCGCGTCTCTTACCTTTAATGGAAAACGGATCGTTGCCGACATTTTTGGTCAGCATAAAGCCGTTTTAGTAGTGGAAATCGATAGAGAAATCACCTTATCGGCCCTTTTTACCGTTAACGGCAAAGAAATCGAATGCGATAAAGTGGATTATTTATTCCCAGGCCCTCCGGTCGGAATCATCAAAGGCATCTCGCTTTATTTTTTAGACACGTTTATCCCCTACTCCCTACTTAAAACGCTTCCTAAAAAAATCGACATTTCAAAATTGAAAGAGTTAATGGAGGAATACGAAGTTATTGTCCTTGGCGAGATCCCGAAAGAAAAAGGGCAAATCGAATGGATCGATCCTTATGGCATGACGGTTAAATTACTGACGCCTTCTTTAGAAAAGGAACTATTAGATTCCGGCTATCGCAAACAAGGCGCTATGTACTACTGCCCCAAAAATGAAGTTTTCAAAGCATCTGAAAAACTAAATGCGAGAGAATGGGATATTCTTAATAAAACCGGACAAAAAGTCGTCCCTCTAACGTCGCATGAAGTTCATTATGATTTTAAAAAAGACTTAGAAGTGACCGCTACGCTTAACTTTGGCAAAGAGTCGATTGAATTAAGCCCCTCTCTTGCGCTGCCGCAAAATAAGGTGGGGCTTCTTCCTGACCATTTCAAACTCGCGCCTCTTCTTAAAGAAGGCCGATATCATGATAAAAAATGGCTGCTTCCCAAAAAATACGCGGGACTTGTTCTAGATAAATTCGAGCCCCCAAAAACCGAACCCGGAAAAATAAATGCCGATTTACGCCCTTATCAGGAGCAAGGGGTTCGCTGGCTTAATTTTCTTTATGATAGCGGCTTTTCAGGGGCTCTATTAGCCGATGACATGGGGCTTGGAAAAACGGTTCAAACTCTGTCATTTTTGACACGTATGCAGGGCCCCGTATTGATAATTGTTCCGACCTCGCTTCTTTTTAATTGGCAAAGGGAGATCGCAAGATTTTGCCCCGGCATGAAAGTATCGCTTTATCATGGCTCTGATAGAGATTCGAACTTTAAGAGCGGAATTATCCTTACCACCTACGGCCTTATTAGAAACGATTTACCCCATTTTCAGAAGATCGCCTTTGATACGATCGTGCTTGATGAAGCGCAGCTTGTAAAAAACCGGGCGAGCGATACCTATCAAGCCGTATCGTCGCTCGGCTCACAATTTAAGCTCGCGATCACAGGAACGCCTGTCGAAAACCGTTTAGATGAATTAAAAGCACACTTTCAATTTCTGATGCCCGATTTGATCGATAATGCCGACTCAGTCGCCACCGTCAGAAAAAAAATCGCTCCTTTTACCTTGAGACGCACGAAAAAAGAGGTGTTAAAAGAGCTGCCTGAAAGAGTTGATGAAACTTTAATTGTCGAAATGACGGAAGCGCAAGCGATAGCTTATCAAGAAGTTCTCGATGGCGCGCAGATTGAAGAGCTTAATAACCCGATTCATATTTTGGAACTGATCCTGCGCTTAAGGCAGACTGCTTGCCACCCTCTTCTTGCTGGTCTATCCATTGACGAAAGCGGAAAAACCGATCTGATCTTAAAGGATATTGAAACGCTTATCTCAGAGGGGCAAAATGTGCTTGTTTTCAGCCAATTTACGTCCTATTTGAAACTTATTCGCAAGCGTTTCCCTGACGCCCTTTATTTTGACGGAGAGACAAGAAACCGTGAAGAGATTGTAGACGCCTTCCAAAAGGGAGAAAACCCTCTCTTGCTCATGTCTTTAAAGGCAGGAGGCATAGGCTTAAACCTGACGCGGGCTGACACGGTTATGATGATAGACCCCTGGTGGAACGATAAAGTGGAAGAGCAAGCGATATCCCGCGCCCATCGAATGGGAAGAGAAGCGCCTGTTTTTGTAAGACGCTATATATCAAAAGGATCGATAGAGGAAAAAATAGAACAGCTCAAGGAGGAAAAAAAGGCCCTATTCGACGAGCTGTTTGATGGGAAGGCTACAAAAGATCAACTTAAATCACTCTTCGTCTAATAAGCCGTTATCGAGGATTTCTTTTGCGCTTCTTTTTACACTCTCTAAGCCTTCAGAGAAGCCAAGGAGGCGCATAAGGTTATCGATATTATCTACTTCAGTCTTAAGCTGATCGTTTACCGATTCTAATATGGCTATCTTTCTCATTAGTTGGGCTTTAGTCATATTACCCTCCTGGTTGAAGGGTAACATGCAGGATCTATGCCAAATTAGGTCTATCTTCGATCTTCCTATCTGTTAACATCCACCTTCCAAACGATCTTATCGCAATGAAAGCGGGCTTATGAAGCTGTTTTCTGAAAAGTCTTACCCACTGATTAATAGCAGCCAATCTCTTTGCATAGTCCTTTAAGAGAAATTTCTTGCCCTCATTAGATTGAATATCAAATTTAGTATAGGTAATTTTACCTTCTATCATTTCTTTTGCATCCGTTTCTTCTAAATCATTTCTAGTTGAAACACAGGTGTGAGCAGCAAGCAACCATCTTGTTGTTTGCGCAATCCAAATTTCTCCCTTAATTCTGTCTAATTTACTCATGGCGCCGTTATAAATAGAACCGAACCAGGAGATTATATCTCCCGTGAACACAATGAAATTCATCTCGACATCGATAGATTTATCTAGCTTTTGCAACTCTTCATCAAACGCAATCGCATCCGCTTGAGCAACGCCTGGAGGATTATGAGAAAAATGTATAAGCTTTTTAACTGAATTCAGGATCCCCTTGTTAATCATTTGCATGATTAAATATAATACTCTTTGAGCATCAACTCCGGCTAAGCTATGACCTTCCACTTCTATTGTTTTATCTCCGGTCAAAGTGGCGACTGTTTTTTCAATCATTTCTGAAATGATTGGCATGGCTCTAATAAAACTCTGCTTCCCTACGCCTTCCGAATCAGCATCTCTAATTAAACTATTCCATGCGGCAACTTGTTTACCTGTCTGTGTCCCTCTTACAAGGACTAGCGCGTCAGATGCGCTTTTAGCATAAGGCGTCAACACACGGCAAATAACGGCCTGAGTATCGTCATTATGGTCTTTATGAGGCAAAAGTTCTCTTACAATATAAAGATCTTCTTTATTTGAACTGCCTCGACGAGGAACCTTGACTACTTGACCCACATTTAGTTCTAAGTAAGCTAAAACTTTTGCTAAGTATTCCGCTCTTGATAGTTTTTCCTGCTGCTCTCTCCTGAGCTTAGGTAGTATGGTGTAATAGGCTTGAACAACGTCTAAGTCTGCCGCCATTTCAGGGGTTGTAGCCTCTATTTTGTCTAAATCAAAATTAGCTACACGATAGTAGGTGTCTATTAGAAGTTTTCTACCTTCTTGATCCACATCATCAAAAGAATCGAAAGATCTAAGATAAGCTTTCTCATTTTCTGTTAATAAACTAGCACAACCGATTTGCTCATTGATTGTGGCAGTGCCTTTTACAGTATCAAATAGCATCCTAAAGTCACTATCGTAAAGAGAAGCAAGCAGAGTGATAATCACCCGCTTATAATCGGCAAACGTAAATACAGCTCTTGCGTCCAGATTAAAGGTTTTAGCTAAATGATTAACTATTTTACTTCTAAAGTTAAAACTAAGGATAGCTAATAAATCCTTACCTGGATCTAAAGATACGCGCTTAACGGACTCTAAGCTGACAATTTTTCCCTCATAAAAAGCGATGGAATCTTTATCATCAAATTTGTTTTTCTCAATATAACCATTGAGGGTATAAGGACCTTTAAATTCAGATTTGCCCTTTATGATTCTAAAGCCCTTACCGATAGATTCAGGACCTTTTTTCTTCAAAAGAACGCTAGCAGCTGGACTCTCAGGTTCTGTAAAATCCTCCAATTCCTCTTCTAAACCCATGTTTTCTTGAGAAGTGACTCTTTCGATCAAACTCTGAGGGATGTCTTCCGTCAAATCTTTTGCAATTGGCTCAATTGGCAATGCTGTAGATGGCATTCCCACCACACTTAATAAAAGGTTAGCAGCAATCTGAGCAGTCGTTTCTGATTGAATAGAAACTTGAGCCGCGCTTACCTCAAAATCAGGAGAAACGGTTCTGGATGTTTGGGTTGGGGGTAATGGAGCTTGTTAAG
>CAZABG010000102.1:0-7320 GCA_964483465.1 uncultured bacterium
AAGTATGGGTGTCAAAAGGTAGAATAGAATAGGCTAATCGTTTGGATAGCATTGATAGAATAGGTTTAAGAGACCCTTGTTAATTTCAACGTGATAACCAGTGTCGTTATTATTAATAATAGGGACAACCTTTGTAATTTTTAACTCGACAAGGAGTAAACCTAGCTTTCTTGATGCTTCTATAAGGCACTCTAGGCTGGCTGAAGGACTAAGTAAGGGCTCTCTAAAATGGATTTCATCAGTGAGCGCGTTTTTGAAAAAACGGAGTTTTTTGTCGAAGTAGAAATGATAAGCCTTTCCTTCCTTTGAAAATTCCAGAGAATAACATTCAACCGTCCAATTTGTTTCATCAGATTGACTTAAAAGTCCCCACGATAAGAATTGTTTGTCCTTTACATCTATAACCTCGATACCTGAACGAGAGAGTTTAAGGAGGGTTAAAATATGTTCTAGCGCCTCTTTTGGGAAGGGAAGCAGCTCCTTTTCAGGTTTAATTAAAGTGAGATTGGAAGAGGCTTCAAACTGCATCATATATTGCGCCGTGCTTATGGAAATCCCATATCCATTCATTTGATAAGGTCCGATTTTTAGAATTTTTGAGACGATCGCATCTATCTTAAAAGCAGGAACAGGCGTATCAAAGGGAAATCGATTAGTGTAATGCGAGGCAAAAATCGTATTTAGACGGCTATATAAATGTTCTTTTGAAAAAGGAGGGTCTACTTGAGGGAATTTGTTAATGGTATTAACGGCCCCTGTTGGTACTGCTAAATTGCTTAGACCAACACGAGGTGGCGGCTCCATATTACCCGAAGGATATGGCTGCGGGTACGCGAAATTTCCTCAGTAAGCGTGCAAAGAAGGGGTGTTCTTTCTTTACCCCTTGCTCAATGATGACAGGGATAATAGGAACAAGATAGGGATAGCTTTCTTCTATTCTTTTCTTCTCGAATTTTAAATCGGGATTATCGACAAAAATACACACCGATATGCCTTTATCAAGAGAGCTTTGAATTTCAGAAAAGAAGTTCGGATGATTGATAAAATGTTCAGGAGCAGGAAGAAGAACGACTCGAAAAAGTTTGTAGAGCCTTTTTAGCCAGCGCGAGTGATCCTTTTCATTTTCAATAAAGAAGCGAATGCGCCGTCTTTGAGATCCAAGAAGAATTAAAGTTTCGTTCCAGGATTGATGATAGCAAATATAAATAGCCGGCTCTTCTGGGATATTTTTCAAGCCGTGAAAAGTCAAAGAGTAATGAAGGCGCGAAAGAATCATCGCGACAAAACGGGTAATATAATCAAAAAACTGATAGGTAATGATGACACCCACACTCAAAGTAATGGTTCCCATTAAGCTGAACCCTTGATGCGCGGAGAGACCAAAAACTTCGCGGTTAACATAGATCAAACAGGAGGCGAGTAAAACGCCAATAAAGCTCATGAAGTTGGTTGCCGCGACAATTTGTCCTCTTGTATCTTTCGGAGACGCGATTTGGACGTAAGAATCCATAGGGATTTGATACATTCCGCCGAACATTCCAAGTAAAAGAACGCAAGGAATAACGGTTACAAGATCTCCTGAGAAAAAGTCGAGGCTATAGCAGGCAAGGGTCACTCCAAAAGCTGCTATTGGCACAAGTCCTAGCTCTACCGTTTTGCCCGAGATTTTACCGGCAAGAATAGAGCCCGTTCCTATTCCGAGCGCTGTCAGTAAAAAGAGGTATCCCCCTTGCACATCGGATAAATCAAGAGAATGAATCGCATAGGGAATAATATTTAACTGGATAAAAGCCCCTAAAAAAAGAAAGTAGGCAGATCCCAGCACGGCAGTTAGCAGCGAAGGATAGCGCGCCGCAAGTTTTAAGCTGGAATAAATTTCCTTTAAGAATAAGACGTTAAATCTTTTAGTCGATCCGGCAGGATCAGTATATTCGATGCACAAGCTTGCCAAAAAGCCAATGGTTGAAAAGCAGGCGCAAACTATCGCTGCCACGATAAAATTGCGATCCGTTACATCCAAAATAAACGAGGCGATAAACGTTCCCAATATAATCGCAAGGAACGTGAATGAGGTCATAATCCCATTTGCCTGCGTAATTTTGTCGGACGAAACAATTTCGGGAAGAATGCCGTATTTTGAAGGGGCGAATATAGCGCTATGGGTAGCAAGCAAAAACAGGATCGCAAAAAGGCCCCACTTGGCGGCAAAGTAAAAGGCTGCGATGCCGGCAAGCATGATCGCGAGCTCAAAAATTTTTGTGAATATGATGATGTTTCGTTTGCTATAGCGGTCAGCTAAAATTCCTGAGGAGGCTGAAAACAGGATAAAAGGTAAAACAAAGGTAGCCCCCGTCAACGCGAGTATGACGTGCGAATTTTCGCTTCCTTCCGTCTGAATGAGGAAGTAAACGATCAGGAGCTTATAAATGTTATCATTCAAAGCCCCAATGAATTGGGTTAAATTAAGGTAGGTATAGGAAGAGAACTTTCTTATTACCAACCAGTTAACGCTTTTTTTTAATAGCGCTCTAAACATTAGCAAAAGTATGCATTATTTGGCCCTTTATGGCAACATAGCCTACTTATGGAGATTGTCTCTAGCAATCGGCTTGAAGTTCTTTACGAGCATTTTCTTGAAGCCGTTACCTTTAAGCCCTTCGAGCCTGCAACGCTCGTCGTCCCAAGTTCCGCTCTAAGGGAATGGCTCACCTATCGTCTCGCAAAAGATAAGGGAGTGCTATTTGGAGTGGAGATATTGCTCCTTGAAGAGGCGCTTTATAAAACTGCCATCGGAAAATCGACCCCTTCCTATCTCTCCCTTTGTTTCGCCATCGAGCCCGAGCTTGATGCCATTCCGGATCTTAAAGAATTTTTGAAATCAGACAAGAGACGCCACGCCCTTGCTTGCCGCCTTGCCCGCCTTTTTCAAAAATATAGTTCTAATTGCCCCCGCATGAAGACGGACTGGAAAAAGGGTTGGCAGGCAAAACTTTTCCATAAAATTTTCGAAAAACGACCAACTTTGTGGGAAGCGGTAGAGCCCTCCTGTTACTATCTTTTCGGCATATCGTATCTTACCCCCGTTGAAAAGAAGGCCTTTCAGCATTCAAAAATTTGGATGTTTTCTCCCTGCTTGCACTACTGGGAAGATCAGCTATCTGAAAAAGAGCAAGCGTCTCTTCTAAGAAGTTATGAAAAAAAGGGCGTTAAAGAGGGGCCTCTTGAAGATTTAGAGAAGACGCTCGAGCCCATCCATCCCCTCCTCGCCGAATGGGGTCAGCTTGGAAAGCCTATGACCCTTTTGGATGAACACGAAAAGCGCCTTTTTATGGCTCCATTAAAGGTTGTTGAAGGCTGGGATGAAGAGAGCGATGTTTTTCTTTACGACGGGGAATCAACTAAGCTCGATCGGCTTAAGACAGAAATTCTCTATGGCAAAAAAGACGACTGGAAATTAGATGACAACTCGATTGCTTTCTACAAGTACGCAAATTTAAAGAATGAAGCTGAAGGGCTTCGAAAAAGATTAATCTCCCTTATAGAAAAAGGGTTAAACCCTAAAGATATTTTGATTCTCACGCCGTCGATCGAAAAAATAAAAGGGTATTTGCCCCTCGCCTTTAAAGAAGATATTCCCTATTTCATTTGCGATGATGCGGATGTAAAAGGGGAAGACAAGCTCTTTCTCTCTTTTTGGGACATCGTTCAGGCGGGCGCCAAGATCAAGGATATGCTTGAATGGACTTTAGAAGCCGGTCTTTTTGAATTAGATGCCTTTCGTAAAATTGCAAATCGCTTTCCTCAAAGAGAAAATTTCTGGGAGGCCTGTCTAAACGAACTGATTCAAAAATTGAAATTAGGTGAAGTTGATAGTTCCGACATCGATCCTTTAAGACAATTTCTTATCTTCTATCAAAAATTATCTTCGCTTTTAAAAACAAAAGAAAAAAAGACCTTGAAAAGCTGGGGGGAGCATTTTGGAGCTATTTTAGAGTGGGTGAACTCCGCTTCCGCAAGAGAAGTCATTGCAAAAATTATCCAAATCGATTCAAGAGAGCTGTATTCTTTTTATACTTTTCTTGAGCATCTAAGAAGTGGAATTGCTGCTCTACAGAAAGAGCCGATCGCTTTGAACTTGAATTCTGTACGCATATCATCGCTCTATCCTATGCGCCTTGTTCCCGCAAGAGCGGTAATTCTTTTTGGGATGGATTCAGATAGCTATCCTCGAAATGAGTTTTTGGAGCCGTTGGATGAATCTCAAGAGTATGCTGAAGAAAAACTGGCTTCAAAAAGAGAGCTAGACCTTTACTTGCTGCTTGAAACCTTGTTTCAAGCCCAGGATTATTTTTGGATAAGTTATTCAGGCGAGCTTGCCCGGCCTCTTCTTTATATGAAAGAGTTGATTAAGGCAGAGGATCTTTATGTTATCGGCTCTCGCCTTTACGAAGGCGCTCCTTCCTTAAAATCTCCCCATTCTTTTTCTACCTTTAATAGAGAAAAGGAATCGGTTTTGCGCCTCGACGAAATTCAACGTGCTCTTGCAAATCCGATCAAAACCTATTACCAAAAATCGCTCAAGGTGAGCTTGACACGCCCTGAAGAGAATGAAGAAATATTAATTCCTAATACGCTAGATCGTTATCTTCTGAAAAAATCAATCGCCGAGAAAAAATCGGTTGAACTAAGCATCGAAGGACGGTTTGCCGCGGCGGTTCGCGAAAAGAACAGTGAAGAGCTTTCGCATCTAGAAGGAGAGGCTTATCATATCGATCCGCCTATTGAGATTGAAGGGGTTAGAATTTTCGGAACTTTTAATTCAGTCTCAGAAAAAGGGGTTCATATCATCCAAAAAGGACTTGAAAAAAGGTATGAAAATCTATTTTACATCTATTTATGGGGCCATATCCATCGCAACCCTGCCCGTTATAGGCAACTTGATAAAAAAGACTCGGAAATGAAAGGCGATCCTGTCGCCGCATGTAGAACCTTATTATCTTTATATCATCAAATTCACGTAGAGCTCTGTCCGCTTGAGCCCGATTGGATAAAATTAATTGCGTCAGGCGACGAAGAGAAGCTTTTAGATAAATTTAAAGACGCGAAAGACCCTTATCAATTGCTTGCTGTATCAAGAGGGCTAAATCCTGCGGATGTCATTCGTCAATGGCAGGATAAGGCAAAAGTTCTAGAGGAGCTATTAGAATGAGTATGCTTGATTCTAAGCTTATCATAGAAGCGTCTGCCGGCTGCGGTAAAACTTATCGCATTGAAAAGCTCGTGCTAGATCTTTTGGAAGAAGGGTTAGAGCTTAAGGAAATGGTGATTGTCACTTTTACGAAGGCTCAAGCTGAAGATCTAAAAGCGCGTATCTATAAACGTCTGAAGGGTGAAAATTCTAAAAAAGCGAAGAGAGCTTTGCAGTTATTTGATGAGGCAAATATTTCTACGCTTCACAGCATGGCTCAAAAAATGCTGCATGAGAAGGGTCCTGATATTGACTTTCATTTTGATAAAATAGCTACCTTCACCCGCTTTAAAACCGCTTTTGCTTCCTATTTAAGGCATGATGTTCCACATGATGTGGTCTCTCAAGAACAAATCAAGCTGATAGTCAATCAAAGAACCGATCTTTTAAAAGAGATCCATCAAAATTTAGCGCAAAAAAAAGAGGCTGTTAAAGCAAGCGATTTAGTAAAAAAGTTGCAAGAAATTCGATTACGCTATTCTTTTTCTTACGATAAAGTGAATGGCGAAGTAGAGCGCGCGCTTCCTTATTTGCTTAAGAAATATAAAGAAGGCGCATTCAACTTTGTTGATCTTTTCAAATGTTCCACGTGGGGCGAAAAGGAGCTTGATCATCTCTTGCAAAATCCTCCCTATTTATTTCCTGAAGAAGGCTGGAAAAAAGCGGCGCCGACTGAAGTTCGCCTCTCTAAAAACCTCATGTCGGCCATCGGCGAATTAAATGCGATTTGTCAAGAAGCCAGACTCAATACAACGGACGCCCTTATTCAATTTTGCCGCGAGGTAAGAGATAAGGAATATAAAGACTTGCTTGTTCATGATGATTTTATTCTTAAACTGAATGAATTAAGTTTGAACCCTGAATTCCAGACATATTTAAAAAGCCGATATAAAATTGCTATTATCGATGAGTTTCAAGATACAGATGAAACGCAATGGCAGATTTTTGATCGATTATTTGATCGGATTTACATCGTAGGCGATCCTAAGCAATCGATTTATCGCTTTAGAAATGCCGATATTTACACCTATCAAGCAGCAAAAGACACGATTCAAAGTAAAGAAACGTTAGATACCAACTGGCGATCCGACCCTATCTTGATAGATAAGCTTAATCGGTTCTTTCTAACACCTCAGCCCCTTTTCCATTTGCCAAAAGAACGCACGCATCTGTCTTATCAACCGGTTAAAGCGGGAAAAGAGGGTTCAAGCGGTAAATTGATAGCGGTTAGGGGTGATAAGGAAGAAGATTTTATCCTCCACATGGCAAATCGCCTATTAAAGGATAAGAATTTTTCGTCATGGGCCTGTCTTGTGAACGAAAATAAAACAGCGGAAAAAGTTGCGAAATTTTTAAGCGACTTGTCGATCCCTTACTATGTTCAAAGGAAGACTTCCCTATCCCGTTCACTTGCCGGGGCTTCCCTATACCAGATTCTCATGGCAATGAAAAAAAGAAAGTCGATTAAAGCAGCCCTTGCGTCGCCTTTGATCGGATATACGGATGAGGAAATCAAGCGTCTTGATGATTTAAATCTATTTGAGACGGAAAAAGACCGATTTGAAAAATATAGAAAAGGGCTCGAAAAAGGGTTTGCCGCTTTTGTCAGCCTCTTTGAAAATGACTTTTTAGATAGGTTACGAGCAGATCCTCCCTTATTCTATGAATGGGAAGCTTTAGTTGAAGAGATTTTGGACTGGAATAAGGAAAACGAGTTTGAATCCTATTATGAAAGCAGTCTTGATAATCAAGATAAGCGATTTGTCGGAGATCCGAGCGGCGTTCAGATCATGACCATACATAGTTCAAAAGGGCTTGAATTCGATCAGGTATTTGTCCTAGGGGTTGCGGAAAAACTGCGAAAGGATGAGGACGAAGAATCTAGAGCCGAAAAGATGCGGCTTCTATATGTTGCGATGACCCGCGCAAAAACAGTCGTTTATATGGCGATAAAACCGGAAGAAGACAACCTTTTTAACCGCTATTTAAGCCACTGGAATAACGATTTTGAAAAGTTCTTGAAAGAAACGGGATGTGAAGAAGAGCCTCTGGCTACTTCAGTTCTGCGTTAT
>CAZABG010000103.1:0-7260 GCA_964483465.1 uncultured bacterium
CGATTCCTTCGGTAAAAATGCCTTTCTGGCTAAATCTGACGGGAATCTTTCGAACCTTGCTCCTCGAACATAGCAAGCTATGTCCTTCGTCACAATATTCAAAATCTTCTCCGCCACATTTAGCCAGAAAGGCATTTTTCCCTCAGTCATCTTCGCCTTTTTCATCTCGCCCTTCTCAGATTTTGATTTAAGATTATATTGGTAAGGAACCGCTCTGCGCCTCTAAAGTTAAAAAAATATCCACCACATTCATCTCCCTCTTCTCAGGTTTAGATTTAAGATTTTTTATGCGATAATATTCGGATGCATCCAACCGTTTTTAATCAGTTAAAAGAAAAATTATATACGCGACTAACTCATCACAGATACTTATTAGGAGTATGCGGAAAAACGTATACTAAGCTTGATTGCCAGAAGAAAGCCTTTCCGTTTGAAATTGATACGGTTCACGAAGCCATAGCGAGAAAAGCATTTGTTGGCGGAGGAAGCTGCAAAGTTAGTCAAGAAGGGAATGAAAAACCTCACTATATCGTTATGATGCCGGTGGTTCTTCCGAGCAGTCAAGCTAAGCTCAATAACTTAATCAGAAAATTTTTTAATGAAGCATGCGAGAGTTTAGATGAAAAGCAGCGCACAGCTTTAGTAATTGGAATTAATGCAAGACGCGGACTTGATTCTTCTAAGCTCAATCAGATTTATGAATTTTATCAAAAATGGAAGAAAGTTCCCTTTTCATGCGTTGTTATGGGATTTGTATGGGAGCCGCAATATAGCTGCAGCATTGCCTCTTGGAAATACGATGTTTATAAAACCTATAGGATATTAGAGCTAATCGATCGGCAAGTTGCGACAGCTATTAAGAATAAGTTCGATGAAGTCAAAGTCTCAATTCCTTATGTCAATATTAGAGAATCAATCCTTACTGCCAGGATGACTCAGCTTACCTATGATAAATTTAAAAAATCTAAAGTTATTTATCTTGGAATTGCCGATCCCGATGCCAAAAACTTTAACCGAGTAATTAAAGGGGCTGACATTGAATTAGAGAATTTTAAGGAAAGTAAAGGGGAATACCCGGATATTTTTTCTCCTGGATATGAAGCACCGGAAGATCAGCCTCAGGTCATTCAAAAAGGCCTAAAAATTGATAGGCTGATTCGTACCGAAACGAATAAATTCATCGGGATGGGAAGTTATTTCTCCGAGACCTTTTTTTTATTTAGAGTAAAAAAATCGCCCGATGATTTCTCATTTGTAACGAAAGAGACCAAAAAGAACCAGGCGCTTGAATCTCGTCGCCTTTTTCAAAATGGTGTGAAAAAGGGATTGATTGATCCTGAAAAAGTTCATCATGGAGGGGAATATCCTATCGTTACAACGGTAATGGATAGGATGAAAACCTCTTTCACTGAAAGTAGCCTTGATATGTATAAGGAAAACTTATTCACCCTTCAAGCCCTTAAATCTATCTGCGGTTTAACCTACAGCCATTTATCGCCAAGAGAGTGGGCCAATAATCTTTATGCGGCTCTCCCCATAAGTGCTTCAAACACGCAAAGCGTAATCATACCTTTGCAGCAAATCTTTAAAGTGGTTCATCCCATTTACGCCGGGTATGAATTCTTAGGCCGTAAATTTGGCGCCGATGATTTCGATGAATGGCTCGTGCGGTTTAATTCATATTTGACTTGCATCGATAATTTTTGGGCAACTTCCACGATCGACTATCCCATGCAACAATTAGAAGAATCTAACGCTCAGTATGAAAAATTCAAGCAAATGATTAGTGCTCAATGCGAGATTTTGAATCAGGCCTGGACGAAATTATCCGATGCAGGCCTTGACGACGATTGGATAAACAAAATTTATTATGCTGCCTATTTTAGCGGCTCTAAAACCTCAAATCTTCTTTATGAGGGTGAAAACTAATATTTGCATTTGTTAATAGTGTATGTCACCTTAGGCGGATATGACACTTGCAAGTTGTTTAGTAAAAGCAGTTGATGAAGCGATTAGACTTAATAGCTATTTTCCTTTGATTGCCTATAAAGTTGGTACGCCCGTATCGATCGCATTAAACGCCTATATGGTTGCCTATGTTCCAAATTCTAGAGATATTTTAATCGTTGCATTAATTAGCGAGATAATCGGACTATCTTTAGTTGTCTTTCTAACCTATTGTGAATATAGCTATTTCAAGTCGCATTTGATTGCCTATGCCCAAGGGCTTGGTTCATGGAGATTTCCATTAAAATTAGCCGATACAATAGGCATGAACGGCAAAGTCGCTGGATTTGCGATAAATGCGATTCGCGGAGGTATTGCTTTACAGGGAATAGACTCCGTTTATTTTAGAACACGATTTAAGCATTTAAATGAAAGAGACGCGGTTCTTCTTGTAGGCTCTTTAAGTTTATTATTATTTAGCGTTTGGGCCGGGGCCCAATCAATCATGATTCAAGAGCAATTTAAACCTGCCTATGATATCTGCTATCGGTAGTATGGCAATAATAGAATCCGCGTTAAGGATAACATGCAATTATATACCGGCTCCATCGTGGCTTTCATTTAAGGTAGGAGCCGCTGCGGCCGTTGCTTTCAACGGATATAACATATGGTACGATAAGTTTTCTGCAGAAGGCATTGCGATAGCCGTTATTTTGGAATTATGTTGTTTTATGTGTTTGGGAATTCTTTCGTCTCATCAAAAGACGTCTCTTTTATTGCGAGAGATAGATTTTGCAAGGATTTCCGACTCCATTATCTGTTTTGAAACCGCCTATTTTATTCATACTTTTAGAAGTTTAGAGGCCATGTTTGGTTTGTACAACGTCTTCATGCACTCAGGGTTCAAGAGATTACACAGAAAAGATATTGCGCTTGCAGCAAGTTCATTGCTATTGCTTGGATTCAGCACGCTCGGCTCTATACGGTTGATAGGACAGGCTACACTAGGAAATAAATGAGCTTAGGAGATTGCCTCGTTAAAGCCGTAGAAAAATCGGTAGCTCTTCATGGCTGGCTTCCGCTTATCTCTTATAAAGTAGGGTTTGTAGCATCCGTTGCGCTAAATGCTTATTCGATAGCTTCTAGGCAGCCTTTAACACTAGTGTGTCCTGTATATTTTGAGGCTATGGCGTTAATGGCTGCTTTGAGCGTTGTTTTTTATAATTTAGAGCCCGCCTATACGCATTCAAGAACACAATTGATCGCTTATGGCAAGGGGCTTGGAGGTTATTTATTTCCCCTTAACTTAAAGAAGGATATTCAGGATCTACATGCCATATGTGTCTTTTTGATTGCAGCAGGAAGAATGGGTGCATCTTATTTGGCATTAGATGTCTGTCTTCGGGGAAAAGAATTCAAACAGCTTAGGGAAAGGGATTGTGTTATACTAGCAACATCCTTAGGCCTTTGTATATTCTCAATATGGACGATCATTCACGTTTTTCAAATAAAAAATATAAACAACCCCGATTTTTCAATTTGTTATTAATAGTTAATGTTTAATTTATATTTAAATTAAATAATAATCTATTTATAATATCTGCATGATTTCAGTTGTAGATAATAAGTTTAGAAGAATTCCTCAGGATGAGTTTGTATTAGGTATAATTCAAACGGCCAAGCCGCGGGTTGCATTGGAAGTGGCCTATTTGAGCGGTAAAAAGAAGGTGATTGCAGCCGTCCAGGCTAGAATTGCCTCGTATCGAGCAGGTCACTATTCAGTCCAGTCATACGAAGGTGAAAGGGCGTTTTACACAAGCATTCGTCAATTTTGCGTAATTAATGATTCCTCGTTCTTAACATTGCTCAACGGCAAGTTAGCAATAGCCAATAAAGTCTCGCCAAATAAGCAAATGATTAGAGACATTTCAAAAACTATTGCCCAGATAGTAGATAGAATTAATGAGCGTAAATTCAAACCGTTAACTATCGTGAACGATTGTCTTGAACAACAGAAAACAATAATAACATATAAGCAAGTTGCAAATAATTTAGAAATATTATTTAACAGAGCTATAAGTAGGTATAAAAGCTCAATTCTAGAAATATTAAGTGATAAATTGTATTATTTAGTGGGCCAAGTTCATGCAACATCACATCCGCTTATTTTATGTAAAAATGATAATATTCTTGTTACAGCGGATTTAAGTAGGATTGTTACTATTGAGGTCAAAACCAAGAATGATAACTTCGAATTTACTGTTTTAAAAGATTCTTTTACGTTTTACTCTATAGTAAATCCAAGATATGTTCATTATTTGGCGGCTCGGGTATATGCTGAATTATATTATAACCATCCTAAGTCAAATGAATTTCATTTAAATGTAGAAAGGGAGTGGAGGCCCATTGTTTATGCCTTGGGCTTAACTTCCTTTAGTGAAAAGGCAGAAAAGAAATATGAGTCTGCTTTGCAAGAGGGCAAAAAATTTTCCAGATCCTCAAAAGGCTTAGAAAGAAATATGACTTTTGAGCCAAATCCGAAAGATCCAAAGACATCAGAAAAAAGAGAGAAGATTCTTGCGAATCCTCTTCTTAAGAGTATCGACTCTGATATCTATAATTATATGTGAAATTAATTTCGAATTTTAAGCGCATCTATAAAGATCGTATTTTATATCGCCCGAAAAAAGCGTATTTGCTGACTTCTCGATAAATTCATAAAGCTCCTCGCTATTTTTAAAGTAGCACGTTCCAATATTAGGATCAAAAACCACCGTATCTTGCTCCCTTTTAAAAAGGCAAATGACATGGCCGGGATTATATTTGCTTCCGTAAAATAATAAGTAGTCTCCGTTAGGAATCAAAGCGTGTTTTTCTTTTGTAAATTCATGGTTTAGGTAGCTAGGTTTAAGGCCCAAATCCAATGACTTAATCATTTCTTCTCTTATGGAGCACACCATTTCACGAAAAGGATCAAGGCAGTTTATTTTTTCATGACCCAGTCTGTCTATATACGCTTTTGTTGCCTTGATGCGGCAAAAGATCGTTTGAACGATAAATGCTTTTTTTGTCGCGCCTTGTTCAAATTTCTTTGCAAGCAAGGTTACGGTCTCGGAAAAGGGACGATTTGATGATTTAAAACGGCGCATGTAATCAAGGCTCATGCCAACGCAAAAACCTCTCGGAAAGCCTTTATCAATCAAGCCAAGATCCTTATTATTGATGCAAAAAGGGGGGATTTCTTTGATTTTTCTAGGATGGACCGAATTGACAGAGTTTTGTATCAATCGATCCTCGGCTATTTTGTTAGCGATGAACCTGCTTTCAACAATACTTCCATAATATTCGCCATATTCCTGATTAAAACAGGCCATTATTTTATAAAATAAAAGGGTAATGACATTTCTTAATGAAGTCGCATGATATCGAATAGTGTGTAAAGGACGGCTAGATAGGGGGATGATCATTTCGCTTCTTTATCTTTGCAGTGAAAAAGCGAGAGCTTGGCCTTTCCCTGTCCAAACACCCTTGTTGTTGAGCTTTCTAAAAAAGAAAGGAGGCTTTTTTGATCTTTAAAAAATAAGGTGCCGTAATTGGGTTCAAATATGACGGTTCCTTCTTTTCGTTTATATAAACAAATAATATGACCGCTTTTATCAGCCGGAAGTTCTCTAAGGAAATAATCGCCTTCAGGAAGGGTTTCGTAATTATCTAAGTCATATTTATAAAATTTACACTTATAATTTTGAGCAAAGAAACTTATTTTTTTTGCAAGGCTATAAATAGAATTATATTCAGTGATTATATTCTCTTTAACTATTTCCCATATTTCCTTGTCGTTAATAGGTTCATTTTGATCTCTATTGAGCGTATCTTTAAATTTTAAAAATAGCTTTATAAATTTAGCTTTACAAAACTTTACGGAAGGGATGATTTGCGGTTCAGAATGCTGATAGATATATCCTTTTTTCGTGCTTCCATTTGAAAATTTTAATCCCACTTCGTTTATGGTCTGCCAAAACGATTTTTGCGAAGATTTGATTCGATTCATATGATCAATGCACATGCCAAGGCATAGGCCTTTAATCTTCACTTCGTCATTGCTTTTCTTTAACTCAAAGTCTTCATTAGTTATGTTTGGGGTAGGGACATCAACCCGTTTTCCGGGATAAAGTTGATTGGAGCAAAGGTGAATAATATACTTCGAGTATAGATCAACTACAATTTCGCGAGTCGCCACTTTGTAGTTATAGTAATTAGCATAAGCTTCCCATTTCTTATTCAAAGTCGCTAAGATCTCAAAAAAGAGAGAAGTTATGCTATCAATCGTATTTGCTGCATAAATACGAACGGTATGAAAGGGTCTTTGAGAAAGAGGCGTTAACATGTATCCTCCTTCGTTTTGCAATGAAATATCGTATATTGCGCTTTAGAGCCGTTAAACATCCGCTTAGTTGAGCTATCTAAAAATGCAATTAGCTTTTGGTTATTTTCAAAATATAGGGTTCCGTAATTGGGGTCGTATATGACGATTCCTTCTTTACGCTTATACAAGCAAATAAGGTGTGAATCATCTCCTTTACTCGGAGGAATCTCTCTAACGAAATAATCGCCTTCAGGAAGCTCTTCAATGCGATTTAAGGCTTCAGAATAAAGTTTGCATTTATAGTTTTTAGCAAAGAAGCTGATCGTTTTTGCCAAATAAACATCCTTGAAAGAAGGGTTCTCTATTTTTTTCTCAGCCCAATCATCTGTGAGATCAATTTTTAGAAGAGAATGGTGGTTGAGAAAGCCTTTCTTCGTGCAACCCTTTTCAAATTTTAAAGCCGTGCTCTTTATCGTTTCCCAAAAGCAAGTTTTAGAGTTCTTAACTCGATTCATATAGTCGATGCACGCGCCTTTGCAGAGTCCCGAAATATACGGCGTTGGTATGTCTGCAGATAGGGTGTAGTCGGGATTAGTTATAGCGGGGTTGGGGAGCTGGCAAATTTTTCCCGGATAAAGTCGATTGAAGCTGCTTTGAATGAGGTGATTTGGATAAAAATGGAGAGATATTTTTCGGGACAGCAATCTGGATGAGTAATACTTTGAATAGTCATCCCACGTAGAATGGAATAGTGATAAAGTCTTAAAAAATAGGTAGGAGATTTTATCTTTTAAATTTGTCGCAAAAAGCGTTATTGAATGAAACGGGCGGTGCGATAAAGGCGTTAACATGACGATGGCTCTCTTTTTTTACAAAGGTATAGATTTATTGAGGATTCTTCCTCTCCAAATTGTCGAATTACAGTAGAGGCAATAAAAGCATTTAGT
>CAZABG010000104.1:0-7253 GCA_964483465.1 uncultured bacterium
CTGGACGATTGCCGTGGAATCGTATTTTGAGCGCAATGAAATCAAGCCTTTGCCGCTTATCGCGCTATTCAAAATAAGGGAATTTTATCCAACTATTGAAGGCTTAAATATATTTATCCGCATGCTTTCTTGCGAAGAGAAGTTAGAGGCCCTTGTGAATTTGGATGAAAGTTCCTTTAGTTCATCGGTAAAAAAGGCTATATTAGCCCAGTTAAAAATACAAAAGATTCCCTAAATGTTCAAAGTTAATTCCGATGCAAAAATTCGTATTTATTATGAACTTGCAAACATTTCTAAAAGCAACGAAAAGACTTATGCGCTGGGTGTAGCCAGATTGATTTTTCAGGCAGAAAAATGCTTTTCACCGTTAACAAACGAAAAAATGAAGAGCACGGTGCAAATGCTCAAAGCTGAATTGAAGAATCCTAGTTTAATTTTCTTCTTCAATATGCGTGAAATTTATCGTGCTGAACTCTGTAAGCGGCGTATGTGTAATCTTAAGTTTAATCTTGCCGAAGATATTTTGCGAAATCCTCTAAATATGAAATGCGTAAATGAATTGATCGCTTTATTAAAAGGAGAAAAAAGCAGCTCCTTTAGAGAAGAAGCCTTAAATATATGTCTTTTATCGCTCATATCGCATCAAGATGATCGGGGTGTGATGAACTTGTTAACTAGTTATACTGATTTCAGGCCTGATGCCTATTTCACTCGGGTGGTGATTGAACTCGTCTGCGATAAGAATTTGATTTTTGATTTAGCAACGCTTATTAAGGTGATTGCAGTTTCAAAGGATTGGAAGGCTCTTGCAGAACATCTTCTGGCTAAGGCAGATCCGCGCGATGTGAAGGATGTAATTCCTTCATTAAGCGAGGGGCCGTTAAAAACTTACCTCCTGGATTCAATAAAAGCTTAAAAAACAGTATCGTAAGGTTATGATCGTCATATTGGCTATAGGCAATGAAGTCGTAAGCGGGCAAATCTTAAATCGCAACGGGGCGTTTATCGCTGAAGAGCTCACCCAAAGAGGATACACTATAGCTGCTCAAAATTCAGTTCGGGACGATATTCAAGTCATCAAGAAGGCGTTTGATGAAGCTTTCGATAAAGGCGATATTGTTTTAGTTACGGGCGGTCTTGGTCCTACGATTGACGATTTGACAAGGGAAGCTGCAGCTGAATATTTTGATTCGCCTTTACATTTAGATGAAAATATTAAAGCGGAATTGATCGAACGGTTTAAAGGGCGCGTCCTTTCTGTCGATCATCAAGCGATCGTTCCCGATAAGGCGAAAGTCATTCCTAATCGTGTGGGAACGGCCTCGGGATTTCTTTTTGAAGAAAAGGGCAGGGCTTTGATTTTAATGCCCGGCATCCCCTCTGAAATGATGGCAATGTTTAAAGAAAGCGTTATTCCCTATCTTGAAAAATTGACGCTCCCGAAGCTTCATATCGCGCGAATTAGTTTATTTAATTTGCCTGAATCGAAAGTAGATCCTGCTTTGCGTCTTTTAAAGGGGCTTGAAGTTGGCATCTATCCTCAGGCCGGAATTTTAAACGTTATTCTTAGGTCTCATGATGCATTTAAGTTGAATGAAGCGAGCGATCAGCTTAAGGCCCTTTTTCAAGACAACCTTTTTGAAGCGGAATCAGGCAAAATTGAAGAGGCTGTCCACAATAAATTAACGAGCCAAAAAAAGACCTTATCGCTTGCGGAGTCCATGACGGGAGGAGCCCTATCGGCCCGTCTAACGGCGCTATCCGGATCATCCGCCTACTATCTTGGGGGAATCATCTCCTATTCAAATGAAGCTAAAATAAAATTACTTGGCGTGCCAAAAGAGCTCATTGAGTCGGAAGGAGCTGTCTCTGAGACAGTTGCAAAAGCTATGTGTCTTGGCGCTAAAGAAAAATTTTCGTCCGATTATGCCTTATCTGTCACAGGGGTTGCAGGACCTACGGGAGGATCCGAAATAAAGCCATTAGGGCTTGTTTGGTGCGGCCTTGCCACGCCAAATGGGGTTAAAACGTGGAAATTAGAAGGAAAATCAAATCGCGCTCTAATTATAGAGCGCTCAGTCAATAGTTTATTAGCAGAACTCTATTTGCAACTACTTTAAATATATTAACTTTAGAATTTAGTAATTAATTAAATTAATTAAATGTATATTTTAGTTGATGTTAGTTGGAAATTGTGACGTCTTTAAACCCAGGATAAATAGTGAAAACTACGAGCGTTCCCGCCTGTACCGTTTAATGCCTGAATTGATAGTTATCATTTCCTCATATCTAGACGAAAGTTCGAAAGCCGCTTTTGCGATGACGAGCCATAAATTTTATAAAAAAATAATATATAAAAAGAATATCTGCTTTCACGCGGCAGAGCAGGGGCATCTTGCTCTTTTTAAGTGGGGCAGAGAACTGAAATGTGAATTTCGACCGCATGCTTATGCCCATCTAGCTGCCATGAATGGTCATTTGCCCATCTTAGAATATATTACATCGCTTGGATTTAAATTGTCTGAGAAAGTATGCGAAACGGCCGCCTATCACGGACAGTTCCATGTTTTGGATTGGTGCCATGATAATAAAATTTCTCTGAATGTGGTCGTAAGCAACTTTCTTGCTTTAAAAGGACACTTTCAAAAGTTGCAGTGGGCCCATACTAAAGGAGCGCCTTTAAGTCCAAAAGTATGCGAATATGCCGCGCTTAAAGGCAATCTAGAAATGCTTAAGTGGGCCCGAGAAAGAGGCGCGAGCTGGAATGAAGCGGCGCTTGAAAAGGCGGCTTTAAAAGGACGGGTAGAAATTATAGAATGGGCAGTCGAGAATAAAGCTCCTGCAAGTATTTTTGTTACGGCAAACGCAGCTATTAATGGCCATCTTGATGCGCTGATTTGCGCAAGATCTTTAAATTTGCCCTGGAATTCCCTTGTTTGTATTTATGCCGCCCGTTTTGATCATCTAAAAGTGCTTGAATGGGCCATCCAGAATGACGCCCCGCACAACATGGACGAGCTTATTTATACGGCGAGATCCGCAAATAAAAAAGAGATTGTTGCATGGTTGCAAGCTCTTAAAAAGCAAAAGATTGCATAATCTTAATAGTAAATTGATTGTCATCTAATTCTTAAAATTTACCTATAATAGATATATGAATGCATTGCAGTCGCATCTATATGGGGGATTATTTAATCAAAAAGTATCTTTTGAAAGAGATGGAATAAAGACCAATAAGTTTAAGACATATAATGTCTTTCAGCGTTTATTCAAATCAAAGGAAGACTTAGTTGATGTAACGGATGATAAGGGAAATGTTTTTGTTTTAGATCGAAGGATGGTTGAATCATTCCGGGACTCCCGCGCTATTTTTAAAGAATATACCCTGACGGATATTTCAGGAAATGAGTTGATAAATCATATTTTGAAACAATTCGATGGGAAACCCAAAAATATACAAGAGGTTGAAGATTTTGAGGTTCAACTTTTCAATGATACAGGAGAAATACAAACGCTTTCCGGATTAACCATTCGTCGATACGACAGCTTAACCGGCTCCATTATGGCTGCGTTAGGCTTTGCAACGCCTCTTTCAGCTAAGGAAGGGGTTTGGATAGATATTGATAATTACAAACAGGTTGAAAAAACAGTCTATGTCAGTACAAGCGATTTAAATAATTGGCTCGATTCACTAGAAGACGTACCCTTAAATTATAATTCATATAAGAAGGACGGACCAGAAAATACACCTACTATTGCGGGAAGAATTAAACACTTACGCAATACTTCGCGTTTCATAGATTTTCCGTCCTTTGTGAGGAATGAAGTCATAGGTAAACTAGATGAGATTAATAGGCGTGCCCAAAAAGAAAGGAAAAAGGAAGAAGAGGAAGCGCACCTAATGCAAGAGATCGCGAAAGAGCCGGATGAACACAGCCAAATGGAATATAGCCAAATCAGAGAAGGAGAGGATAGTTATAAAGTTCCTCAAAGTCTCTCTCAAAGTGAATATTCAAAATTAAGAAGTGGCGATGCAAATTTCCCTTTTGCAAGACGATCTCCAGTCAATCCAGAAAACATAGAAACGGCCGAAGACTATAGTCAATTAAAGCAATTCATGGAGCAGCCCAAAATACCACCGAACCAATCGAAGTCATCTTCCGACATTAAGCGCCATGGAGAAGAGACTAAAAATGCGTCCGATATTTCTATCGATCCTAATAAAAAGCCAAAAAAGTACGACCATTAATTTTTCAATCTATTAAACTTCAATCCATGATTCAAGTGTTTAGAGTGGGTGTCTACGGGATTGTACGCTTAGAAAATAAACTTCTGGTTATAACGCAAGAAAGAGGACCTTATAAAGACCGTTTTGATTTGCCGGGCGGCGCCATCGAATTTGGCGAAACCCCTGAAGAGGCGCTTAAAAGAGAGTTTATAGAAGAGGTTGG
Organism: uncultured bacterium; assembly: GCA_964483465.1. GTDB lineage: Bacteria > Chlamydiota > Chlamydiia > Chlamydiales > Parachlamydiaceae > CAZABG01. Next base: position 4,452 of record CAZABG010000104.1, read on the forward strand.
AATGGAGTTTAAATCATCTTCGCTTCTGACAAACCTTTCTCACGTTCAAAACGTTCCTTCCATAAATGAAAAGCCGCCTTTTATCTTTCACCAGCTCGGACTTATTTATACCGTTTCAGAGCTGCATAACCTAAACATAAAAGGATGTTTAAACTATTCTTGGATAGATATCTTAACCCTAAAAAAAGAAAAAATTTCGCCTTTTCTTGAGAGAATTCTTTATGACAACTTGCTCGTTCTACAGCGATAAAAAGGGTAGAGAGTACTACCTTCCAAGTAAAACCATACAGGATTATGAGAGAGATAAACGTCCGCATACAGAGCCGCAAGGGTGTAAAAAAGTTCGATCGCGAGACGGATATGTTATTTATATACTATCTAGCTATCCCTATCCCGCGGAAGTTCAGGATGTATTTAGACAGTTTATCAACGTGCCTTTTGAGGAGTCGAAGAAGCAGCTTTCCTCGCTAAAATGCTCAAAAGCTCTATTTAAGAGGGTAATTACACCATTTGCTGCGTTTCCGGAAAAGCCCTTATCCCTTATTTTTTACCATCTTGATAAAAGCTCGCTTGCATCCCTTGCTCTCAGCTGTAAAAGATTTTTTGGTTTAGCAAGAAATCCCGATCTAAAAAATCTTTGTTTGAACGCCCATTTCGAAAATCATACGCAAATATTATTTTGGGCAATCAAGCAGGGGTGTTCCTGCCACAGTGTTGCTTTGAGAGCAGCGTGGAAAGGCGACTTGCACTATTTAGATCAGCTTCGGAATCAAGGGGCTCGATTCTCATGGAAAGTCTATGATGAGCTTTTAATATACATGAAAAGAGCAGATGCTCATGAAAGGCTTGCTATAACCACTTGGGCAATTCGCACAAGTGGCGAGCACAAAGAAGATTTCAGGTTTTTTGCAGCGGAAATGGCCATTGAAAAACGGGATCTAGCCATGCTTAAGGCGTGTGCTTCAATGAATCTAAAGCTATCCTTTGAAACTTTAAAGAAGCTGCGTAAGGAGCGCGATATTTCGATAATAGAAGTCCTTTTGAACGCGCATCCAAACCTTGAGCCTAACGGATTTTTCTATGCTGCCGCTCAGTCTGGAGATGAAGATTTCATAAAATGGGCCGTTAGCGCCATCAATAAGGGAAGGTGGACAATGTTAGATGGGTCTTTACTTGAGATAGCGGAGCGCGTCGTTACCCTAGCAAAGCAAAACGGGCATAATGGGGTCATTTCAGAAATGAAATATTAGACTTCTTTCGAAATTCCATTAGGTCGCTAAAATTGCTCTTTTTGGCAGTTTTATCGGAAAATTTTTCGACCGTATGTCCGCATATGCTCTCAAAATTTTACAATAAATCTGCACAAAAATTGTTAATTTTATCAACCCAAGCGAATTACGAAAGAAGTCTATTGTAAAAGACTCATGCAGCTCGGATTTTTCAAAGTTACTTTTAAATTCTAATTTAAAAGCTATCTTCTCATGATTCTTGTGATGATATCCACATTAGCAAGGTTTAAGAATGTTGGCTTTAAATCATCCATAAAGCGATTCCATTCAGTGATAGGTTTTGCAGAAACGTAAACAACGTCGCGAGCAGCAATCTCGCCTTCAAGATTTCGAGCAAAAAAAGTTTATGACCGATTCCCAAATTGCAGAGATTTCAGTGAGGTTCATCGGCTAGAAAATTATCGCATAAATCTTGCAACGACTTCTGCATTTGCCATATTCATTAAAGTAGGCTTAAGCTGGTCCATGAATCTACTCCATTCGGTAATTGATGTGGCTGATACATACACGACATCGCCTGGGACTAACAGTTGTTGATTAGCTGGAAAATGTATCAGATCGTACCAAGACATGACAAAAATTTTGGGGTGATCTCCTTGAGTTCTTATCACATTAATATTTTGACGATCGCCTGAATACGGAATGCCTCCCGATAATACCAGCGCCTCTCTTAGTGACAAGCTTCCATTCAATAGCGGGATTAAGCCCACCCGATTCACCTCGCCCATGACTAATATAGAGGAGTCCTGCGGGGAGGCAATATAAACCTTGTCATTAGGCATCATCACTATATTTTGAGACATGTCACCGTTCTTAATAAGGCGAACCATATCGATTTTAAGAAATTGTCCATCACGTAGTACGTAACTGCTATGTAAATTAGCTGTAGGAGGTATTTTTGCTTTGGCGATGATCTCATAAAGGCGTACTTTGCCATCGACGGGAATATCCGCTAAAAGAGCCATTCCGGAGACTTCCACCTTATGCGAAGGTCTTTCTGTAAAAACGACAAAAACATCTATATCTTTGATGTCTTTTCTTAATTCTTCAACGAGTTTTTCCTTTGCTTGATTGAGTGTCAGTCCAGAAACCTTGACTTTCTCGTAACCAGGAAGTTGAATACAGCCTTCAGTTACTCTAAATCCACCTATTCTCTGGCAAAGGTCATGCATGGAAACCATTAAATCGATCCTAGTCGGATGATATACGGCAATATTCAATCGATCGTCTTCGGAGATTAGGTCAACATATTCACAAAGCGTTCCTTCGTCAATTTCACCGCATTTTCCTTCTATTTCCCATATTCCATATTTGCCTTCTTGGGCTAAAGATGATTCTTGTGCTAACTCGCACAGCCCCATGACTTCAAAATCGCATACAGCACGTTTAGAGCAAGAAACCAATAAAAGTAACAAAGAGAGAATGATTTTCATGGGGTTTTATCTTTTCCACATCGAATACAATACGTTAGATATTTTTTATTTAATTTTCCGCAGTCGCCGCATAACAAGTC
>CAZABG010000105.1:0-7090 GCA_964483465.1 uncultured bacterium
GAGGCGCAGAGACGCGGAGACTTTAGAGAGATACAATTTTAATCTTGTTACAATACTAATATTGGATGGTCGCGGTCATCCTCCTGCTCACTGTTAAAAAAGGCTAGATAAAAAACGAAACCGCTTAAAATCGCTTTTAGGAGTTGATCAACTTCGCGATCACATCCTGAAGTTGTTTCAATCGATTTTTGTACTTTTTCGCAAAATCTTTGTCTTGATTATTCACTTCCTCAAGTCGTCCAAGAAAGTGCTCCACAAGATGCAGCGTGCTTTCGCTATCGGTTAAAAATTGATATTCATCGCCATCGATACGGCGTATACGGTTAATGAGAAATTTTTTATCGCCTGATTGAGTAATATCTGAGGTAACAAGCGATATAAAATCACCTCTTTCCATGACATCTCTTGCAAGCTTTGTTTTTACTCCAAATGCCTGTACAATCTCATTCAAAACCTGATTATCCTGAATGGGATCCGACTTGAATAAGAGCTCTAAAAGAAATTGGGTTTTTTCCCGGCTTCCGCTCGTTGCACGATAAATGGCATTCTGAATCTCACGGTAGGTGCTTCTCGTAATGGGGAGTGCAAAAATGCGGGTTAGCGATTGGTTAATTTGATTGGATTGATCAGTATTAAGCATATAGAATCCTACGGCTGTTCTTTATCTTATAAATAATCCAATTAGCTATATGTTTAATATGGTTTTTTAAAGGAGCAATACTATGGAACCCGCAGCAGGACCGTTGGCTAAGTGGGCCTCACCCCAAGAGCTACCAAGAGGAAGAAGTGGAAAAAATATAGGTATTGCATTAAACCTTAATGTTTTAGATAAAATGCCGCCCCATGAAGAGGGAGCTCCTTTAACCTCTTCAAGCGAAGAAGCGACACCTCATGCGCCTCGTGTTAAACCGCTTGATTTCAGCAAATTAGACCAGATGGGTAGAAAACCCTCCCCTCCGAGAACTTTAGAAGTTCAACGTCAACGCATTATGGCAAAAAGAGCTATCAGTCTTGGGAATATGAGAGAGGTCTTAAATCCCCGCTCTCCGAAGGAATCTCCGAAAGAACCCCCTAAAGAATCGCCTCTTACTTTGTCCGGCGAATTAAAAAAGGGGGGCATCTTATTTGATCGTGAATTTAGAGCCGAGATGGAAAAGCGTCTAAAAGAACAGCGCCATACTGTTTTTGAAGCGAAGGAAATAGATAAATTAGCCCATGGTTATGTTCATAATGCGGTCGATGAACTTTTTATTGATGAAAGGCATCCTGAGCAATTTTGCCTGGTGACGATACGTGAAAATGTACAGTCTCATGCCAAGATAATCTATAATAATTTAGTTTCATGTCAGGTTCTTGTTTCGCCATTGGTCGAAAGACTCAAATTTTTAAGGACCGAAACGATTCGATATCTAAACGAAAAAGGAAGAAAAACACCTTTTTGCGAGCAATTGCTCCAGTATCTTAACTTATTGATTGATACGCATAAGCTTCAAACCTTTTTAGATATCTATCGAAAAACAACATGGGATGTATGTATTTTACAATTGGGAAGAGAGGCATGCGGACCTAATATGCAAGCTTGCTTAGAGGTTTGGCGAGAATGGCTTGATCCCAGCAAGTTTCATTCATTGCAAAGTCCCTTTATTCATAATGTTCTTGATAACATGGCCCTCACCAAACTTTCAGGAAAACGTTATGAGTTTCCCGAAAAGATAAATCCCTTTCCGATAATAAATTCAGTCGGATGTTATGAAATTTCAAGATGCCTGTATTGCGATGGAAGGCCGAATTATTCCGGCATCGCTTTCATAGGAGAATCGGTTAATTACCTAAAGCGTGTGAATCTTGAAGAATCTAAAGATACGGAGTTAGATTTTTTTAAACAGATTTTCTTATACCTTAATGAATTAGGATATCCAAAGAGCCGTTTACCGAAGGCGCCTATACCAAAAGATAGAACTCCTAGAGATTCGGATTTTTATACCGATGCCGAGATCTTTATGGATTTTAGAAAACTTGATTTGAAACCTCTTCAAAAATATCTAAAAGAAGGGGGAACCGATTTTACTGTCATGGAGGGATTTGTTGGATTGCCTTATGTCAACTCGCGCGTCTTTGCAGTCCTTTACAACAGGCACGCTCTTAACGCAGAAAATATTGTAGGCGTTCTTCCTGCTTATTTTATTCCTTGCCTCTATGTTTTACAAAGAGCTTGTATGACATCCTGGAATGTAGGACATGAATATTTCATGAAGAAATTTAAAGATTTGTTCACCTCTCCCTACTGGACTAGATTAACTTCAGATATCAATATTGAATTTAGAAAAGACGGGCATGTCATACACACGAAAACTTATCAAACAGGGAAAAAAGTCAGCGAAGATAGCTTCACTTTAGATCCAAATTTTGCTCCTATAATGTTTCCATTCAAATGGCATGTGGTTGATAACGCAAAACCCTATTTTGAACTTGTTTCGATCACCATTCCGGCCAGTGTAAATTGGAAGGATAAATGGAATATTATTAAAAGCGTCATTGAAACAACGCCTAATGAAGAAATAGAAATAAAATACGTTACCGATCGCCTGGCCGCTCTTGGTTCAAAATAAAGGCTGCGATATCGCGCGCTTCTTGATCGCTTAATTCAGCCATCTGATAAGGCATGTTCCAATATATAAACCTTGCGAGCATATCGGGATTACCAAGCCCTGCTTTACGATTAAAGGAAGATTTCCCCCATAGGGGAGGATAGGCGATAGTATCTTCCGCTTTTCCTTCTCCGTTTGCCCCATGGCAGTCTAGGCAATAAGTTGCATATAAGGGCTTTCCGGTATTGGCATCGCCTTCTGTCTTTGTTTTTAGCGGATCAAGAGATAGCCAGGAAAGCGTTTTATAAACGGGAATATCTTTTGATATCCACATTAAATAGGCCACAAGATCGGTCATGATTTGAGAGTCGTAGGGAATTCTTTTTCCATTCATGCTTTTTTCAAAGCAGCTTTGAATTCTCTCTTCAAGCGTAATCACTTTTCCAAAATTTTCATTATATCTTGGATACTGAGCGGCAGCGCCTACAAGTGAAATGCCATTATTTTTTCCTCCGGTAGTATTTCCTCCGGCAAAGTGGCAGTTAGAACAGGTTATATTATCGCCTGCATATTCTTTTGCGTATTTTGTCGTATCGTTCATAATCTGATAGCCTCTCAAAATGGCATCCCGCATTAATGGAGGACTTATTTCCGGATCGACTAGTTCAAACTGCAGTTTTTCAAGCGTTTTTTGTTCACGTGCTGATTTTGAAAGAAGAGGCTCATCGGTTGATCGTATCCACCAGATTTCAAAGGCTACAATTAGTAAAAAGATGATGATTGACGTGAAGTAAATAGAGTTTTTTTTCATAATTAATATTTTCCGGAGGCTTTATGACCGATGCAATGGATACTCTACTGCAAGAAACCCGAGTGTTCGATCCGCCGCCCTCTTTTAAAAACGCCAACGTAAGCAATCCTTCTATTTACAATCAAGAAGATGAGCCTTTTTGGGCAAATGAAGCGCATAAGCTCGATTGGTTTAAACCTTTTGAAAAAGTGGTTTCATTCACACCTCCTAATGCTAAATGGTTTGAAGGGGGCAAGCTGAATGCGGCCTATAATTGTCTTGATCGCCATCTTTCAACTAAGCGCAATAAAGCCGCTTTAATGTGGGAAGGGGAAGATGGCAAAACGCGTGTGCTCACTTATTGGGAATTGCACCGCGAAGTGTGCCAGCTTGCGAATGTGTATAAGAATCTCGGACTTAAAAAAGGGGATCGGATTGCGATCTATTTACCTCTTATTCCGGAAGCGATTATCGCCATGCTTGCATCGGCTCGCATCGGGCTTATACATACCGTAGTCTTTGGCGGTTTTTCTGCTGAAAGTTTAAAAGACCGAATTGAGGATTCCGGAGCAAAACTGCTCATTACAGCTGACGGAGGCTATCGTAGAGGCGCAATTATTCCTCTTAAAACTACAGCCGATGGGGCCCTTGCTTCGCTCAATATCCAAAATGTGATTGTCGTAAAACGTACGGGCAATGAAATCGACATGAAGCCGGCACGCGACCTATGGTATCATGATCTCGTTCCTCATGCTCCGTCAGATTGTCCTGCAGAGTGGATGGACAGCGAAGATCCGCTTTACATCTTATATACTTCAGGAACTACCGGAAAGCCAAAAGGGATCCTTCATACCACTGCCGGTTATCTAACTCAATGCAGAACCACTTGCGAAATGGTATTCGACATGAAAGATAACGATCTTTATTGGTGCACGGCTGATATCGGCTGGGTGACAGGCCACTCCTATGTCGTCTATGGCCCTCTCGCCCTTGGGGTATCGCAAGTTATCTACGAAGGCGCACCCGATTGGCCGAAGCGTAACCGCTTCTGGAAAATCATCGAAAAGTATGGCGTCACGATTTTCTACACGGCGCCAACCGCTATCCGGGCCTTTATGAAATGGGGAACTGAATTTCCACAATCCGCAAACCTTTCAACCCTTCGCCTTCTTGGTTCTGTCGGAGAGCCTATCAACCCTGAAGCGTGGATGTGGTATCACACTTACATCGGATCATCCAAATGCCCCATCGTTGATACCTGGTGGCAAACGGAAACTGGCGCTATCATGATTGCGCCTCTTCCCGCCCTTACACCGCTAAAGCCTGGCTCCGCCACTCTTCCTCTCCCTGGAATTCACGCTGAAATTGTCGATAATGACGGCAAAAAAGCCGATGCAGGCTATCTCATTATTACAAAACCGTGGCCTTCCATGCTCCGCGGCATCTGGAATGATCCAAAACGGTTTCAAGATACCTACTGGTCCCGTTTCCCGAACGTTTACTTCACAGGCGACGGCGCTCGCCGCGACGATGACGGCTATCTATGGCTTATGGGACGCGTAGACGATGTAATAAATGTCTCAGGCCATCGCCTCGGGACAATGGAAGTAGAATCGGCTCTTGTCGATCATCCTTCTGTCGCAGAAGCGGCAGTTGTCGGCGTCCACGACGAGCTCAAAGGGCAATCGATTACGGCATTCGTTATACTTAAAGAAAATTACACCCCTTCCAATACCCACGAAGCCGAACTTAAAAGCCACGTCGTACAAAAGATCGGCTCTATCGCCCGCCCCGAACGAATCATCTTCACCCGCGATCTTCCTAAAACCCGCTCCGGAAAAATCATGCGCCGTCTCCTCCGCGACATCGCAGAAGGAAGACTTCTCGGCGATATCACCACGCTTGCAGATTCAGTTGTTGTGGATGAATTAAAAGAGAAATATAAAGAGGAATAAACAATGAGTGTTAAAGATAGCAACGGCAATGAATTGAAAGATGGCGATAGCGTCACGGTCATCAAAGATCTCAAAGTGAAGGGATCTTCGTTAACCCTTAAAAGGGGCACGCTTTATAAAGACATTCGCCTTATAGATGATGAAGAGCATGTCGAGTGTGGAAAAGGCAAGAATACCCTCGTTTTAAAAACCTGTTTTTTAAAGAAAGCATAAGAAATAAAATATTCTAAATGGTACTTCATTTTTGAGTAAAATTTTATAGTTTAATTTGAGGTTTCTTTTAATTCTATATTATTATATTCAAATATTTTGCTTCATTGGTAGGTAAATCCGAATTACTAAAGAATGACGATTAAAGGAATCAATATTGATGTCTGAAGTGTGGTTCTTAGTTTCTGTCTGGATTTTCCTCGCTCTTGTTTCAACATTTATTTCTATTTGGCTTGGAATCGCTACAGCCTTATCGGAAATTATTGTAGGTATGATCGCTCAGGCTATTATAGTAGGATTTTTTGGTGGATTTTCACTAGGTGCAAGTGAATCTTGGATAACATTTTTAGCCGGAAGCGGAGCTATTTTACTTACTTTTTTAGCTGGTGCCGAACTTGACCCAGCTGTTTTTAAAATGAAATGGAAAGAAGTTGGCCTTATAGGGCTCGCGGGCTTCTTTGCTCCATTTTTTGGATGTGCGGCAGTTGCGTACTATTATCTTCAATGGAATTTAATGGCTAGTTGGCTTTGTGGAGTGGCCCTTTCTACAACTTCTGTAGCTGTTGTATATGCTGTTATGCTGGAATTGGGGCTTAATCGTACCGAATACGGAAAAGTTGTACTGGGAGCTTGTTTTATCAATGATCTTGGAACTGTGATCGCTTTGGGCCTTATTTTTTCTCCTTTTACTATAAAAACAATTATCTTTGTCTTGATAAGTATTCTAGTTTTTATTGCTCTTCCTAAAATTACCACATACTTTTTTCGTAAATATGGAAACTTACCGGCTGAAATCGAAACGAAATATATTCTTTTGCTTCTATTTGCAATGGGAGCATTAGCTGCATGGGCAGGAAGCGAAGCCGTCTTACCTGCTTATATTATTGGAATGGTGTTGGCAGGCTCAGTTGGTAAAAACCAGGCTTTCATCAGAAGGCTTCGAACATTGACCTTAGGTTTGCTTACCCCATTCTATTTCTTGAGGGCAGGCTCTTTGGTGTCAATAAGTGCATTAATAGCTGCTCCTTTCATTTTTTTAATACTTCTGGCAACCAAAATGGTCACTAAGTTTATCGGAGTATATCCAGCTGCAAAAATGGCCAAATATCCTAAACTTGAGGCGATATATACCACATTGCTCATGTCTACTGGATTAACATTCGGAACGATAGCTTCGTTATTTGGATTGACTCATGGGATTATCACCAAAGAGCAATATTCTTATCTTGTAGCTGCTGTTATTGCGAGCGCGGTTGTTCCCACCATTATTGCTAATGCTTTTTACCTGCCAAGGCACTTGCTTCATGAAGATAACGAAATAACCAGCAAGAACGAAAAAATGCCTGAATTATTGAAGGAGATAAAATGATTAAAAAGATATTAGTAGCGTATGACGGCTCTGAAGAATCTTATTCAGCATTTTTATTCGGTATAGATATCGCAAAAAAATTTGAAGCGGAACTTGAGGTGCTTTCTGTTGTTAGAGTGCTCGAACCTCCTGAAGAGGATGAAACGCGAGATAATTAAGAAACTGGCAAAGAAAATTA
>CAZABG010000106.1:0-6147 GCA_964483465.1 uncultured bacterium
ACTTTATTTATTAGGCTATTTTCATATTTCTCAAGGATTTCAATGACCGCTTGACCCGATTCAATAATGGCTCCAGATAATAAAATATCCCCTTGTTCAAAGAACTTTGGGGCGCTCTCGCCATTTATAGCCTGTTCCGATATCCAAACTTGCCCTTTAACCAAACGAGAACGTACAGGGATCATTTCTCCTAAGGTTAAAATTAATCTGTCTCCTATCTCTATTTCCTTTAAAAGTTTTGATTCGCCATTTTCTAAACATGCTTTTTGAGGAAGGTGCCGAATCATTTCATAAAAACGCTCTTTTCCATTTTCCTTTGCCTGCTTCTCGATCCATTTTCCAAAAAGGAGAAATGCCACAATAATGGATAGCGTTTCATAATAAAGAACATATTGACCCTGTACTAAATTCCAGGTTGATAAAATAAATGCAGAAAAGACAGAAACCGTCACAAGCAAATCCATGCCAAAAATTCGAGCTCGAAAGCTATGGAAAGCTCTTTTATAGAAGGGCAGCGCCGCAAAAAAAACGACGGGTAATGAAAATAACAATGATAATAGGGCCAATTCTTTGCCCTCTCCATCAAGCGCATAAAGAGGATAAGCAACCATCATTAAATTAAGAGCGCAAAAGGAGGCGATTCCTAACTTAAGCAAAAGCTTTCGGTCTTTGGTTTTTTTATCATTTAAAAATTGAGGTTCATATCCTATCGATTTTATCCTTTCAAATATCGAATCGATACCTACTTTCATAGGATCGTATTCAATCAAGGCAAGATCGGTGGTATAGTCGACTTTTGCTGAATTAACCCCTTCTTTTCCGCTTAAAAAGTAACCAATTACTTCCGCGCAAGAAGGGCAGCCCATGCCTGTAATTTCAAGAAGCAGCCGCTCTCCTCCTTGGCTCGCCTTTTCCTTCCCGATCGCGTCGTTAGATATTATCCCCTCTCTAAGCGCCTCAATATAAAGAGGATGCTCCTTATGGAACACTTCATTCCTCATTTCAATAATTTTATATACAGCCCGGCAACCTGAGCAACAGAAAGCCTTTCTAGACTCAATTAGAGGGTGTTTCGAGAAAATGCCGCAAAGAGCGCAGATCATACCTTGAAATTTCGCCGAAATCCGATTAAAATGTATATATGAAACTAAGTTTGGCCTACTACGGCGATCCCATCCTCCGAAAAAAAGCGGAACCGGTAACGGAATTTAATGACGAGCTAAGGAAATTCGTTAAAGACATGGAAGAGACCATGCTAGCCGCTCGCGGCGTAGGCCTTGCCGCACCCCAAGTTCATAGATCCCAAAGAATTTTTTTAATGAACTGGTGGGAAAGAGACGAAGACGGCAAAGTCCTTCCATCTAAAACATGGGTATTCATCAATCCAAAAATCATCGAAGTCAGCGAAGAGCATTTTATTGGATCTGAAGGCTGCCTCTCCATCCCTAAAATTTATGAAGATATTGCAAGACCCTTGAATGTTACTATCGAAGCGCAAGACGAACATGGAAAAACATTTAAAGAGACCTTTAATGGCTGGCTCGCAAAAGCTGTCCTTCATGAGAATGATCATATCAACGGGGTCTTATTTATTGACCGACTCGCCCCCAAAAGACGACGCGAGCTAGAAACCACTCTAAACGCAGTCAAACGCAAATACTACATGAATAAATAGACACCTAGATAAAGTCTATCTTATATTCTCACGAAACAATCTTGTGCTAGGTATCTAGCGGCTTGTTCCGCAAGCATTTTTGCTCCTAGAAGATGAATTTGAGATAGCGATCTTGGCAATTGCAGCAATCCCTGATGCGTCATTAACCTCCCGTTTAATACGACCGCATTTAATTTATTGGGTAAATAGGCAATATCCTCATCGCGAATTTCGCTTGTAAGACTTAAATGCGTAAGAGATCGGGAAATTTGAACAAGATACTGCATTTCGACTGGACACCCTTCTAGATATAAATGGGTCAACATAGGCAGACGAATTAACGTTGATCCTTTGATAGGGCAGCGTTTGGCTGCCAAAAAAGTTAGCCTGTCTGATAATTTGCCGATTCCCGCATCGGTTATGGCAGTTCCGCTTACATCGAGCTTTGTTACATTCGGTAAATGCGCCGCATCGGTGATAGAACTATCGGGAATAATAAGCGTATGAAGATTTTCAGGCAGTTTTGTAAGATCGTCGTCCTCGATTTTTGATCCTGCCATCTCAAGATGAGTCATAGAAGCCGGTAGATTTAAAAAGGCTTTACCTGTAATGCCGGGGCAATTCTTTACGATGAGTGTCGATAAATTAGGAAGCGAATTAAGCCAATCATTTTTAAAATCTATGCAATTCTTAAGTTCTAAATACGTTAAAGACTGAGGAAGCGCAACAGGCATAAGTCCGGGAAAAGCATCGATAAGAACTAAACGATTTAAAGAAGGAGGAAGAAATAAAAAATCTTGTTCTCTAAAACGTGTGCCTACAAGCTTTAAACTGACAACCGTCACTGGAAGCGCTTTTAATGTTTCTACGGTGATCGCGCTTGTATTAATTAACTCCACGTGCGACACATACTTAGGAAAGGAAAGCTCGCAATCGTTAATACAAAAACTGTTCACTTTCATCGTTCGAATAGAATCGATTTCTCCTATTTGCTTTATAATCGAACGTACAGCATCGGTCTCAAAAGACAGGCTAATCGCGGTAATAGACGCTTCTTTGAAAGAATCAATGATAGACGCGAGCTTCTCGCGGCGACTGGAATAAAGTATAATAGTATTTCCGAAAACATCGGCCAGCTCATTTTCAACTAAACGCTTAAAGAAGGGGGAGTTTTTTAAGTGCGAATTGTTCAGATGATTAAAAAGGGCTAATGCCGATTCATAATCTCCGAGATGCTTCATGCGCTCGATTTCTTTAATGATGGCTTGCTCTCCCCCGGAAATTAGTCTAGGAATATTAAGATAGTAAGCCACCTCAAGGGGGGCGGAATGACTATTCATAGCCATAGAGAATTCATCCATTCTCAAAGCAATTTGACATCCTTCATTCAATATCTTTTCTAAGGTTTGAGACTCCTTCTTAAAACACTCAACTTGCGAGGCGCCAAATTCATAAGCACCATCGCTAAAATTAAGCGTTACTTTCTTTAGATTTTTAGGAAAATATTTATAAAAAATGGCCGCCGCGTCCAAAACATCCTTTCGATTTTGCTGATCTTGAACTATCTTCCAGGCTTTTTCCATTTGATCAGGCTCGCCTTCTTTCATAATTGAATCGAAACGGATTGCCAAAAGCTGAGGATAAGAATTAATAGTATTAAACGACATGAATTTCAGTCCCGTAAATGATGACGCATTCTTGCGGCAAATAGCTTTTGGCTGTTGCTAAATCAAACGAGGTATCCGTAATATCGACTAAACGAACCGTTTTTGGAACTTTAGATAATTCTGCGACCTTTAACATTCTGCAAAAACTAATATTTAGTATTAAAAGATGGGGAGGTAAATGGTCTAAATTATTGATCTGAGAAAAATCTAGCGTAAGGTTTAAAACATTACGAGGAATTAAGGAAAGATCGTTACCCTTAATATAATTGGCTGAAAAATCTAGTAAACATCGAGCATTGCATAAATAATCCAAACCACTTGCGTTAGTTTGAAATACATTCAAATTTAATAAACCTATTGGAAGTAAAGGTTTATTAACTTTAGATCCGGATAAATTTAATGTGAGTATCCCTAAAGGCAGCGAACCCATGTCTTCATCTGTGACATTCATCCCTGCAAGATTCAAATCAGTTACTGTTTTTGGAAGCGACGATAAGCCCTTTTTCGTAATGTCTTTGTTATCTCGTAGATCTAAGCTTAAAAGTCCATTAAGCTTTAAAGATATATCGAATAGCCCCTTATCCGTGGCTCTATCCCCAACAACCAAATGCGTAACACTTTTAGGTATTTTTAATAACCCGTTATCGGTAACTAAGGTACCGGCGACGCATAAAAAAGTTAATCTCAACGCCGAAATATAGCTTAAACCAACATCAGTAATTGAGAATAGATTCCGTAACGTTAAGCTTTTTAAAGAGTCAGGAACTTTAAATAAAAATTGATCGGAAATCAGCCTGCATCCCGATACGTCAAGATGGGTCAAACCAATAGGTAAATATTCTACTAATTTGTCATCAATCATTTCACAATTGGTCACAGCCAACTTTTCAATTAAGGGCGGCATGCCGATGAAAAAATCGCTATCAATATCGCTTGAATCTATTATAAGCGATTTTAAACCGATTGGAGCGGAATTCAATCTATTGTTATCATCATTCTTTAAACCATTTAAGGTTAATGACAAAAGTTTTCTAGGCAATTTTTTAAAACGAACCTGAACGCCAAAAAAACTTAGCGCTCTAAGCGAATGAATCTCACCAATAAGATTCCATACTTCATCATCTATTGTAAATGATCCCCCAATAGAGGTATTGAATGATAACTTGGGCACCCCTTCACTGATATACGCTATAACTAAAGTTTGTCTGTCTTTGGAATCTATTAATTTTCTGCCCAAAAACTCCGCCAACTTATCTGATGCCCATTTAAAATCAAATGAGCTTGCCTCAATCTCTTTTAGCAGCCTGATTACTTGTATTATATTTTTGTGCGCAAGAGCCGTATATACCCTTATGTTAAATTCAATCTTAAGCCGTTCGCATAAGGCATGATTATTAAAATGATAAGCGGCCTCTATTAATTCGACAGAAGTAATTTCGGGCGCTTCTCTATTGATACCGCAAAAGAAATAATGTAGACCGCTGATAATTTGCGATCTATCTAAAGGCCCTTTATTTGAATCTAACCAATTTCTTATATCTTGAATTTCAGGTTTTTCTACTTTCGGATACTTCTGATTAAATAAAACTGCCGCTTTCAACATATCGAGAGATGTTTTGCACGATTCAACGATTGTCCAGGTTCTATCCTCCGGCTTAGGCTCGCTTCCTGAATCTCTTTTAAATAGGGGAACAAATTTGGATGTAAATCGTTCAACATCGAAAAATCGGGCAGCTATTGGAACGACAGGCTCTATCATAATATCCTCTAAAAGACTTCAGTCGAAATGAGGATAAGATAAACGGTCAAAAATTTATGTGAAAGAAAACTTATTTAACGATCGATTCAAACAGTTTTCCAATTTGAGAACCTGGAAAACGGTCTTTATCGACTTCGCGGTTTCGTAAAATCGTGTTAAAGAAGAAGTTTAACATCTCTTTTGGGTTATTTTTCTCAAGCCATTTTTTAAGCATGAGAAGCTCTCTATCCCTATATCCTTCAATTCTTCCATCGAGAAATTTAACTTGCGCAAAGAGATGTTGTAGATCGTCATTATCCAGATCTTCCTGAACAAGATCTTTTTTTATTTTTTTCGTTTCTAACACTTGGTCACGATCAATATCATAAATAATGCCGACATTAAGACTCAAATAATAAGGAGATGTAACGGAAATCCGATCCGATATGTCAATCCAATAAGTATTAAGTGATTTGCTGACATGGATATGGTTCACTCTAAACATTGAAGAACTAAAAATTTTTCTTGCCCCAGGATAACTGCCTGCAAGCGGCTGAAAATTACCACCCAAAGAAATACGATAATCAAATGCCGGATATATATTTCTAGCCGAGATCGCATAAGGTTCACTTGTCTTAAAATATATTCGAGATTCATTTCTTATTTTTTGCGTATCAAGCTCCTGCTCCTGCTCCTGCTCCTGCTCTTGCTCTTGTTCCATTTCAAGCTCTTCTTCTAGCTCAATTTCAATTTCTGTTTCAGGAGCTCTAGATGCCACCTTATCCATTAATTTTTTTCTTAACTCATTCGGATATCGGGTATCTTTTAATTTTTCAACGGCTGTATCCAATTTCAGATCTTTTGCTTTTTGTATTTGCTTATCTCGGTAAGCATCAAGTTGAGCAATAGGATCACTATCACTAATAATAAGATGTTTATGCTTATCGTAGTAGGACCCGGGAGTTTTATAATTAGTAGAGGGCTCCGTTATAAATTCTCTTTGCACACCGTCAAACTCATCTAAATAAGCGTTAATATCCTCAATCGGTAAAAGCTTCATTTTTATTTCGCTTCTGATTATATTATCT
>CAZABG010000106.1:6157-7043 GCA_964483465.1 uncultured bacterium
TGATCACAGATTCCCAAAGTTTTTTCACTGAATTGATTATATTATCTGCTTCGAGTTTTTTGGAGTCGTAAAGATCTTTTGCCCGCTTACGAGCTTGAAAACGTATTTTGGACTGAAGCACATTGCGGACATTTTTAAGCTCGGGGTTAAATTTAGAACGGGCAATGCGCACTTTTTGGCCCTCAAGACGCATTCTTCCCTCCTGCTGATTCAGCTGCTCAAGCGTCCCTTTGCTGTTAACAGTTAATATCGCCTTTGCTTTTGGTTTAAATTTTCTATCGGTTCCCCGTGTGTAGGACTGGGCAAAGTAGAATTTTTCCTTTTCAGCATCCACTATATCACCTTTTTCATTGTGGTAGCCAGAATTGAAGGCCTCACCCACTTCACTTGGATCAACTTCTTTAAAGGCGCCGGCTCCATCAATAAGGGCATCATAATGAGAGGTATCTTTAATAAGCTTTAAGGGATCAGCGGGATCATATTCCAGTAACGATTCATTTTCTTTCACCCGCTCCATAAAACGATAGGCCATTTCGGCTTGGACACTTCCAATTTCATCTAAATCATAAGTAAAAGTTGAAGACAAGGCATCAGGATCTCCTATTGTTGCAGATACACCCGACACGACTTTTGCCATGGAGACAGCGTTATGGGGATTCATCGATACAACTGCCCCATTCACTTTTAATCTTTTAAGTGCACGTTCTAAAAAATAGTTTTGAATATTTGCGTCGGCATTAGCAACTTCAACCAATTGATCAACTGGAGTCGAGACATTCAATCCTTTAAATATCTTTTCAAAAGTCTCTTGATTATTTTTTATATTAAGTAACCAGGCCGCGATTTCACCCGGATGTACTCCAGACTGTTTATATTCCTGAATGGT
>CAZABG010000107.1:0-6945 GCA_964483465.1 uncultured bacterium
ATGGTGTAGTTAATCTCTTCCACAATGTTTCCGAATTTGGCATCGTGCGGCGTACCAAGTTCGCAGGGCATTAACCTCATTCCGTTTGCCGATCGCTTATAACGGCTAATATGGCTATTCGATAAACATAATGGTAAAAAGACGGTAAACTGATCTTTTAAAAAGGCAACTCTATCGCGTACTTCTGCCGGAGCTTTTTCAAGCTCAGCTAAAACTTCTTCAGACTCTCCCAGGAAATACTTTTCTAAAAGGCGATTACCTTCAGCATATTCTTTTGCGATTTTATTAATAATGGCCTCTCTCTCAATTTCAGGAATATCTCCCTGAAGATTGCTTTCGAGATAAAGCTCTTTTTCATCCAATAACCTTTCGTATAGTTTCGCGCTCTCTTCAAGCATAAAAGAAGCTGGCTCTTCACCTGTTTTGCCCGTGACTGCCATTTGTATGCGATGAACGGGACGATTAGGCTCATCAAACTCATCCATCATTTGATCTTCATTATTTTTTAGAAGAATCAAGATTTTTCTAAGGCTATCCCAATGCTCAATTTCAAGAGCAGGCAAATCGATACCGGCCTTTTTTAATTCGTTTAATTCATAACTTAAACTGAAGAACTTTTCTTCTAAAAGAGGCAGTGTTTTGTAATCGGTAATAAGAATACCCTTATCGCGTATCACTCGCAGCAAGTCTTGATAAATTAGGGTAAAACTAGACTTTGTGAAGCCATTAATAGTTGTCGTCGGCTTAAACCGAGGATCGTAACGGAAAGGGAAGACCCGTTTCCTTAACACTTCTCCAAGGAGTTCTTGCATTTGTTGAAGCGTCTGTTTAAAGAGTGTTGGAAGAACCTTCTGCGTTACGAGGTTATTGCCATTCGCTCGCATTAAGGCTCGCACGATACTAATAAGTTTTGTCTTTCCAGATCCTGTAGGCGCTAAAATTAGGGCGGTGGAATCCTTTAAGACCTGATTTAAGAGATCAAGTTGATCTTTTGCATTCAGCTTTCGAAAGGTAACAAAACTTAAAACTTCAAAAATGAGCAGTTCGGGATTAGTCATAGGTTCATATTTACGTCCTCTTACTAATATTTCATATATATTTTTGGGGTCGGACTCTTCGAGAATAGACTGTTTTAATAGCTTTGCATGATTAAGCTTTATTTTAGCGTCGTAGTAAAGAACTAAAGCCGCTTTTAGCTTATCTAATTCGCAACTGGCCGGTAAATGCGGCTTTAATGACTGCAAATCATTTTGCAAAAGGGCGAGCATCAAGTCTGTTTCGCTTGCAATCATCTTTCTGCCGCTTAAAATTGCAAGCTCTTCGGCTTTATCTTCGCTTCGATAAAGAAGGATGTTAATGTTTTTAAGGCTATTTTGCTCTTCTTGAACTAAAAAATGAATTTTAGGTTCTATCAAACGAGAAAGAAGAAGATCTTTATGTTTGAATTCAACTTTAATTTTTTTAGGTGAATGATCTTTTAAATAACCGTTGAATTCATCTACGGCGGTCTTTTCACATAATTGAGCATTGTCTTCCACTTTTGGCAGAGAAAATGACGCAACAGAATCTTCTTTAATAGTAAAGTAGGTGTTTATGATGTTTGAATGGAATAGTAAAGGCTCGCTTTCTCCAAAATGAATAACAGAAGGCTTGGGGTCATATGGAGCCGGAACTTCGAACTTGTCGATAAAATCGGGCAACGGAATAAACTCCTGATATCGTTTACGCTTTTTAAACTCCGCTTCCGCTTCAGGCTTTATATTCTGGTCAATACGTTTTACAAAATGTTTATAATTCTCTTTATTTCTTATTATTGATTTTAGATGAGCCGCCACTATCCGTTTAAATTGATCTATAGCTAAAGAGGGAGATTTTTCAAAAATAAACTCAAATTCTTTCAACATTTTCTTATTTAAATCACGATCTGAAAATTGAAGCCCCTTATATATTTTATAAGCTAAGTCAATATTTTGAACTATTACAGCCTGCTTCAAAGCCTGTATTAAAGGGATAACATCTGGCCCGCGAGTAAATTCTTGAGTAATCGGATTTACATTCAATGTAGATGTTTCAATATTGGAAAGAGAGCTTAAAGCGTAGTCTTTCCATAGTAATCTTGGAGAAACAAATTCCCGAAAGAAATGGATGACTTTTATATTCAGATCAACAAAGGAAGCAATAAGAGAAGGATTGAAAGGAATGATTCCTCTTTCCTTTTGGCTAATATACTCAGCTTTAGGAACAATAATTTTGATCGGTTTCGTTTCATCATCGGGAACAAGTCTTAAAGATAAAGGCAAAATTGGACTTTCGTTTAAATCGAGTCGATAACCTTCATACTCCCCCTTCCCCCTTAACTCACATCCTATTACATCAAATTGTAGATTTAGCAGGGGAAGCTCGATACGTTCTAAATTTACCCCTTTTGCAAAGCCTAAAATTTGCGCCTTATCTTCAAATAAACCTAATCTATCTATCAATGGATGATCGATCTTATTGCCTGAAACAACCTGCCACGGCCCCGTATCATCTCTTTTATCCAAAATGGATCGAATTTGCCCTACTTGAATCTCGATAACAAAATTGATTTCATATTCTTCATTTAAAGAATACAGCTTATTCGGTTCAGAGGGATTGACATATAAATTTCTAAAAACAAATGGGATGCCAGGCGGCCTTAAATCCTCGATCCGGCCTTTTAAAAAGTTGATAATTTTATTTAGCTTAGCGAAAGAAAATAGAGGCGGCTCCATTATAGATTCTATTGCGTTTTGAATATCTTCATTTAAATCCTGACTGTTTGGATGTATAAATTTACTGTTGTCAATTTGCTCGACTAAGCCATCAAAACCTTTCATTTTTCTATAAACATGAACATCTCCTTTAGAAGAAATTTCTATCTGGATATAGTGCTCTTTAGTTTGAATTTTATATACTTTTCTATCTTCGATTAAAGCGGTATCCACAGTCATTTTCTCATTTCGAACATCTTTAATTTGTGGTAAATTCAAGAGCTCATCTGGCCAATCGGGTTTTCGTTCAATAATATTCAGCGAATCGTATATTGCATCTATCCTACGTTTTATAAAACTATCACGCATTGGATCGCACTTAAGCTTGGCTAAAGGATGAGCTATGATATACTGATATTGCTCGATTATTTCTTTAGAATCTTCCGGTGTAAATTTTCTTTGATTTAGCTTTTTGAAGATATTAAGAGTATAAATCTGATTAAGGACTCTTTCTTTTGGCAAATTCTTTAAATCATATTCTTTGAAGGGATGATTGTAGCCCATCCGATCATAATAGATTTTTAGCTTCTCATGCATTTCCAAGAAAAAGAGCTGTTTATCAATATCATCTTTATATTGCTCAATTTTTCTTTCGACCCACCCTGGCAGTTCGTCTTTAAAAATATTGTTCTTGCAAAGCGTTTCTTGCAACGTTACTTGGAAAAACAGATTGGATATATAATTTAAAATTTCGGGATTATCAAGCAGGTGGGGTCGTTTATCAATGTAGTCTACAATCTGTGTCTGACCAGAAGTAGAGCGTGACATAAAAAAGAGGGCTTGTAGATCTTCTTTTGAAAAAGTCGAAAAAAAAGCTGCAGGCGATTGGCCTTCGTCAACAAGCGATTCGTTGTAGCGATTCATTAAAAATTCTGCAACGGCCTCAGGATTATCCATGATCGCCTCTTCGGTCATCATGCCAAGGGCCCGTTTATCGTCAATCTTGCTAAATTCTTCTGTATTACGGTACTTATATTCAAAGGCATATTTCGTAAAAAGGGCCCTAAGAAAGGGATTTGAAAGCGGCTTTTTAAATTTTAAAGCATCTTCAATTTTTGGTGATTTTATTAAACTCACTAATGATATGTATTCGGAATACTTAGGATTATATTCTTCGGAATCCATAAAAAAGCTTCTAGGAAAAGAGCGTTGCTCAGAGAGAAGCTTTAATTGATTAAAGTCGAAAACATAATGAGGATTGATTTCCGTGGAATTTCGTATATTTATAAAAAATTCCCACTCACTATATACATGACCTATCAAATATTTCATGATCATATCAAATTCATATAACAGTGATTCTTTATCGAATATAATTTGTAAAATACCAAATAGCTTTGCAAAGGCTAGAATATAGTCAGGATCTTCAGCTTTTTCCAAATTTTTGTAAGTTTCGGCAATTTTTACGATTTCTTTAGTAATTTTTTCTTTTCCTTCTGAAGTAAGATGGAATAAAAAATGATTGAATCTCCAAACTTTTCCTTCAAAAATGTCAAAGTCGATCGACATAATCTTTTCGACGTCAAAAGGCCCTTCCAACATCTTAATTAAATCATCTTCATTATCAATTGGATTAAAAAGAGTAACTGTATCTTTTGGTATTTCTACAACAGGATCGAGGTTTTCATCATCATCCCACTTTACAGGAACTGGCCCTATTTTTAATGGATTTTTGAAATAATTCCGCATACTATCGGGCGGAATTTTTGGAAATGAAGTGTGTTTGTCAGAAATTCTTTCTAAAGCATCCTGAACTACATGTAATTGAGGGATTAAAGCATCCCGCTCTTCTTTTGTAATTTTACCTTTTTCAAAAGCTTCTAGCATCTCTCTCGATGCTGATCTTAGCAAGCTATTTAATGCGGTGTAGGTTTCAGGATCATCTAAGATACCGTGGCTAAATTCTTGATAAAGATCGGCAAGATCGGCTAATACGACTTTGAGCTTTAAAGGCTCTTCCTTTTTATCAACGATGTTTTTAACGAGTTTCCAAGTGGATTTAACTTTTGTGCGAGTGAGTTTTTTTTCTGATTTAATAGCAGAAAGGTCTTTTACTTCGTTTCCATCTATTAAATCACATAATTGGGAGTAAGAAACATCTTTATAACGGGTTGTAAAACGGTAAGTATTTCCATCTTTCTTAATTTTTGTATGGACTATATGAATAACGTAATTACTTCCATCAGCTTCAACCGCGCCGTAATTTTCATTAAAGGAAACTAGGCGCGCTTCGCCTTTCTTGAGTTCACGCAATTTCTGCTTATCATTTTCAAAAGGAATATTGTTGTTAGCGAGTTTTAAGGCACGGCTTATAAAGCGGGCTTTATCTAAAGAGTTCCCCTCTAATGAGCATTGATCGAGAAGAGCAGCTCTTCCGATTAATTCGTCACGATTAGCAGGAACAAACCAACGTTTAATATAAAAAAGAATCGATTTAATTCTCTTTAATAAGCTATTTTCAATCGAAATAGATCGATATTTATGCAAATGAGAATCGATTAATAAAGAAGTCTTCATTAATACTATTATATCATGAAATCATTCGAGCATTCAATTAGAGTTAAATCATTGAATATTAATACTCTAAAATTAGATTAACTTTTCTTGAACCATAAGTTCGGCATTAAGGATGCCCCCTCCTGGCGCCCCTCTTACGGTTTTGTGGCTAAGGATATTAAATTTAAAGTCGAATATATTACAGGGGCGAAGGCGTCCAATATGAACGACAGGCTCTATCATAATGTCCTCTAAAAGACTTCACTCGAAAGAGGATAAGATAATCGGTCAAAAAATTATGTGAAAGAAAACTTATTTAACGATCGATTCAAACAATTTTCCTAGCTGAGAACCTGGAAAACGGTCTTTATCGACTTCGCGATTTCGTAAAATCGTGTTGAAGAAGAAGTTTAATATCTCTTTGGGCTTATTTTTCTCAAGCCATTTTTTAAGCATGAAAAGCTCTCTTTCCCTATATCCTTCAATTCTTCCGTCAAGAAATTTGACTTGGGCAAAGAGATTATTAAAGTCGTCATTGTCAATATCTTTTCGCCACGTATCTTGCTGATAGCTTTCAAGCACTTGATCGCGATCGAGGTCATAAATAAAACCTTCCTGATTCAGATAATGTGGTCCGGCATAAGTAAAGTCAATTCGATCCTCAATCTTAATCCAATAAGTCCCTAGACTTGGATGTTTTGTTACATGCAAACAATTAACTCGAAACATAGAAGAACTAAATATTTTTCTAGCATTTGGATAGGCATTTTCTTGCGGTTGAAATCTGCCTTTTAAATCTATTCGGTAATCAAATGCCCGATGTATGTCACTTGCGCTTACACCTATTGCTACCTTACGTCCAACATATATCCGATCTTCATTTCTTAATTTCTGCGTATCGAGTTCAAGCTCAAACTCTTGTTCCTGCTCTTGTTCCATCTCAAGCTCATCTTCTAACTCAACTTCTATTTCGGTTTCAGGAGCGCTAGATGCGACTTTATCCATTAGCTTTTTTCTTAGATTTTCGGGGTATGAAGTTAAAGTCAACTTACCGTACGCGGAATCAAGCTTTAGCTCTTTTGCCCTTTCGACTTTCTTATCGCGGTGCTTTTCTAACTCCTTAATGGGATCGCTATCAATCAAAGTCAAATGCTTATGTTTATCATAATAGGAACCGGCATCTTTGTAATTTTTTGCAGGTTCTGTGATAAATTCATTCTGAACCCCGTCAAACTGATCTAAATAGGCGTCTATATTCTCAATAGGCAGAAGTTTCATTTTAAGTTCAGATCTTATAATGTTATCCGCCTCAAGTTTCTTTGAATCGAAAAGATCTTTTGCCCTTTTTCGAGCCTGAAAGCGAACTTTTGTCTGTAAAAGATCTCTGACGCTCTTCATTTCCGGATTATACTTCGAACGGGCTATGCGGATTTTTTGCCCTTCAAGGCGCATCCTGCCTTCTTGCTGGTTCAGCTGTTCAAGTGTTCCTTTGCTGTTAACCGTAAGAAGAGCCGTAGCTCCAGGCTTAAACTTTCTATCGGTTCCACGCGTATAGGCCTGAGCAAAATAGAACTTATCTTTATCGGCATCGATAATATCTCCATTTTCATCGTGATAGGCAGAGCTAAAAATAGTTCCAACTTGAATAGGCTTAACC
>CAZABG010000108.1:0-6506 GCA_964483465.1 uncultured bacterium
ATATTGAAGTTCATCACAAACTTTGAATGGAAGAGTATTTGTATAGCGATCGATTTCGAGTTTGTGTCCGTCAGTCCATGGAACAACGAGTAAATTTCGAATTTGCCCAGGCGCCGCGCATTCAGGATTATCGTCTGCAATCAAGTTATTTTCGATCTCTTCACCCGGTTGAAGAGCTTCCTTTAAATCCTTATGTTTTTCAATTGTATGTTTACCAAATTTATTAAATTCGGCCTGTTTTACTTTTGCTGGAAAATCTACCGTTTTATTTAAAACGGGCACTTCCACAGTCCTTCCAAGAGATCTTTCCATCAGCTCATTCGTGTAAGGAATATTTCTCTCCTGCGGCGCCGCACTATAAATTCCTACTTCTATACCATGTGCAAAAAGAGCTTGTAACAGCTCTTTTACTCCAGGGAATACATATTGAGAACGAACGGCATGAATAATCATGCCGTACCTCGCAAAAAATGCGACTCCTTTAATGTTGCGTACATCATGGCAGGAGAGCACCTCATCAATATCTAAGAAGACTCTTTTTCTAGCCCACCGATTAGTAAGAAGGTTTTGGCATTCCCTCCTTAAAACATCAGACATCGCTTCTTTATAAGCTGCATTAACCCTCTCATGGCTCATATAGTCAAGCGAAGGATTCATTCTTTTTAGACGCCTAAGCCCCTTTTTAAAGAAACGGTGGTCAAGCCATTTAGCTTTTCCATCATCCTGATATAGCTCTTTCTTTACGGCATCCGTTAGGGTTAAACGACTTTTAAGCAAATGCGGAATAAGACCTGCCAGAAAAAAAACTGTATTCTGGCGATTGCCTATTTGTTCAACAACACCGCCTCGAGAAGCCACTTCTTTTAAAACACCTTCGTGATCAGGCTCTTTTGCTAAGAAATCCGATACCCTTTTTCGTTTTTTATCAAGGTAATGAAGAATTATTTGGCCTTTTGTCTTTTGCAGAACGGCACATCGCCCGGCCTTTACTTCATTAATAAGGTCAGGATCAAGCTCATCTTGCTCAAGAATCATGCTGTCAATCGGTTTGAAAATTTGACCCTTTTCCCTGTAGTCCTCCGCTCTTGTTGAAGGAATCCAAATGACTTGAGAAGCCTGATCTGGAAGTATATTTTTATTGGTGTAATCTACGACCGCAACCTCATTTCCCAAACGAGAAAGATCTTTGACGCCTGTCTTTTGAATTTTAGGGTCAAATGCGCTAAGAACAATCAAATGAGTCTTTAAAGCCCTATACTTTTCTTTACCAAGCGCAAGCTTAAGGAGTTTTCGGGCAAAAATCCTGTTCCTTTGATTAACATCCTGAGAATAAAAACCTATTTCAACATCGCCTCTTTCATGAAGCATTCGGATTAATTCAATAACCCCAGGGAATACATAGTGCGTCTTAACAGCTGTAATAATCGCCCCTTCTTTTTTAAAAAAAGCGACTTCTTCAACTGACTGAACATCCGTGCACGCAAGTACATAATCGATTTCAAAAAGGACCGTTTTTTTAGCCGGAAGAGCATTCATAGGCATCCTCTAAAAATGGATGCCCTGAATAGTGCATAATCATCTCTATTATTTCAATTTAGCAATCATGTTTTAAACACACTTAATGCTTAGTTAATTTTACGCTGCATGATCGTGGCTTGCTATTAAGTACATGAAAGCCTTATTCCATAATTTTGATTTTAAAAAGGAAATTATATGTTTTGGATGACAGTCTTGCTTGGGCTTGTCGCAACTATCAGTGCGGAGGAACCGGCAAAACCCGCAAGAAAACCTAACATCGTCTTTATTATGACCGACGACGTGGGCGTGGGCGATTTGGGTTGCTATGGGGGCGGAGAAACAAGAGGCTGTTTGACGCCTCATCTCGATCGACTTGCAAATGAAGGGATGCGCTTTACGAATTATTATGGCCAGGCAAGCTGCACCGCAGGAAGAGCTTCATTCATCACAGGCAGAATTCCTATAAGGACTGCCCTATCAACGGTGCTTGCTCCGGGAGATGTGAACGGTCTTGAAAAAGAGGATCCGACCATTGCGGAAGCTTTAAAAAAATTAGGCTATACGACAATCCAATGGGGTAAATGGCACTTGGGAGATAGGCCGGAGAATTTCCCGACCGCCCATGGCTTTGATGAGATGCGCTTTATGCTCCCCTATTACGCGGGCGTTTATGCTTACGACTATCTGCCTCTTCAACCTGACTTTCCTATCCATAACGAAATGTTCATGAAGAATTGGAATAAAATTAATTTAAGCCAGTGGAAAGGAAAAAACGGGCAGGCCCCGGAAGTGCAAGTTAAGAAGTTTGGTTATGAAGACCTCGCTACCGTAGACGATAAGATAAGAGAAGATGTCGTCAATTATATTAAAGACCATGCGAAAGACGAAACTCCCTTCTTCTTATACGTCTGTTTCATGAAAGTACATAACCCGAACAACCCCTCGCCTAGATTTAAAGGTAAATCGGCCGGCGGCGGAAACTATCTCGATTCGCTAATGGAATTAGATGATAATTCAGGGCAAGTGGTGCAAGCGATTCGTGACGCTGGGATTGATAAAGATACGATCGTCGTTTGGACAACGGATAACGGCGCGTGGATTGACGCATGGCCCGACGCCGGCTACACCCCTTTTCGCGGCATGAAAGGAACGAGCTTTGAAGGAGGCTTTAGAGTTCCTGCGATCGTCTGGTGGCCAGGGCACGTTAAAGCCGGAACCGTCGCGAATGAAATGATGTCGCATATGGACTGGTGGCCGACATTTGTTAAACTTGCAGGAGGCGAGCCTCCTAGCCGCATTTGGAAAGACAATAACGGAAAAGGAATTATTTTTGACGGAATCGATAATAGCGATTACCTCTTGGGCAAAAGCAAATCAAAACGAGATCACTTTATCTACATCAACGACCTTGAATTTGGCGGCCTTAGAGTGAATAATTTTAAGATCCTCTATACCGCGCAAGATACCTGGCTTGGGCCTAAACTAAAACTCGCCTTCCCAGCTGTTTATAATCTTTGGTGGGATCCGGGCGAACAATATGATTGCTGCTTTAATGGAGCCGCTCCTACTCGCGGCGACTTAAAAACATCTCCCGGACGTTTTTCTGGATCGGATCATGGCTGGATATTGGTTTTGACACAGCCTTATTTAGATCAATTCTTTGGCGAGCTGCTTGAATATCCCAACCGCCCGACAAAACCCTCCGGCGGATCTGCGGATCAAGTCGTGGATGCTTATAATAATCCGCCTGAATTGAAGCGTTTGATGTTATTATTAGAACCTTCTTCTCAGATCAAGAGATAAGGAAATTCCAAAATAGGGCTATTTCGAGAAGATATAGCCCTATTACTAATCCCCCTCCAAGATAATGAACCCATTTGCTCGGATGAGTCAGCCACCACCCTAAGGCTTTTAAAGCGATAGGCATAAAGGGCCATGTTATGAGCGCGACGCTCAAAGAATTACCGATAAAGGTCGAAAGGGAAGGATTTAAGCTCTTTAAAAGAGGATTTAAGAATTTTAATTCAAGGATGACAATTGGAAATAGGACAAGAAGAACGAGCATCGCTTGTTTCCAAGGAGATATTTTTGCCCCTTGGTCTATCAAGGAACTGAACCAGCCTGAATAGGGCGATACGATTGTATGTTTTTCTAATGAATTTACAAACGATTCTGAATCTCTTAAAATCTCTTTTCGCTCTTTTGATTCAAGCCATAGGTTTAAATTTTTTTCATTATCAAAGCGTAAAAGGGTGATCCAGTTTTTATTGCCGGACTCTTGAGGCGATTGAACATAAACCCCTTTAAAGCCTGGAAATAATGACTCTAACTGATGAATTTTTCCGGTCCAAGATTTAAAGGAATGTATTTTATCGGGATTTACCTGCGTGATAAAAACCTCTGTGACTTCCCTTAGATCCTCTGTTTTGCCCGATTTTTCTAGAACCTCCTCTTTCAAATAAGGCTGTAAATCCTTTAGCAGCTGTTTATAATCCTGAGAGGATTTCCATGATTGCAAGTCTTTCTCGGAATCAAAGCGCTGAACAAAAAACCAGCCGGCGTCTTGATTTAATATCTCAAGGCTGACAAATCCATTTTGCGAGGAAATTTTTTCATTAAAATGGGCCTGCCACAAAGCGAATTCCTTTAAAGCGGTGGGCTTAACCTTAACCTCGGTCGTAAATAACGAAAGTTCGCTTGTAGCAGGCATAGGATTAATAACGTGCTCTATCTGGCAATTTAGAAAACTCTTTCCAGACTTCTACCGCTTCAGGCCGCATAATTTCCGTAAAAGTGATGCGACGATCTTTTGGATCTTTTCTGATCTCATCCAAAATATCGATGTCGGCAAAGTCACCATATTTCAAAGCGTCGCCGGTTGTTGCGCCGTAATATATTTTGTCTATGTGCGCCCAGTATGCGGCGGCTAAACACATAGGGCAGCATTCTGCGCTCGTATAAAGAACACAACCCTTAAGATGCGGCGTACCTAGTTTTTTGCAGGCTTCACGGATGGCCTGTATTTCTGCGTGCCACGTCGGATCATTTTGTTTTATTACTTGGTTATAGCCTTCACTTATGATCTTGCCGTCTTTCACGACGACTGCGCCAAAAACTCCGCCTGTTTTTTCCAAGATCGAAGCTTTTCTGCTGAGCTCGATCGCCTTATTCATAAAATTATTGCCGTTTTGTGCCATAAAACACCTCCAAATCACATTTTGACTAAGCCCAGGATTTTGTCTATATAATTTGATCTGGCAAACGGCAATTAATATGTCAATTTAGTTTAAAATATTAAATTAATATATTGAATAATATATTAAATGTATTCTAAATTAAATGAATAGAACAATTAAGGTACTGGCATGGTTAAGATTATAATCGCCGGCCCTTGCGCACTTGAATCACGGGAACAGCTGGCGGAAGCAGTGGAACTGTTAAAAGAAACCCCCATTCGATACATCCGCGCATCTCTTTGGAAACCAAGGACCTCGCCTGGATGGCATGGAGCATGCGCTTCAGGCCTTCCCATTCTTTTAGAAGAGACAATCCCTCATGGTTTTATACCGGCGACTGAAATCATGAATTCGGTTAACGCCAAATACTGCGTTGACGCGTTAAAGGAATATGGCCCTGATGCTAAAATGGTATTTTGGATAGGATCCCGAAATCAAAACCACTTTGAAATTCACGACATCGCAAGAATTTTATCGCAAGCCGCAGATCAGGTTATTCTTATGTTCAAGAATCAGATGTGGGCCGATGAAAGGCATTGGTATGGAATTTACGAACATATTATCAACGCAGGATTTCCTAAAGAAAAACTCGCAACGATACATAGAGGCTTTGCTCCGGGCCACGAAGAAAATCCTGACAATCTAAGAAATCTGCCCGATTATGAGATGGCGATGCGCATTAAAGAAAAAATGGGAATTCAGATGCTGCTTGATCCTTCGCACATTGCGGGAGATAAAGATAAAGTGCTTCAAATCGTAGAACAATCCAAATCCTATGATTGGGATGGCTATATTCTTGAAGTACATAATCACGCCTCAGAATTTAAAACAGATTCAAAACAACACATCTCGATGCAGCAATTTAAAGAAGTGCTAGAAATGATCTCTATAGAATCAAGACTTTAATAAAATAAAAAAACCCATCGCCAAAAGCAATAATCCAAAATATTTTTTTAGATCGTTAACGGGCAGACGATAAGCCATTTTAGCTCCGATTGGCGCCACCAGAAAAGCGCTTAAACCTATCGTAATCGCTGCGGGAAGGTAAATATAGCCGACCAAATCTGACGAATCCTCATAATGCGATCCAATGATAAAGAAAGAAATAGTCCCTACTATCGCCATCACAAAACCCACAATTGCCGAAGTCGATATGGCTTGCGTCATATGCATTCTAAACGAAGTCAAAACAGGCACTGTTATAAAACCTCCGCCTATCCCTAAAATAGTAGACAACATGCCTAAAGCATAAGAAATCGGCGCTAATACCCAAATAGGCAAATTCGTGTGAAAGTCTACTTGAGGCTGAAAAATAAATTTAAATCCTATGACAAATACGAAAGCAGCAAAAATCGACTTTAAAACATGTCCAGGTAAATAATTGGCTAAAAACGCGCCGCTAATTGCACCGAGAATTAATCCTGGAGCCAAAATTTTGATGAATCTCCAATTAATCCCGTTTTGCATGTAATGACTCACAGCAGAAGATGACGACGTAAATATCATAGCGGCAAGGGATGTACCTACGGCCGTTTGATACTTTATAGATTCCGGGATATCAAGAAATTGAAAAAGGTAGGCAAGAACAGGAACGACTATCAAGCCGCCGCCTATTCCGAAAAGTCCCGATAAAAATCCAACAATCATTCCCATGAGGACATAAATGGCATACATGAAAGTTATATATGAGGTAACTAGCTTGATAATTCAACCAAAAATCAGAACTTTTTACTATAGAGCCCATAAGAGAGC
>CAZABG010000109.1:0-6226 GCA_964483465.1 uncultured bacterium
AAAGCAGCGGAAAATAATGATGAACCTGCCGTTATAATATCTGACGCCAGAAAAAAAGAGCTGCTTGAATACCAGCCTCAAGGCCCTCAATTCTTTGACTTTCGCGATCCAACGCACGATCAAGGGATTCTTGGCTCAAAAGGACTTATACCGGCGGATTGGATCAAAGAGAGTATCTATACCGAAGATAAACCTTCAAGCGCTAAGAGTGAAATGAGGGAAAGGGACGCAAGAGAAAAGGGTTATATAGAGCCCTTAACTGAACTTACTCAGATTGTTGTTGAATCTAAAGCGCCCACAACAAACTTAACCTTGGAACAAAACGCCCGTCTAAGGGGGCTTGTCGTCATTACCGATCACAAGGGTGCTCCCCACTTCAGCATATTTGATAATGTTGTTCAATTCATATTTGATTATCCGCAATTGTTAGAGCGAGAAGATGTGCAAAGGATCCTTGAGCTTGCCCTATTTAGATCGGGAATAATAAAAAATCAGATGCATTACAATACGCATCTTCTCCTTAATATGCAGCTTGCCGGTAGGTTGAATCGACTGATGGAAAGCGCCTTAAAAAATCGGCAATATAAGTCTCTTGCCTTTCTTGCAGGCATTAGCTTTAGCATAAACGAATATGCCAAAGCCGATCCAAATTCTAAACAGCTAGCCGATACTTTAAGTCCTTTATGCGATGTAAATAAATACATAGAACTTGCTAATCGCCCAGAAATTGATCCGGCCTCAAAGAAAGCTCTATATACAACCGTTCTCTTATTATTAGTAAATAAGCATAAAGAGCTGTCGCTAAGAGGGGAAAACATTTCAAATGCTGATGATATTGAGAAGAAAAAATATAAAGATGATTATGCACACTTTTTAGCTAATGCCTTAATCGCCTACGGGGCCATTCTAAATACGGGAGATGAATCGGGTAACCCCGCCTTGCAAAGGGAGTTATGCGATTGGGTAAGATCTACGCTTCTATCTAAGGTACACACTCAAGAAGACCGAAATGAAATTTTAAATTTGTTTGCCGTTCAAGGTAACAAGAGGATGCTCGCAGATCTTAGCTGGGAAAAAGTAAACACCTTTATTTTTGAGAATAAAGATAAGGGTTTAAGAATAGATTTAAGAAGAGGCGTAATCACGAAAAAAGAAGGCGGTTCTGTTCAAGAATCAACACTTCCTTCTCAAATTAAGCAGCACCCGGACTTTGTACAGTTGTTTGGCGATGTAAACCCCATCGCCCGCACCCAAACCAAAGAGATGGGCATGGCAACTCTTTACGAGTACGACATGGAAATTGAAGGCCATTCTATTCATATCGTTTGGAATCCTGTTCTTGAAAACCTTGTGATTACAAAGAAAATTAAGGTCAAAGGGGTTGAAGCCGACTATCAATTTAGACCGATATCAAGCTTAAAAGCCATTCCCCAAAATATATTTGAGAAATATGGCGTCTGGCAAAATGTTAATAATCCAAATCAAGGCATCGTTGAAATTGGTAAAGATGACTATATCTTCTTAAAACTTGCAACCGATTCAGAAAATAAGACAACGATTGTTAAAGCGGTAAATGCAACCAACAAGAAAATGCTTGACCCAAATCTTGCAAAAGAATTTCTTCATCCTTTTGGATTTGCTCAGACCAAAGATGTGATAGCTTTCAAAGATAGTACAGGGCTATCTGAAATACGCTTCTTAAATATGGGCGTAACCATTGTGAAAGGTAAAGATGGCGTTTGGAAGGGAACAAAAGCACATAGAAAATTTCGTCTCGCAACAGGACTTTCAGATGTTACGGCCTTAAATGATCGTTTCGGAAAATCCTTTCATCAATTTTTACTTCCTTTTACTTACTACGATGAAGCCTTAGGCATTAAAAAAACAGAATGCTACATCATGCCCATTAAATACGCGGCTTTTGACCATCGCCAAAACTCATTTGAAGACTTAAAAATTGATGAAGCAGGGACAGAAGAACTTAAACTTCCTCCTCTTAGGATTAGGTTTGAAGCAGGAAAAACTTCCATTGATGAAGGCCAAATGCAAACGACAACCGGCGGATTTTGCTATTTGGCCTACTATGCCTTTGCAAATAAAGATTATGAAAAAGCCCTTTATTATTTAGAAAAAGCCAAGTCAAGCCATTTAGGCCCTCAGGATAGAGAAGTTATTCTGAAAATGCATGATTTGATCAAGGGCCATAAAGATCCTAGCGTACGCGGTATTGCATTCAGGCTCAAGGCGGAAATAGCTTTCTCGCAGATAGAGAGGCTGCAGCTAGGGATTAAATCTTATAGACCCTCTGATTGGTATAACTTCCACGAAAAACTGCAAGACGATGTAAAACTTTATAAATCCTATTTAGACCATTTAAGTCGAAAATCTAAGGAGAAGGCAAATCTTTTAGGAAACTTATTATTAACACAAGAGGACATAGATGCCTTTCGTCAAATTCAATTAGAAAGTTTTGAATTCCTCTCGCTTCATCCTGAAACCATTCCTCAGATCGCAGAAACTAGTCCTGAACCCTATAATCATAAAAAAATAACCGATCTTGATTTAGCTGGGTTTTCAAGGGAAATTATCAAATATTTGAAGGCTCCAACTGAGGATATGAAGATAGAGAACATCTCGAGCTATCCGACTCTGGATGATTTTTTAGGCTCTTTTACAGGTTATCTGGAACAAATACGCAATGAAAAAATCTTATCAAACGACAAAAGGATAGAACGATTAAAGCACTTAAGCTTTACGCATCTTCCAAAAGACGCCGCCATAAAGGCCGAAGTCGCAAGGCAACTGCTCATATCTTGTGCAAATGAAAAAGGGCATGACCTAATAGCCAATATCGATTTAGAACAAGTCTATCCTTCTATTGAAAAGCTCCATAAACCGCTTCTTTCTGAATCAAAAATCTCATTTTTTACGATATTAAAAACTGAAATTAGAAAAGAAATTTCAAATTATATAGGGCCTCGCTTTTTGAGCTACGGTGCTACAGCAAATACTATCTTTGATAACTTATCACCTTTAATTGAAGCTCACAACAAACTTCAACCAGAAATACCCTTAGTGAAAACAAAATCAATTGCGCCCTCATCTATTGTTTACGAGACAAACTTAGAGAAGATTAAAGCCGTTCTAAATGATCCAAAACTCTCTAAGGTATTATCCAATGAAGAAATACACGCATGGCAAAAAGTTGTAGAAAACCTTGAGGGCAATACTTCAAAAGATAAAGCCTTCAAAATCATCGAGATGATTGGATTTATCCTTCAATCTACATATGACGCATCCCTTTCAAGGCATGCGGTTGTTACAGGGGACAGAATTAGAAGGATGGAAGACAAACGAGTAAAAGTTGAGGCTTATCAGGATGTTCCCGTATTTACTGAAGAAAATGAAAAGGTTTTACGTGATGCGGCGATTCTACCAAAGCTTTTAAATAGCGACTTTTATGAAAAAGAAGATCGGGCAAACATAGAAAGCGAAATCGAACGAGTCAGAAGCCTCAAGGCTGAATTGCTAAAGGCCTATCCTGATGATGTCAAAAACACTATGGAAAGGGACGAAAATGCCAAAATGCGAAAAGGCATTACCGACGCCATCTCAGAAAGAATCAAAGCTATTGAAAACTCTCCCGGCTTATTAAAAACCTCCAAAATACCAGATTTAAGAAATCTCATCCTTGAAGCCATCTCAGGTTCGAGGCTAAAAGCGCAAGAAATGCGGGAAAGCATTTTAAATGAAGTGCTTAGCCATCCTGAAAAATATAAAGCTTTTAAAAATATGCTTCTAAATCCTGATCTCTATGGAAAAGAGGAAATATTTGAAAAAGCTCTCGATTTATTCCAAACCAATCGATTAGGCAATCCTGAACTTGAAGGAAAAATCATCCGCTTCTTATTGGAAGCGACCGCGGCACAACAACTCATCAAAGCCTATGAAATGCTGGATCAGTTTAAGGATGCGGATCCCGACGCCTTAAAACTCTATTCGCAGGATTTTTACAAGTTTGTAACGGACGGTACAAATAAAGGGAGATACTTTAAAGAGGGAGAAATAGTCTTAGATAAGCCTTCTTTTTCAAGGAAACATTTAGTAGCTGAGTATAGAAGCGAGAAGATAGCCAGGTCCTTTCAGCCAGTAATTGTCGAAAAGCTGGTGAACGGCAAAAACACCCTTCTTCTGCTAGATCCAGGAGCCGGAAAATCAAAATGGATTCTGCCTGAAGTCGCGTATTTAACCGCCGAAAAGGGAAAGTTCCCCATTATTCTCGTAACAGAAGAAATGCTGGGGATCAATTCGCGCGATATGGACGAATCGACACGCGAAATGTTTAGGCAAGCCTCCCATCTTTTTGATTTAAATCGCAAATCACCTCGCGATATTGCTTTTTTAAAAGATGAATATGCTCGTCTATATGAAGCAAAACTAACAGGCGGCTATCTCATTACAACGATGTCGAACCTTGCCGCGCTCGACAATGAAATTGTTTTATCCGGAGAAGAACTTAAGAAAAAAGTAGAAAAGGTTAAACCTCTTCTCAGAAAATATGGAGAGGATATCTCTAAAAAAATGGATCCGACAAAGTCATCTAAAGAGGCAATGGATGAACTTTTTGAAAAAATTAAAAAGGATCCTGAAGCTATGCTCGCCGTACGAGAGCTTTACGAAATTCAGCAAGTAAGGCAATGGCAAAAATCAATCCGCTCTCTTTTAATATCTAATGATACGCAATTCATCGCCGATGAAGTCGACGATATCTTCTCTGTAACAAAAGAATATAATTACGCCTTAGGCGACCCTGAAATTACAAATGAAGACATAAGAGCCTGTGTTCATGACGCGATGCAGAAGATCTTTACGTCCGATAAAATGGCGACGTTTAGATCTCTGCT
The DNA here is from genome assembly GCA_964483465.1 of uncultured bacterium. GTDB lineage: Bacteria > Chlamydiota > Chlamydiia > Chlamydiales > Parachlamydiaceae > CAZABG01. Next base: position 4,905 of record CAZABG010000109.1, read on the forward strand.
TTTAGGAAACAAGCAGCCGCTTTTAAAAGAATTAGACAGTCAAGGCAATCAAAAAATTATAACCGAGCTTAAAAAGCTTGCGTCCGAAATGTTTAAGGAAATAGCTCCATTCGGACTATCGGAAGAGAATTGGAAATTAATAAAAGAAGGATTTAATGGCGACGAAGGAGCTTTTATCCGCTATGTAATGGGAGAACCAGGAAATGGCATACCTAATCTAAATAAAGTGCCTCCTCACCTTCATAAACACATATCGATATTGCAAACTCTTTTTTCTTCTAAACTAAAAGCTGTCTTTGTCAAAGATGCCGGCTATGACTGCGATGTCGATACGGTCGACGGCTGCACAGTTGTTCCTCGTAAAGAGGGCAAGCCGCTTCCAGGAATGCGTTTTAGCGATGAGTATGAGCTTATCGCCATGCAATATCTTTTTCATCTTGTGAAAGGGCCGAGCCGCGAATATTTTAAAGGAATATGGCTAGAGCTTCAATATCTCACGCCTATGCCGAAAGTGGTAGAAGATTGGTATAACAAAGCAAACGTCAAAGGTCTTAAAGCAAACGAGGAGTTCGAGAAGCTCTACGAACATCTTCAAAACAACGAAGTCTCTTGGGAAATGAAGCTTTTCATCCTTCAGAATGACATTTTGAAAAACAAAGTCAAAATAGCTCGAGAGCAGTCAAAATGCGGATCGCAAGATCCTTTAACAGGCGCCAATGTGGCAGGAGCCTCAGGGACTATCAACCCTTATGCTATGCCAAATGGCTTTTCTGAAGATGAATCGGTCAACTCCCGAAAAGTTATGGGTTCAATTTTGACAAAACTTGCAGAGATGCTACCAAAACAACTAAATACTCCGGTCGGCACATTTGGCGACGCAAAAGCATGGCTCGTAGAAAAAGCAAAAGATCCTCAATGCCAATTCATCATTAATCAGGAGGGGGTTGGCGGAGGAACTTATATCTTTGATTTTATAAAGAACCTACGAGAGGGTGGAGTCACAAGAACGCTGTTTTTTAAACATCCAACACTTGGACAAATGTACTGGCCCATGGATGCAAAAGATCCTATCCCCTATACAGGGCAAAAAATCTCTATTGATGACCTCGTTATTTATAGTTCCTCAGATGTCAGAGGCGTCGATTTTGTGATGCCTCCAGGAAACGGCGAGTTAGTTCTTGGTTCTACAACCCTTGATGATACTTTTATACAAGCCATTATGCGGGCACGTCGACTTGGAACGGGTCAGAAAATTAAAATCAGCGTTCCTAATGATTTTGCGAAAGCGATCAATCCGGATGGAAAGCTGACTTATAAAGAAC
>CAZABG010000110.1:0-6176 GCA_964483465.1 uncultured bacterium
CAATTAATGTAAATAATAATTTCATTAAATTTAATGAGTCATTATACTCTTTCGCATGTTTGTCGGAAATCAAGCTCAAAGAAACGAAAATCAAAGAATAGCTTACATAAACCCCAATTCAATAAAACCGACCCCTTTTTTGAAGGAAAGATTAATTGAAAAGAAACTGATTGATCAGTTTTTCAATACTATCGGTGTCAGTAAATTTCCTCCGCTGGGAGATATTGAAAAAACCCGGCTTTTAACATGGCTTAAAAAACCAATAAAACTCAGTTTTGGCGAAATTCAAATAACCGCCCCCATTCATGATGTTTTATTTACGGCATTAAATGCGGTATCAAAACTCCCCTTCGCAGATAATATGCGAATTAAATTTGTCGGCTCATTTGTATTATCTATTTTAGGAAGAAGTTATGTAGAAAGCCTCTTTTTACATAATGGTATCAGTCTAAAGGATCATTTTACTGAAGAAGAATGGAACGATTTCGAAAGAGAGTTTAACAAAACGCATCGAGATATCGATCTTTCAATTGAATTGCCAAAAGCTAATGAAAAAAACCGAGAAATAATTCGAAGCGTAATAATCAAGGCATTTATTCCTTTTGTTGCCAATTACGCTAAAAAACCTGAAAAAGAGGTAGAACCTCATGTTCAAGCGCATTTATCGCCCCCTTTAAGCGGAAACATTGTAGACGGAAATACGCGCTATCTTAGAACCCCTTTAGGCACAAAAGAATTGATGCTTGATATCAATTGGTTTGAGTCTAAAGGGCGCGAAAAACTTTTTGAAGAAGATGACATTGCATTCGAGGCAAACCTTGCTCTCTTTGCAAATCCAGACAAAATGCATGAAATCGTACCTTCAGTTTCAACTCAAACTCTGAAACCTTTCATCGATATTCTCTTTAATCTCATTACCGTATCAGACCCTTTTACAGTTAATAAAAGGGGTTGGGCAAAAATGGTTTTAAAAGAACTTAAAGGCAAAAAAGTTCTAATCGAAAAAGATGCGCTTACTCTTTTTAATACGGCCTTTAGTTTATTTTTAAAAGGCATCGCGAAAACCCCCGCCTCCTTTTCCGAGAACTTTTCTTCCTTAATCGACTTTTGTCATAAAGAACATACACCTCTCGATTTTTCCTCCCATTTTCTACTCTATCTTCAAGGCATTTCAAACCTTTATTATTTTCAAAATCGCAAAGGCCTGATTTGCGAATATAAGAATAATGATATTGAAGCCATAAAAACGGAAATGCTCAAAATTCCTGCTCCAAAAAACAAAGAGGGAATTTTAGAACTTCTTTATTCCTATTTAGATGATAAGGAAATGACAGTTGATATCATCTTTGATCTCTTAACGTTGTATAGAGATGAATATGGTTTAACCTTCTTTTGCCAGAATGTAAAATACACGCTCGATTTAAAGGGAAGACGGACACACGATTTAGGTAAAGTGGCCCAATTTCTGATTAAAAAAATCAATAAAGACAACATCACCCAGACTGAGCTAGCCCTAAGCGTTGCGGTCAATCGATTTGTACCTAAACCCGAGCTTAAAGAAAAAATTCTATTTAATATTCATCCTTATCTTAAAGAAAATACCCATCCTATTAGCGATGTTCCGCTTTCTGTCTTTCAAACTATTAGGGAAAACTTAGATCGCTATACAGAAAAAGAGGCCGTGCTTCGCGGGCTTTTTACTCATACTTTCGTTTTTGATATGGGCCTAAAATGGCTGAACAAGAACCCTGAACTTCATTATTTAAGATCTTCATGCGCAACGCTTGCATTCAACTTAGATCCTTTCAGCGGTCTTGGGATCATTAAGACCTTATATGCAGATTTAAAACCAAAAGAAAGGAAGCTAATTTTAAAGCTCGTATTTAACAAATTACTAAAAGCTACACCTCATGAACGTGTTCGTTTTGAAACGTATTTAATTGGCTTTAGCGATTTAATTTGCGTATCTTGCGACCCTGAATTAAGTTTTGAGGAGTATTCCTTTTTAAGCCTACATTTTCCTATTTTAAAAAATGCGCTAATCCCTCTTTTAGCCGCAGAACGGTTTCATCAGCAAGAGGGCTATTTATCAAGAATTTCAGGCACTCCTGATGAGCTGGACAACTATTTTAAATCATTTTCTCCATCCAGTTTAAAATGGCTTGCGGAACATTCAAAAGAAAGCTCTCCTCAAGTTTTGTCTATCTTAAGAACTTTGCATAGAATGAATTTGGTAGATCCTAAGTTAGCCTTTATTATTTTATTTCACTTAAAAATTAATCCAAGCGATATTCCGCAGCCTCTTTTCAAACATTGCATGGATTTGATTCTCGAAACATTATCAAAAAAGACGTGGCCGATTGATGAGACTTTAACTTACAGCAGGATCGTAGATATTGCCAAAGCATGCCCTAAAAAAACTGAATTCATTTTATCCTTTCTTGAGCTTGATCTCCCGCAAAATCCGCATCTAAGCGCGTTAGTTGAATGCCTCTTATGCTCTTCCCTGGATGAGAAAAATTTGAGAAGAGCATGGCCTTATGCTATTGCCTCAAGTCATAGAACGCTCTTCTTGACTATTGCGCTGCAAAACGAAAATCTTGAAGGCGAAGTTTTTCAGGAAATGCAAAAAACTAATATTGAACCTTTCCGCCTTAATGAAATTATCTATCAACAAATGGATAATCGAAAGTTTCGTCTATGCTGCTGCCTTATACGTCAATTCCACACGGCTTTACCTTTAGATGAATTGATTCCTATTCTGATTGGAAAAATTAAAGCTTCCTTAATCTATACCGATGCTGAAAGCCTTTTTGAATTATTTCAACTCCCGCAAATGCGCCGGCTTAAAAGGATACACGCTTCATTTGTATACCTTAAAGTATTTCAAACGACCTCTACCTCTTTAGAAAAGAGAGTGTATTCAGATATCAGAAATGATTTTACTAAAGACGAGATCATTCGATCATTAATGATCCCTTTAGTTCGTTCAATCGGATTATTTAATACGGAAGAAATTAAACCAGAACTGCCATATCTCTTAGATCTCTTTAAATCTGTTTCCGATTTTTCTTCTATTAAAACGCATTTAGCCCCTCTTGCACGAAGGGAAATTGCCGATTGCGAGGAAGGAAGACAGTTAATCTCTACCCTATCCCCAAAATCCACAATTTTCCACGCTCTTGAAACAGATCTTTTAGTTGAATCGTCTTCAGACGATCAATTTTTAATTGGGATGAAAAGAAGACAGTATAAAAGACTGCCTCTTGAATATGCTGCGCGGCTCTATAAACTTGATTCTAAAGAATGTTTTGAAGCTGTCAGAAACATGCAGAATCCAACTCTTTCTGAACAGGAGATGCTGTTTGATATTCTTACATACGCTCCCTTGCATCCTCAATACTTAGCGCTTTTTAAAGAAGGCTTTTTTAATGGACTTAGGAAATCTCAAGGTAAAAGGGATAGGCTTAAACGTTTAGCGGATACAATGGTTGCGAAAGAGGGGCTTGAATTGTGTTCAACACCGTTGTTAAAAGAGTATCTATCCAATAACGCATACCATTACTCTTTAAAATGGAGAGATGAAATCATAAATGAAAAACAGTATGAATCTCTTCATCAACTTCCTTTAAGCGCCTATGAAGAAAACGATCGGGTTCCTGTTCTACAAGCTCAATTTTTACATAGAGAAGAGTTAAGGCCTAGAATTATTAAAGACGTTTCTTTGCTAAGCCAAGATTGCAGAAACAATTTCTTTAAACAAATGTTAAAGACGATTCGCGAAGGAAATCAAAGACACTGCCTTTCATTTTTTACCCTATTTATAAAATCTGAGGGATTTGTCAAAAATAATAATGTTATTGATCTGCTCACTCTAATTAGCATTTATTTTCAAAGTGATTTGAAAACTGCTCTTGTCCTCTTTATTACAGAGAAAATGAAAACGATTGTTAACCTAAAAAACTATACGGTTAATTGCGATGAGTACAATATTTCCCCTATTGACACTTACCAATCGGGAGAGCCGTTAGTTTTAATTCCGCATTTAGATCATCCAACGGAAACTAACATTCCAGCCAATATTGAAAGCGCTTTTTTTCAAGTATTAGGCCAGATCCTATCAAAATTTATTGTGGACGGGGTAGCCTTACACAGGACTCCGCACCACGCTGGATATCTGCTTGATTTTGTTGCTTTAAATTTATTCTATAGAAGCGAATATATTTGCACTTCTGAAACATTAAAACTCGCTTTAGAGCAATTTTTAAGGCCTGTAGAGACAGACATTAAAAAATATAGTGTTCATATGCGAAATCTGAATTTGATCGAAAGCTCGATGCATTCGAACAAAGGCATGGTTTTTGCTGAATCAACTATGATCTCAAATCATATTTACTTGGGAAATCCTTTGTTTTCAGAATCGCTTACATTTTCTTTGAAACCATTGAAAGCCGTTATCGAAAACTTGGTTCATCAAGGAACAAAAGAAAAAGACTTTGCGCCTGTTTGCATCTTGCATGCTCTCAATCTTATTAAAGGCTATAACATCGATTTGTTTAGATCGTATCCTGCCATAAGGGCCAATCACTGCATTACCCTATTTTCCGCTATTGAAGCAAACCCCAAAATCTTGAACTTTGACGAGCTAAGTTTTAGCAGTATTTTGAATGCTTTTTTTCCTGTGCATTCCGGTTTATCGGATCAAGAATATTTCATATATTCAGAACTTATCCAAATTATTCGGGCAAAATGCTATCTCTTATTTAAAAGTGCGGGCCTTGAATATTTGTTAGAAGCAATGAATCTATATATTCATCTTTTGGAAAAGAATTATGTCCGAAATGACGAACATTTTTTAAATATTACTATCGCCTTAGTTAAGGCCGCAGAAGAATCGTTAAAATTATCTGATGCCTCATTTACTTGTTTTGCGAAAATGTTAAAAGATATCCTGTGTCTAAACCTTAAAAACGATCAAACTCTCAGGCCTCTTTTTACTCCGTTTATAAAGGGCATATTAAATCAATGCATGGAGTACTTTGGCGCAAGCGATCGGCCAATAATTTTAAACTTTCGATCCGAACTGTACGAAAAGGCCAAGGAAGTCTATCCACAAGTATTCAGATAAACATTAGACTTTTTTCGAAATTCCATTAGGTCGCTAAAATTGCTCTTTTTGGCAGTTTTATCGGAAAATATTTCGACCGTATGTCCGCATATGCTCTCAAAACTGTACAAAAATTGCTAATTTTATCAACCCAAGCGAATTTCGAAAGAAGTCTATTCTTCATTTGGGATTGTAACTCAAATCCTTGGGATCTTTTACTGCCTCTCCCGCTTTTTTCTTTTTTTCTAGATCGCGGATGTAATCATCGTAATATTCATAGTTATTTTCAGGATGAGCTGCGTTGTATTCACGTATCATCTGACATTTTTTACAAACAGGCCCTTCTTCCGCTTGCAAAAGAAAAACTGGAACTAACAAAAAGAATAATTTATTCATAACGGCTCCTCAGGTAATAAAGGAAAAAAAAAGTTAAGGGAGTAATAAAATCGACAAGTACCCAATCAGAAATAGCGAGATAGTTAAAGGCCCTTATGTCGATGATCTCTAAAAGATGGCTTAGAGCCGAAAAACTTAAATACAAGGCGTAAGGAAGGGCCGCAAAAAATAGGACTCTCGCCCCTAAATAAAATACTCCCGTGAGAGCCGCAAGCCCCATCCCCAAATTGGCAAAACCAAGCTCTTTAATAAAGGGGTTTTGCGGCTGATTTAAAAAAGCGGCGATATCGTTCGAGAAAAAAACTTGCGGAAATGAATGAAAAAGGGCTCTTAAACCGAGCGCGAAAAATATAAAAGAAGGGATAAGGTAGTCGAGATAGCTTTTTCGTTTAAACCAAGCCTTAAAAAAATAGGCGACAGCAAACGGAATCGTAAAAATCAATAGATGAAAATAATCTAAGTCCATATGTGTAAATTATGAATATCTCCCTTTTATTTTTAGTTCTTTTTTTTATTTCCCTTGAGGCGCTTCCTGCTCAAGTGCTTATCATTCGGCATGGAGAAAAACCTACCGAGGGTATACACCTTAATACAAAAGGCTGGGAAAGGGCCTATGCACCTTACCATTACCCATTTTTTTATAAAATTAGCTTGTCGCAAGATAAACACCTTC
>CAZABG010000111.1:0-5842 GCA_964483465.1 uncultured bacterium
GATCCGCCTATCGGCGGAAATGGATCGCCTGCGGCGATACAAAAAGCTGCAGCTAACCATTTTATGTCGACCGTATGGTCGACCCATTTTTAGCCGATAGGCGGACCCTATATCTTCGAAAGCTTTAGCTTGAGAAGATCATGTTAAAAATCTTGTTACAATATAGATATAGGAAGACTTAGCCTTCCACCTGCACACTGTTGCAAATAGCTTTTAGAAAATTGAGCCGCTAAAAATCAAAGTTATTTATGATAATTGGCATAAAGATTTAAACTTCCTGTTTTAGCTAAGGATGCGGCATGACAAAAAAAGATATTCCGGTTTCTCTTGATGAGCTCGATGAGAATCCTTTCGTTGAGTGGGTTAATAAAAATAAATCTAATTTGATTTATGGCTTTCTCATTCTAATTGCCACTATTTTCCTTCTTTACCGATTCATGGCAGGAACGGCCAGCCGCAATGAAAAGGATTTTTATGCGGCAGACACCTATGGATCAAAGCTTTATGTCGCAGAAGACGCTAAAGACAACATTACGAAATTAAGCGAAATCGTAGCCCGTCAGCCTGAACTTGAATCAAAATACGACGGCACGATGGCTCAAACTTATCTCCTATTGAATATGCCTGAAGAGGCAAAACCCTTGATGGAGAGAAACTTAAGCCGAATTCAAGAGGATCCCTACTCTCAGTCGTCAGCGAAAATTTCTCTTCTTGTAGGCGAAGGCAAGCTAAAAGAAGCTTATAGCGAATCCATAAAGTTAAAAGAGGGTATTAAGAAGGCGAATATCGATACAGTCCCCCTTTTATATCTATATAATATGTATCGCATCCATTCTCTTTCGCTTGCGGTCGCGCCAAAAGAAGAGCAAAAGAAGAATTTACAAGAGTGGATGGACCTTGAAAAAAGAGGTCTTAAGGTCGGCGTCACGCCGATACTTTTTAACGATTTTATGCAGGTTTTGAACGTGGGAGATGTCTCCTTTCAAAACTACCTGAATGAATTGCAATAATTTATAATTATTTGTTATGTAAAGCATGGGGATCTATCCCCGCCAATAACAGTGGATTTTCAGGGATTTATATCCCGAGCTGATTAAGGAGGTGAATACGGTTTAGTAGCTCATAAGCCACGAATTTTGGTTAGAAAGCATTGAAAATGAAGCTCATCGATGAAAGGTGAGTTTAAAAAAAGTTGTGGAACCTTAAGCTGGCAACTTGTCAAGTTGTACACTAGGGTTTAACCACCATGGCAAATTGACAGGCTGTTTTCTTAAGCTTTAGGTTCCGGATAGCGGAATTTATCGAATAGATAAATCCGTATGGAGATTACCGTGAGTAGGAAACTGTCGACGATGGCCTTAGATCAGGGGGAGACCGACGCTTCTTTCGAGGAGCCGGAACTTCATCTGATCGTGAATAAGGGATCGAAAACCATTCTCTTTCCAGAAAGAGAGATGGAACCGATAAAAATATCGGGAAAAATAACGGTCTCTTTTTAAGAAAGGATTCCACAGGCCGCCGGGCAAATTACCCGGCGGCTTTTTTATTTTAAGGTAGGCGGAAGGGAGCCTCTTTATCCGCTGAAAGTGGCTCTAATCTACTGCAAATCACCCTTGCGCCTTATGCCTTCTGCCTTTGCTGCTCTGCCTTCCTTTTCACAAATTTCTTTAATTTAAACACTTACTTCTGATATAAGGTTGTGATTGTTTGTTAATCCCCCTCCAAGGTAAACCGAAAAAAGAATGGGTAAATCGCTGATCATCGTCGAGTCACCGGCGAAAATCAAAACGTTAAAGAAATTTTTGGGTCCCGAATATGCTATTGAATCTTCGGTCGGCCATATCCGCGATTTGCCTGCAAAAGAATTCGGCATAGACATTGAGAATGACTTTGAGCCTACGTATGTTACGATGCCTGGCAAGGAAGAGGTCATTAGGAAACTAAAGGCTGCCGCAAAAGACGCCGATATCGTTTATCTCTCCCCCGACCCTGATAGAGAAGGAGAGGCGATCGCTTGGCACATAAGCCAAATTCTTCCCCCCAAAACTAAATATAAACGCGTCTCATTCAATGCGATAACGAAAGAGGCTGTCCTTAAAGCCCTTAAAGAGCCAAGAGAAATTGATGACGCCCTTGTGTCGGCGCAGCAGGCGAGACGATCGCTTGATAGAATTGTAGGCTATAAAATTTCCCCTATCTTGAACCGACGCATTCAGCGAGGCAAGGAAGGGTTTGTTTCAGCGGGCCGCGTCCAATCGGTAGCCCTTAAGCTTGTAGTAGATAGAGAAAAAGAGATCGAAGCCTTCGTTCCTGTTGAATACTGGAACCTGGGTGCGCAATTTAAAGCCCCGAACGATGAGAAGGTCTTTAAAGCTCACCTCTACTCTGTAGACGGATTAAAAGTAGAAAAAGAAAAGCCGGAAGGAAAAGAGGTATGCCTCATTTCCGACCAGACTAAAGCCGAGCAAGTTTCAAAAAAGCTAGAAATTGAGCCTTATAAAGTTTCTCGCGTTGAGAAAAAAGAGAAAAGAAGAAACGCGGCTCCTCCCTTTATCACATCGACCCTTCAGCAAGAAGCTTCACGCTATTACGGTTTCTCCTCCCAAAGAACCATGAGTATTGCCCAGTCCCTTTATGAAGGTATTGATCTTGGCAATGATGGAACGGAAGGTCTTATCACTTACATGCGTACCGACTCGGTCCGTATTGAGCCTCAAGCGATAGATGAAGCAAGGCGCTTTATTGCCCGTATCTATGGAACAGAATATCTTCCCTCTTCCGGCAAACAGTATGCCACGCAAAAAAGCGCGCAAGATGCGCACGAAGCCATCCGCCCTACGAATATTGAACATACGCCTGAAAAAGTCGCGCGCTACCTTACGGATGATCAATTCAAACTTTATCAGTTAGTTTTCCGCCGTTTTATCGCATCGCAAATGAATCCGGCGATCTATGACACCATTTCCGCCGACCTTGAAAATAATCAACATATCTTGCTTAGAGCAACGGGTTCGATTTTAAAATTCCCGGGCTTTTTAGCCATTTACGAAGAGCGGGAAGATGATAAGAATGATGATGACGATGGAAAAATCCTTCCTGAACTTGAAGAAGGGATGACCGTAAAGCTTATCGATTTGATTAAAGAGCAGGCCTTTACACGCCCTCCTCCTCGTTTTACTGAAGCCTCTTTAGTAAAAGAGCTTGAAAAGCAAGGCATAGGAAGGCCGTCGACTTATGCGACTATCATGTCGAAAATTCAAAGCCGCGACTATACGACAAAAGAGCAAGGCCGCCTTAAACCAACGGAACTCGGTTTTGTAATTGCCGCTCTCCTTGAAGCTAATTTTGCCATGATCATGAATATCGGATTTACAGCCGATATGGAAAATGAACTTGAAGCGATCGCCGATCAGCATAAAGACTGGAGAGCGCTGCTTAAAAAATTCTGGAGCGAATTTGAACCGGTCGTCGTGACCGCCGAAAAAGAGGGTTTTGTACCCAAGATCCTAACGAATAAGATATGCCCTAAGTGCGGATCTAACCTTCAGAAAGTGTGGTTCAAAAACAAATATTTTTACGGCTGCTCAAAATACCCAGATTGCGACTTCTCAAGCCCTATTGAAGAATTTGATTTTGACAAAACGCTTTATGCCGAAAATTTTGACTGGGAACAAAAATGCCCTAAATGCGAATCGCCTATGAAGCTTCGTTTCGGCAAGTTTGGCGCCTTTTTAGGGTGCACGACTTATCCTGAATGTAAAGGCATTGTCAACATCCCTAAAAAGGGCGAAACCCTCATTGCGGAACAAGATATGCCAAAATGCCCGGCTATAGGCTGCACCGGCCAAATGGCGGCAAGAAAATCTCGTTTTGGAAAAACCTTTTACTCTTGCTCCACTTTCCCTGAATGCGATGTTATTGTTAATGACCTTGGGCAACTCGAAGAAAAATACCCGGATCATCCACGCACTCCTTATGTAAAGAAGGCCAAAAAAGGCCGCTTCAGCAAAAAGGAAAGCGCCGCTGAAAAAGGGGAAGCCAAAACGAAAAAAGCCGCTCCCAAAAAGAAAGCCGCTAAAAAAGAGACAGCTGAAAAACCTAAAGTCAAAAGGGTTCAGCCCGCAAAAAAATTATCGGCTCCATTAGCCGATCTTTTAGGCGAAAGCGAACTTTCCCGTCCTGACGCTACCAAGAAAATCTGGGAGTATGTCCGGAACAACAATTTACAAAATCCTAAAAATAAAAAAGAAATAGTACCGGACGCAAAACTATCAAAAGCATTAAATGTGAAAGAACCCTTTGATATGTTTAAGCTTGCCAAATTGCTAAACGATCAACTATCTTGATCTTTTTTTAATTTGATAGGCATCTCATGCGGTATTGTTTACTCTTTTTACCTTTTTATCTTCTCGCCCATTCAATTGAAGTTTTAAGTTTTGGCGGCGCATGCGCAGATATTATCATTCATGTCCCTGAATCCTTTTTAGAAGATTATGCGATTGAAAAGGGGGGCAGCCAAGTCGTAAATGAAACCTATTTTGAAAAACTTCGTTTTGCCTCCCTTTTTTTTCCTTCAGAAATCCACCCCGGCGGCAGCGCCTGTAATACGATAAGAGGCCTTTCACGCCTTAATCATAAAACGGCGTTCATAGGAAAAATCGGCAATGACGATGCAGGAGAAATTTTTACAAAATCGCTTACAAGAAATTACGTTAACGCCATCCTTTTAATGAGCGAAAAACCTACGATGCAGGTGATTTCATTCGTAACCCCTGACGGGGAAAGAACGATGCGCTGTCTACGCGGCGCAAGCAATGATTTAAATAAAGACGATCTCAACTCAGACCTTTTTCACAATATTAAGCTTCTCCACCTGGAAGGCTATTCTCTATATGATCTAGATATGATCGAAAAAGCTATGACGCTCGCTAAAAAAGAGGGAGCGGCTATCTCTCTTGATCTATCAAGCTTTGAAATCATACGTAAACATAGAAAAGATCTTTTCCGCCTTATACCAAAGTATGTCGATATTTTATTTTGCAATGAGCAAGAAGCCTTTGAAATGACAGTAAAATCGCCTGAAGAGGCATCGATTGAACTTTCTAATTTGGCTAAGATTGCAGTCGTTGCGGTTGGCGAAAGGGGCGCATACGTTGCAGAGTCAGGAAAAACCACTTATGTTGATACAACTCCATTACCCATTGTAGATGCAACAGGAGCAGGCGATCTTTTTGCAGCAGGCTTTCTGCATGGTTTTCTATTACAAGTTCCTTTAGAAACAGCCGTCCGTTTTGGACATATTACAGGAAGCGCCGTCATTCAAATTCAGGGCGCTGAAATTCCGGATAACGTTTGGCCTGTTATACTGCGTGATATGGAAGCGATAAGATGAAACTAGAGGCCATAAAAGCGATTCCAGAAGGGGCAACCTCGGCAATCATTTTTGCGCATGGTTCTGGCAGCGGAAGATTATCGCCAAGAAATCAATATGTAGCCAAAAGACTGAATGATGCAGGTTTTGCTACCCTTCTAGTAGATTTGCTAACCCGAGAAGAGGATCAAATCTATCAAACGCGCTTTGATATTGATCTTCTTAACGACAGATTAATACTCGCTATAAATATGCTTAAAGATGATCCCGCTGCATCTAAACTAAAAATAGGACTCTTTGGCGCAAGTACAGGCGCTGCCGCAGCGCTTAAGGCGGCTGTAAAGCCTTCTGTTCATGTTGAAGCGATCGTCTCTCGCGGGGGAAGGCCTGATTTAGCAGGCGCTGCTCTATCTCGCGTTACCGCGCCTACCCTTTTGATTGTTGGAGGAGCGGATACGCAGGTACTCGAAC
>CAZABG010000112.1:0-5556 GCA_964483465.1 uncultured bacterium
AGTAAAAATTATCTTTGACTACGATTCCAGCATAGCAACTTCCGCCTTCATCCTTCTGCCTTTGTTTTCCGCCTTCATCCTTCTGCCTTCTCTCTTAGTCTATTTTGCGGGATAAGAATTCTTCAAAGCGTGCCAGTATCTCAGGGACATTTTTTCGACCTAGTCCGATCCTGAAATAGTTCTGCTTCATATCGTAGATAGAAGCGGGCATGATGAGAATGCCTGCCTCTTTAGCAAGCTGATCTGTAAATCGATCAATTTCTTCTCCATGAAATTCGGGAAAGGCAACAGATCCGGCTTGAGGCCTTTTCCACGTGAAAAGCTTCGGATATTTCGCAAAAAACCTGTCGTACGCATCCAGATTACGCATCATGATTTCTCGATTGCGCGAAAGGATTTTGTCTTTTGCTCTTAAAGCGGCTAAAGCAAGAATTTCTGATGGCGCGCTATTGCAGATTGAGGTGTAGAGTTTATAGCTATTGGCTTTCTCAATAAAGCTCGTATCTTTTGAAACAAGCCAGCCGATACGAAGACCTGCTAGCCCATAGCTTTTTGACATCACGTTAAGACTAATCCCCTTTTCGTAAACAGATGCAATCGAAGGCAGACGATCGTTTTCATCAATTTCTAAACCTTGATACACCTCGTCAACGAAGATGTAGCAGCCGTTTTTCTTAGCTATTTCAATAATAGTTTGATAAACTTTTTTATCCGGAATTGACCCTGTTGGATTATGGGGTATATTCAAAACAATTAATTTGGTTTTAGAACTAATAAGCTTGCTAAGGACATTTATTTCAATTTTCCAGTCCGGAGTTAGCGGAATTTCATGAACGGTTGCACCTATTGCTTTAGGAAGCGATTTCAAAGATTGGTAGCAAGGTGTTATGACGATGACTTCATCTCCCGGCTCGACTAAGGTTTGCATCGTACAATAGATCCCCTCTTCTGCGCCAGCTAGAGTCAATACGTTCTCTATATTTAACTCATATAAAAGAGATATCTCTTTTCTCAATAAGGGCAGGCCGGGACTTTCCGTGTAGTTTAGTTGCAAATTATCCCAAAGCCCCTTTATTTCAATATCCCCCATCGCAAGAATTTCATTTAAAGACCACGACTCGCAATCGGAGGGACACAAAAGATAGGGCGTGGAAAATTCATATTTTTTCCAAAATTCTTCCAATTTAAATGGAGGGAGTTTCATACATTCCTTAAGTAATTATAAATGGTTGCCCGCGATAGCTCGAGCACTTCGGCTATATATTTAGAACTGTTTTTGGTTTCAAACGCCCCCTCTTTATGAAGAAGTTGAACGAGTTTTTGCTTATCTTCTTTTGTTAAAGAATTTATGGCCCGATTTTCTTTCTTTAAAAAGGACGAGATAAAACGGTTGATCTTTTCTTTAAAGTCATCCTTAAAAAGGACGCGCGGCTGTTTTTGCCCGACATTAAGCCATGCGGATAATATTGTTTGCATAGCTTCAAAAGAAGAAAGATCAAGATTGATGCAAAGAAGCCCTATCGGACTCCCTTTTTGGTTTTTTAAAGTCGCTGTAATTGACTTTAACTTCTTGCCGTCCCAATTCGCTTTTTCATAAATCTCAAAACAATCAGGAAGGCAAGTGTAGTCAGGAAGCTCTTCAATCAAAGAATCATCCCCTACCTTTCTTTTTGAAAGGTTGTTATAAAGGGCTGCAATTTTACCCGTCGCTAGATTATGGATAACCACTTCCGCTTGAGGAAAAAGCTTTGAAATGGCCTCGGCTACTGGGAAAAAGACTTTAAACTCATTCATAATGGAATATTATGTCTATTTTAGACGTTTTTGTCAAATTCACGTTTGTGCTATATTTTTTAGCTATGCAAAACCCAATTGTGGATAAACCCTCATTAACGGTTGTTGGTATTGACATCCGTACAGCAAATGATCCTGATAAAGCTCCTATCGACATTCCAAAAATGTGGCAGCGTTTTTATGCGGAAAATATTTTCGAGAAAATACCCCATAAGGCATCGAATGAGATCGTCGCTCTTTATTGCGACTATGAAAGCGACTATACGGCCCCATATACCTTTGTCTTAGGTTGTTTTGTTAATGAATTGCCTAAAGAGCTGCCGGAAGGTCTTGTTGTTAAAACGCTCCCTTCAAGCCAATATGTTGTTTATAAAGCAAAAGGTAAACAGCCTGACGCGCTCATAGACGCGTGGGGAAAGATCTGGCGCGAGGCCGATAGAAGGTCCTATACAGGCGATTTTGAAATTTATGGCGATCGTTATTTCGGCCAGCCCGATCAAGAGGTCGACATCTTCATCGCTCTGCAATAAAAGTTCTCTAGACAAAGAAGGCTATAAGGGCAAGCCTTCTTTGCAATAGCAGCTTAAAACTTTCTACTGATCCAAACGCTGCCAACCGAGACGAGGCCTGTTAAAAGCGTTCCCCAGCTTGTGTCCACTAAACTTATGATCGTCGGCCACTCTTTTAATGTTGCCTGATTAGTTAAATTGTATGTCGCGTACGCCGTAAGACCAAGCACAGCTCCATTCAAAAACACATTCCACAAAGACTTTCCGTCTGATTGCCATGTAATCAAATACGTCACTCCAAAGGCATATATTAAGTAGAAGATCGCGGCAGCGAGATAATTGACAGAATCTCCCATGAGGTGCTGGATATTGGGCTTATAAAAGCGATTAACCATAAGTCCTAGCCAAACGCCATCTAAAACAAGCAAAAGCACCAAACTAATTATATATGACATATTAACTCCAAAATAATTCAAGCTGAGCCTATTACACACTTAATTTACTTACAATTATTTATTTAATAACATTCTAAAATAGGCAGGAGACTGTAATATGAGCAAAAAACTAGAAGGCAAAGTCGCAATTGTAACAGGCGCATCAAAAGGAATAGGCGCTGCGATCGCCAAGCATCTTGCCGAAGAAGGCGCATCTGTTGTCGTAAACTACGCAACAAGTAAAGAAGGAGCCGACCTTGTAGTAAATGAAATTAAAAAGGGAGGCGGAAAAGCCATTGCCATTCAAGCCGACATGTCAAAAAAGACCGATATCGAAAAGATGTTTAAAGAGTCAAAAGAGGCCTTCGACAAACTCGATATTTTGGTTAATAATGCCGGCGTATATGACTTTCTTCCTTTAGAACAAATTACAGAAGAACATTTCCATCGTTTATTCAACCTCAACGTACTGGGTTTGATCCTTGCTTCAGAAGAAGCGCTAAAATACTTCAGCGATAAAGGGGGGAGCATCATCAATGTAAGCTCTGTCGTAAGCACGAACGGCTCGCCCACGTCCGCTGTTTATAGCGCGACAAAAGCGTCTGTAGACGCCATTACAAAAGTTCTTGGAAAAGAGCTAGGTCCAAGAAAAATTAGGGTCAACTCCGTAAATCCGGGTCTTGTTGAAACGGAAGGCGTCCACAGCAAAGGCTTTAATGACGGCGATTTTAAAAAAAGCGTCGAAAGCCAAACCCCGCTTGGACGCATCGGCCAACCGGAAGACATCTCTCCCGCCGTCATATTCCTGGCTTCAGACGATTCCTCGTGGATAACAGGTGAAACGCTCTTTATCTCGGGAGGATATAGATAAATTCCGCTCTATCACGCCCTATTATTTAAATAGGTTTGATAACGCGCCTTAACTTTAGGAGTAAGGGGAACTAGTGTAGCTTCTCGATATTTCATGGGGGTCATGAAAGCAAGCTCTGGATTATACTTTTTCAAAATAGATAGGCCATATTCATAAAAAGTCTCATCATAAATGCTCCAAAAAATCTCTTGATTACTTGGTCCCTCATAACCTTCAACATCTCGCCTCCACTGCAATCTATAAAGAATTTCGCTTACAGGCTCTCCCGTTTTTTTGTTTTCGTTCAAAGCTGTAAATAGGACCCCTACATAATTAAAAAAGTGGTTCGCACTACGATCAATTCTCTTGGTTACCCCGCCTGCATTTTCAATCACGGATACGATTTCGTATCGACACGTTTCTTCTAAATCTCCTACATTTTTTGCTTTTCCAATTTTGGAAATAAGCTCCGAATGGGTTTCTTGCATTAGGTCAAGGCGCTTTTTTTCGCGTGTTTTTTTATCTAGGAACGTCAGCTCGCAAGAGGATTGTTTTTTCTTTAGCCTAAGCCCGCCTCCATGCACAACCATGTAATAAAGCCGCATTGATCCGTGACAATCAAGCGAAAGAGGAACATACCCTTCCGTATCGCAAAAAGGGCTAAATTCGTTAAACCGCGGTTCATACACATAGAGAAAGTTCTTAAACTGGCCTGGAGCAATCATTCCTTGAGAATCATCAACAAGAGTCGCGTTTTGACTATCTCCGCAAATTTCGTTTAAATCTTTACATTCAATAGGATCGCCGACATAAACTTTTCGCTTAACGGTGTGCACAGTGTATTTAACTTGAGAGGCCCTATCTTTGCCTAAAGAGCATTTAAGCAACTTCCGAACGAATTTTTTGTTTCTTTCTTCTATTCCCCTGCTTGAAAAATAAATGTCGGTATCAGGCTCGTCAAATGACGCCTTCATTAGCTCAACTACCCCCGGAAAAACATAGTGGGTTTTTATAGCGGTAATGATCAGTCCGTATCTTGCGAAAAAAGCAACTTGCTCGATCGTTGAAACGTTGCATGTACATAAGACATCATCGATGTCATAAACAATCTTTCGTCTTGCTAGCGGGGGATTCATAGCCAAATATTCTTTCTAGAATAGGCAATTTTGTCATTAGACTTCTTGCGTAATTTGCTTTGGTTGAAAAATTTAGCAATTTTGGGCAGTTTTGCAGAAAAATTTTGAGAGCATATAAGGACATACGGTCGAAAAGTTTTGCTGCAAAGATGCTCTAAAGGGCAAATTTGGCGACCAAATGAAATTACGCATGAAGTCTATTTCTATTTTCCAAAATTAAGATGCGCTTCGTATTGCGCTTTCAGTTCAGGGGTGATCGCAAGTTCACAAGCCTTAACATGATCAGGCGTCATAAATTCAAGTGCATGATTATACTTTTTCAATAGGCTTAATCCGTAGTGGTAGTACGAATCGTCTTTTGCGACAATTCTTGCAATCGATTCATATTTTCCAGGCTTAATCTTTCTAAACTGTCTTTTAAATAATGTCTTGGCAAGGGTCTCTCCCGTTTCTTCCGCCTCGCGGATAACGGTAAACAATAGCCCCGCAAGATAATATATAACATTTAGTTGGCGGCATATTTGCGTGGTTTTTCCATTAAGCCCATCCACTATCGCACGCATTTCGCCTAAAAATTGGCCTTCATAATAACACTTAGAATTCTTTTTAATATCCTCCAACCAAGGAGGCACTATTTTAAGACTTTTAATCTCCTGAGTCGTTTTATCTAGAAAAAGCACTTCTTCTCGATCTTTAGTAAGAAGGATTATTAGAGAAGTGCCATTGCATAGCTCGTCAGCATCATAATTTTGAAGTTCGTCACAAACTTTTAATGGAAGATTTTTTGTATAGCGGTCGATTTCAAGTTTATGTCCGTCAGTCCAGGGAACAAC
>CAZABG010000113.1:0-5504 GCA_964483465.1 uncultured bacterium
CTATAATACAAATGGTTGTGATGCCAGATAAGATCTACTAACGCTAAATAATCTTCGTACTTCATTAGACTCTTTTCAAAACCCCATTTAGTTCCATATGTCTTTATATGCTCTCAAAATTTTGCAGCAAATACGCACAAAAATCACGAAATATATCAAATAAAGCGCGTTTTAAAAGAAGACTATTGAAAATGCACATGAAATATCATCGTCGCGAGCGGACTTAATCTAATCGATACGCCTTCTCGTCCTATGATTTGGGGGTTTTGATTTAGTTTGTTCGTTCCGCCATATTTTTCGTTATCGGTATTTAGTGCTTCTCGAAGAACGGCGACATTTTTTAAAGGGATGTAATAATTTTCAATCGATTGCGGAGTAAAGTTATGAACGATGAAGAGCTGTTCTGTCGTACTTTTTCTTAAATAGCTGATGACGCAGTTATGGGTATCACTAAATTCTATCCATGAAAACCCTGAAAAATCAAAATCGCGCTCCCATAACGCATTATGTTCACGATAAAAGAAGTTAAGGTCTTTGACAAGGTTCTGAATACCTTTGTGAACAGGAAAATCAAGTAAGAACCATTCAATCTCCCGTTTTGCATTCCATTCATTCCACTGCCCGATTTCACCTCCCATAAAGAGGAGTTTTTTTCCTGGATGGCAGTACTGATAGCTATGGATAAGACGTAAGTTTGCAAACTTCTGCCACACGTCGCCAGGCATTCGGCTTATTAGGCTGCCTTTCATGTGAACCACTTCATCATGCGAAAAAGGTAAACAGAATCTTTCTGAAAAAGCATAGATCATACTAAAGGTGAGTTCATTTTGGTGATAAGATCGAAAAAGAGGATCTACTTTAAAGTAGTTTAAGGTGTCGTTCATCCAGCCCATATTCCACTTCAAATCAAAACCAAGACCTCCTGATTCTACTGGATGGGTAATTCCAGGATAGGCGGTCGACTCTTCGGCTATCATTAAAATTCCCGGGAACATCCGGTGCGTTACTGAGTTCAGGTGCTTAAAAAATTCGACCGATTCAAGATTATCAACGCCGCCATAACGGTTTGGGATCCACTCTCCGTCTTTACGTCCATAGTTTAGATATATCATTGAGGCGACCGCATCTACCCTCAAGCCATCCACATGCATTTTATCAAACCAGTAGAGAGCATTAGCGAGTAAAAAATTGGAAACTTCATGACGGTTCATATTAAAGATGCAAGTATTCCAATGAGGGTGAAGCCCTTGCCGTGGGTCTTCATGTTCGTATAATGAGGTGCCGTCAAACCGTTTTAAAGAAAATTCATCAACGGGAAAATGCCCCGGAACCCAGTCTAAAAGAACGCCTATTCCTTTCACATGAAGATAATTAACCATCCATTGGAAATCTTCAGGAGTTCCAAACCGGGATGTCACCGCATAAAAACCTGAGACTTGATACCCCCAGGATTCATCAAGAGGGTGTTCTTGAATAGGCATTAACTCAACATGGGTGTAGCCCATTTCTTTTACATATTCAGCAATCTTTACACCAAGTTCCTTGTAGTTATAAAAATGCCCTTCATTCGTTTTCCAAGAGCCTAAATGCAGTTCATATATACTTATAGGCCTTGGTTCTAAATATCGCTTGGCTCGATTTTCCATCCACGACTGGTCTTCCCATTCGAACCTGTCTACATTTCTTACAACAGACGCAGTATTGGGCCTAAACTCCCCTCCAAGCGCCATCGGATCAGATTTTATAAGCAAACCGCTTTTTTCTGTTTTAATCTCAAATTTGTAACGGCTGCCTTCTTTGAGTCCCGGTATAAATATTTCCCATACTCCGGAAGAACCGAGGCTTCTGAGAGGATTGACCCGTCCATCCCAATAGTTGAAGTCCCCTACCAAAGAGACGCTTTTCGCCCCGGGCGCCCAAACAGAAAACTTTACTCCCTCAACTCCCTGATGCTCAACCATCCTCGCACCGAGGGCGTTATAAAGTTGATAGTGAACCCCTTTTCCGAATAAATAGAGGTCTACATCCCCTATCGTTGGCATAAAGGCATAAGGATCATAGCTGATTGAGCCGTCTGTGTGATAAATGCGATAATCTAGAGGACCTACCTGATCGCCAACCTTAGTTTGAAAAACGCCATCCACAATTTTATCAAGTGGAATGACTTTGCCGAATAATTCAATGTAAACCTCTTTTGCCTGAGGGCGCCATAGCGTTACATAGCCCTTATGCAACCCTAAAATACTGTGAGGGTTATACTCAAAGCCCTGGATTAGGTTGGTATACAACATGCCTGGAATATAGTTCATGCGAGATTTAACACAAAGGCAGAACAAAAAGGATGAAGGCGGAAGGCGGAGAAGAAAAGGCAGAAGGCAGAGAAGAAAAGGCAGAAGGCAGAAGGAGGAATGAGGAAGGCAGAATAGCGACAGAATGGGCGCGCTAAAGCGCGCTTGCAAAAATAAAAGCGCTGTAAGCGCCCCGTCTGCCGAAGGCAGCTTATTTATCCGCTGAAAGCGGCACTTTCTGTTGCTATTCTGCCTTCTGCCTTCCTCCTTCTGCCTTCTTTCTATTCGAACTTGTCGAACAGCAGTCCTTTCTCGGTGTTTGTTACACGGTACTGCGAAACTTCTGGCGGAAAGGTAACCTGCAAGCGAGATATATCCCCTTCAAAAATAAATTGACGAGGAAAATTCTTAGTCCATTCGTAGTGGATGGTTCCAACCGACGTTTGAGCGTTGATGATGCGCCCCGATGTGAAGGGGGTGCGTTTTATAATTATTTCATCCTTCTTCTCTTCGATTAGAAAAGAGCGAACCCCTTTTTGAGAAAAAAGAGTGTAGGGCTTTTCAAGCGGATCTTTATAGATGCCATGATGCTCCTCATCTTTTTCGCGCGGAACAAAGTAGGGATTGAAATAGCTTAAATAGAGGTTTAAGTAATGATTCGGGATCGTGTGCTGATAGGGATAATAGCTCGCAAGCTTATGCCATATAGGCAGTATTTCTCTTAAATCCTTACGCTCGCGAATATAATCCCAGTTCTGTGCTTTGGAAGAACCGAGCGAAAGACGCTCATGAGTCGGACGCGGGACCGGTTTTTTTAAAGTAATATTGCCTGTTTCATCAACGAAGAATTCCCCTGAAATAGAAACGAAACCTTGCTCAAGGTCTTGCGTAAGTAAAAAGGGTTTTTTAAGCGTTATGGGAAGTTCAGCAATCGTTTCATTGTCTTTGCTTACGCGAATAAGTCCAGGATAAGCGTGAACAACATAATCTGTTCCAGGTACAACACAGGAAGCACCCGGTTTATGGCTGAATGGGCGATATCTTTCGGCGATGCGGATCATAATGCGATAAGTCCTTGGGCGGAATTAGATTCAAGATAGACGTCAAGCAATGTATTAGGTTCTACGGGACGATTAAAGACCACTTCCAAAAAGTTGTCGGTATGGCCCCGGTTATCGTTTTCAGTTAATACAGAAACCGTTTTACCCACATATTTTGCGCGTTCCTGATAGGCGTACTGCTCTTTTAAACGAAGCACTTCATTTTTTCGGAATTTGATGGTTTCAGCATCGACTTGATCGGTGTAAAGAGCGGCTCTTGTGCGAGGCCTTTTACTATAGGGGAACATATGAACGGCTACAAACTTTGTTTCTTTCATGATATCTAGCGTTTCTTGAAAGTCAGCTTCCGTTTCACCCGGAAAACCAACAATGATATCGGTTGTAAATGTAAAATCGGGCCTACTCAAGCGCAGCTTGTCGATCGTTTGCATAAAAATCTGACGGGTATATTTGCGATTCATGCGCTTCAAGACCGTATTAGATCCTGATTGCAAAACGATATGCATAGAGGGGCAAGTCGTTTTTCCTTCTAGTATCGCACCCATTAAATCGTCGTTTACTTCATCCGGATCAATCGATGAAAGACGCAATCTTTTTAACCCGTCGATCGCGTCGACTGCACGAACGAGATTTGCGAGCGTATCGCCTCCTCCCCCGTCGTAGTCCCCTATATTGATTCCGGTTAAAACAATCTCTTTAAATCCATTTTCGATAAGCCCCTTCACTTCGGCAATTATTTCTTCTCTTTTTCGTGAACGGGATCTGCCTCGAACATAAGGGATGATGCAATAGGTGCAGAAGGAATTGCACCCATCCTGCACTTTTACAAAAGCACGCGTATGGGCATCAAATAAATTAATTTTGAATTCAGGAGCCTCTTCATCGGGAAGGGCGATTTTAATTAAACTTTCTTTTTGAGAATTAGGGACGACAAGTTCCGCTCCGGCGGCTTTTACTTCATCGGGCTTGCGCTCGGCGTAGCAGCCTGTCACTACCACTTTAGCGTGTGGATTTTCTCGTTTAAGCTGGCGTATGGCATGACGGGAAGAACTATCGGCCGACTCGGTAACGGTGCAGGTATTGACGATGCAAAGATCGGCGTCTCCTTCCTCTGCAATAGCGTAGCCCATTTCTTTAAGCTGATCGCTATAGGCTTGAGTCTCGTACTGGTTAGTCCTACACCCGAGCGTTACTATTTTGAAGGTTTTCTTTGTCATCCGCTTTGCCGTTAGTCAAAAGAGTGACGAGATCTTCCATAAGGAGAAGAATCACATTTTGATTGTAATCGGCATGGAAACCTCTGATATGAGGTTCAATTTCCCGACGCGCCACTTTTCGTTCGACAAATTTTATCACAGGAGCGGATAAATGGGAAATTACATAGAAGCAGGGAGTCAAAATAAAGGATATCATTTCGACAATAGCCGTATACGCTTTTCTTAAAGGAATTATTCTTACGCCGAACCATTTGATCAGCTTTTGGCCGATTTTCATGCTTAAATCACGGATATAAGATTTAATTCCATGGATAATTGCCTTATTGGTACCGTCAATAGAAACTTCCGCAAAACCATCCACTATTCTTCGTTCATCGGCTCTGGCTTCTGCTTCCGTATAAGGAACGTCCTTAAGATCTGCTGCGAGAGTATCGTCCGGTTTGATCGGTCCAAAGTGCCCTTTTTCCGCGTTATATACGCCATTTGGAATCAATGCCGGCATTAAAACTTCAGAACCTAAATTAATCCAGTCCTCGAACTTCAATCCATTCACTAATCTATTAAAGAGGACGCCAAGCTGGCTGCTTGTCATCTCGTTGAAGGCTTCGATTTTTATCAAGTCGGCGACAAATTTTTTCGGAACAAGATGGATGATCGCGTCGCGCAATTTGGATAAATCATCGACTAAATCCTCGTCTTGATTTTCCGCAAGCTTCTTCAAAGGTTCGATCATAGTCTGAATATCGTTCTTCAACTTATCGATTGTGCTGCCATCTTCATTTTTAACCGCTGCATCTACAAACTTTAAAATTGCCATTACTTGATCAGGATCGGCGCCGTATTTTGTCTTAACTTCTTTTACAAGTTCTTTAAGCTCGCCGACTTCTTTGATGCCGTTAAGGCGGTAATTCAAGTCGTCGACATTGCATAACGTATTG
>CAZABG010000114.1:0-5490 GCA_964483465.1 uncultured bacterium
TGAGGGATTGTGGAAAACGGTGGTTGCAGTACTATTTGATCATTTTATTGTTTTAGTTGCGCTTGCAAGACTTTTAACTTTAGATGGTAATAAAACGAACCCATTTTTTAATAGCGCAGCTGATACCTATAGATCGCATCTTATAAAGAGACAATTTCAAACTGCTTGATATATCAAATTCTAACACCTGCTGATTAACAGGCGTTATTTTTTTGCTAAAAAAACCACTTACCTAGGGAAGTGTATGAGAGATATTCATCCTTATTTCTCTTTTTTTTATTTTTTTGCTTTAGAATAAAAATCAGATTCTCGATTCTCTCGGTCATGTATACCTTGACTGAAGAGGGCTGTTCCCGCAGTGTAGCCATCGCCTGCATATGTTTTAGAAAAAAACCTGGATTTTTCTCGGCCGTTATTTATTCCATTCTTCAGATCTCGTTTGAAATTATAAGTTTATCACTTTCAATTTTTGAACTGATTGGAAAGGGAGTTTATTCGATTGTAATATATTCTGCGAGGTCAGGCGGGGATTACATAAAGGAGATTTCCCAAAGGATTTTAATGACATCTTTCATAATTCCATTGTCTCCCTTAATTTTAATTGTTTCAATCGGCCATGCTTTGCAGAAAAGGGAGAATACTCTCCCGTTATTTCCTATGTCTGAAAAGCAATTTTGGATAATTAATTCCACCGGAAATTGTTTTTATTCTATATGAGTAATAACTCATAAAATAAGTGATCTTTCTACAGCTGAATCGGAATAATCTGTGAAATTCATTCTAATTTGCCTATAAAAAAACAAGCCCACTTTGCTAGGATGGGCGTCATGAAAAGCATGACAGGTTACGGAAAAGGGAAAGCCCATTCCGATGCAGGCGAAATTATCGTCGAAATCCAATCGGTTAATCGTAGGCATTTAGAATTTCACTCTTTTTTGCCAAGGTTATTGCAACCTTTTGATCATGAAGCAAGGCGATATCTGCAAGATCACCTTCAAAGAGGCTACGTTACTTTAAGAGCACACGCCTATTTTGAGACGGCCTCTCACTTGTCTGTAAAACCGAATATTGCCGTTGCTACGCAGTTTAAAGAAGCTTGGGATGCGCTTGCGAAAAAGTTAGGAGGCGGATCGTTTCAGCTTGAGTATTTACGCGATCATCCTGAGTTATTCAGTCATGAAATTGACGATAAGAAAGGCGAAGATGTAAAAGCGCTCTTTCTTAAAGCGCTTGAAAATGCCTTGACCGCATTTGATAAAATGAGGAAAGAAGAGGGAAAAGTTCTTGAAAAAGATAAAAAGGAACGCATTCTCCTCTTGCAAAGCTGGATAACCGAAGTCGAGAAACGAGCGCATGATGCCGTGGCTAAATATCGCGATAAGCTGATTGAAAGAATTAGTCAGGTAGCGGAAATAGCTGACGAAGATGAAAGGATACTAAAAGAGATAGCACTCTTTGCTGAAAAGATAGACATTACAGAAGAGCTTGTTCGTTTTAAAGCGCATTTGAAAGCGCTTGAAAAGGAAAAGAGCGGGAAAAAATTAGAATTCATTTTGCAAGAACTCGGCCGTGAAATTAATACGATAGGTTCAAAAGCGCAGGATTACGACGTTTCAAGGCTTGTAATTGAAGTTAAAAGCGAACTTGAAAAACTCAAAGAGCAGACCCAGAATGTCGAATAGCTCTAGTCACCCTAATAAAAATATTTTGCAGATAGATGGAATCTCAAAAAAAGTCTTATAAAAAAGGGCGTTTGTTTGTCATTAGCGCTCCTGCCGGAACGGGTAAATCAACTCTTGTCGACTTGATCATGCCTGAATTGCCGCATTTGCATCAGACCGTTTCTTATACGACCCGCGCCCCAAGAAAGAACGAGGTTGAAGGGGTCCATTACCGGTTTATTAGCAAAGAAAAATTTGAAAGCCTCATTCGGGAAGGGGTCTTTTTAGAATACGTCAATTTATACGGAGATTACTATGGAACCCCGGAGATTGAGGTCGATCAGTGGGTGAATAAGGGGGAAGATGCCCTTTTAGTGATCGATATCGAAGGAATGAAGAAAATCGCTAAAAAGCGGAAAATCATATCCATTTTTATCCTTCCACCTAATTTTGAGGCACTTAAAGAGAGACTTCATAACAGGGGTACCGAAACAGACGAAACCCTAAAAAAGAGACTTGAAATCGCGAAAGTAGAGATTAAAGAGAAGGATCTGTATAATTATCAAATTATCAATGACAATTTAAGGCTCGCAGCTGAGCGGCTAAAAAACATCATTCTTTCCGAGGAAAATTAATGGAACAAAAGAAAAATTTGACGAACGAAAAGATGGGCGAAAAGTTCAAATCTCAATTCGAACTTGTAGACCATGCGATTAAAGTGGTTAATAACCTCGTAAAATCGGGAAGAGCACCGCGTATTAAAATCGAAATCCAAAATCCGGCAGTTATCGCCCTTGAAGAGATCAATCAAGGCCGCGACGTGTTTGAAGACATTCCTGTAATGACCGTACATGAACAAGTTACCTACGCTTTCCAGGCTGCAAGAGAATCCGATGCGGCGCCGAAGCCGGAAAAAGTTCCAGAAAAGAAAAAGCGTCGTATAATCTAATAAGGAAAGGACCTTTTGCTTTACCCGATTTGCTTGCTAAAGACGTTCTTTTCTCGTGGATTTTTATCTCTCTTTCTCGCCGACTTTTTAGAGTCGGCTCGTTCGTTTGATCAAAGGAAAAATCTACGAATTTTTCAAACAAAGCAGGTTATGTAAGAGGTTTCATGATAGGAGCAATTACTGATGCCGATATTTTTATATTCTGGCTAATCTTTTTTGCAGTACTTGCGGGTCTTGCTCTAATTGCTTTTTTTAGTTGGAAATTGACTCATCGCAGCGTAGATCCTTCGCCTTATACGGGACTTCCCTTAAGGCGGGGTTCGGATATCAGTGAATATGCCGCAGAAAAGATCTATCGCTATCTTCATCAGCTTCAACAATACGATAATCGTATGTTTGACTTGAAAAAAGCTTCATACTGCATGGAAACGGGACGAATTTTTCCAAATTCGATTACGTGGCTTGAATCCATCCGTGTCGACTGGAGCTTTATTCAGAAGCGGTATAAAGGACATTACGTCTCTTGGGGAAGCCTCACGAAAGATCAGCAAGAGGCAGTCCGAAAAGAACACGGAGCTCTTTCCGGTTTTAATACGGAATATTCTTCTTCAAATCCTTTGCCAAGGCTTGTCGAACCTGAATTCGCTTACATGAAACCGGGCCCTTTATATATTGATGTGAATACGCATATTCTTCTCGGATGGAAACAAGTCCCGGGCACTGAATTTGAAGTCCTAATTGTTCAAAAACCTCTCAAACTGATTTTACAACACCCTGAATAATGACTAAACAAAAGATCTTGATTACTGCAGCCCTTCCTTATGCCAATGGTCCTCTTCATTTTGGACATATTGCGGGCGTTTATTTGCCAGCCGACTGCTATGCTCGCTATGAGAGGCTAAAAGGAAATGATGTGCTTTATATTTGCGGCTCAGATGAATATGGAATTGCGATTACCATGTCAAGCGAGCTTGCCAAAAGAAGTCCTCAAGAGCATGTCGATATTTTTCATGAAGTGAATCGTGGATTTTTTAAAACATTGAATATGTCTTTCGATCATTACTCAAGAACGACATCTCCCGTACACGTTAAGCCGGTTCAACAATTTTTCCTCGACTTACTCAATAATGGCTATATCGAAGCAAAAGAGACCGACCAGCTTTACTCTGAGGCGGAGAAAAGGTTTTTAGCGGATAGATATGTCGTAGGAACGTGCCCTAAATGCGGGTATGAAGAGGCAAGAGGGGATGAGTGCACGCGCTGCGGATCTAGCTTTGAAGCGACCGAATTAAAAAATCCTCGCTCGAAGCTCACAGGATCGCCTCTTGTATTGAAGCCGACCAAACATTGGTTTTTACGCCTTGATCTTTTTAAAGAAAAACTTTTGAAGTGGCTTGAAGAAAAGAAATGGAAGCCGAACGTTTTAAACTTTATCAAAGGCTATATCCAAGACCTCAGGCCAAGAGCGATAACTCGCGACATGAATTGGGGAGTGCCTCTTCCCTTGCCAAATACAGAAGGAAAAGTTCTTTATGTATGGTTTGATGCGCCGATCGGCTATATTTCCGCGACTATGGAAGGTTTTCCCGATAAGTGGAAATCCTATTGGGAAGATCCAAAAACGAAGCTAGTGCAGTTTCTAGGCAAAGACAACATCATTTTCCACGCCTCCATTTTTCCTGCCATGATTATGGGGCAAAATGAGCCTTTAAAGCTTGTTGACGAGCTTCCTGCAAATGAGTTTTATAACCTTGAAGGACGTCAATTTTCAAAGTCTGACAATTGGACGATTGATCTTGAGAGATTCTTTAGCAAATATACTGCCGATCAAATCCGTTATGCTATTGCAGCGAATGCTCCCGAAACTTCAGATTCAGAGTTCACGTGGAAAGATTTCCAGCTTAAATGCAATAACGACCTTTTAGGCAAACTAGGGAACCTTGTAAATCGGGTGATGACTTTTGCCCACAGCAAAACCGACGGGGTTGTGCCTGATGCGGCCGATGATGAAGAGCCTCTTAAACAAGCGCATAGCATTCTAAAGGCGCTAGATGAAGCCTATGGTTCATTCAGACTGCGTCTTGCCTCTAATCTTTTAATGGACTTAAGCTCGCTTGGAAACGTTTATTTTGATTCTCGCAAACCATGGGCCGACGCCAAAAATCCCGATACCCATGCACGCATGCAAACGACCGTGAAAACGTGTCTCGACATTATACGCCTCGTGGCTCTTGCTGCATATCCTATCGTACCTGAAACGGCCGATAAAATATGGACAATGCTCGGCTATAAAGAATCCATTCTTTCTTTGGGTTGGAATAAAATCATTCAAGACAAACTAAAAGCCGGCCAGAAATTAAATCCGACCGTAATGCTTTTTAGAAAAATCGAGGATGATGAAATCAATCTTGAAATTGAACTTTTAAAATCCCATATCAAACCCCCAGTTGCCGCCAAAATGGAAACATCTTACACGCCTTTAAAGAACGCGATCGATATCGATCAGTTTGATACGCTAGATCTTCGTGTAGCTGAAATTCTTGCCGCGGAGCCGGTGCCTAAAAGTAAAAAGCTCCTTAAGCTTCAGGTAAATTTAGGGTTTGAAAAGCGTCAAATCGTTTCAGGAATAAGCCTGCACTACACTCCTGACGCCCTTGTAGGAAAGAAAGTGGTGGTGGTCGCGAATC
Organism: uncultured bacterium; assembly: GCA_964483465.1. GTDB lineage: Bacteria > Chlamydiota > Chlamydiia > Chlamydiales > Parachlamydiaceae > CAZABG01. The sequence continues at coordinate 5,298 of CAZABG010000114.1, forward strand.
TTAAGCCGGCAACTTTAATGGGTGTTGAAAGCCAAGGGATGATCTTAGCTGCATCGCACGACGCAAAGCTTGAAGTAATCACAAGCGATCTTCCTCCCGGCAGCGTCGTTAAATAAGAAGGATGAAGGCGGAGCAGCAAAGGCGGAAGTTGCTATGCTGGAATCGTAGTCAAAGATAATTTTTACTCTTGAAA
>CAZABG010000115.1:0-2711 GCA_964483465.1 uncultured bacterium
CCACTTTTTCAAGAGTAAAAATTATCTTTGACTACGATTCCAGCATAGCAACTTCTGCCTTCCTCCTTCTGCCTTCTCTCTTCCTCTCTTTCTGGCACGTAATTTGCTTATCTCACAGCGAAAGCTATGGGATTATTATCACTTTTCAAGTCCAAAAATTACATCGAAGGTCCAATCGAGATCTTAGATGCCTTTGAGATGAAGCTCATAAATCCTATGCGAAATTATGATGAGATCGATTTTGCAAGATCGCTTTTAAGTGAAAAAGGCGAGATCAAACAAAAGGCTCTAGCTCTTCTCTATAGGCTGGAAAGGATACCTTTAGATAACGTCGATCCTTCTTTAGTTGAACAAGCCGATATCTGGAAAAGGGGACAAGAACTTCTTTGGAATCAACCTCTGTCAAATAATGAAATAAAGGCGATGAAAGAGGCTTCACGCTATTCGCATTTTGTTGATCTCATTTATAGCGATTTAAGTTTAAAGGAAAAATTCCTTAACTGGACAATCAGGGATCATCTTCCACCCGCAATATTTGTTGAATATCCCCATGTGGCTGAGCTCATAAATGATCATGCGTTAAACGGACGAATCGGAACCGTTGCAGGGTACCATCTAAAAATTCAAAAAAAAGGAAGAGGCGATAGCTTAATTAAGACAGTTACGCTTCCCTTCGAGGGGAGGGACATAGAAATCCTCGATCTTGATCGCGTGATCACATTTAGAGGGAACGTGAAGGCGTCAATACGGGAAATATTTGAACTATTCAAGGATAAGCCTAATCGCTTTGTCGATGTTGAATACTTTGCGCAAGGCATCACAAACTGGAACGCACAGCATCTTGGTTATTATGATGCGTCTAAAAAAGGTTATGAAGTTATAAATATCGAACAAAGGGAGTGGTGGAAGCAGCTTCCTCCCCTTGAAATCCTTACCCTTGAAGAAGCGAAGGAAAGGTACGGCTCTTATATAAATGGATATAACTGGTGCGTTACAGCGAAAGCCGCGAGAAGTTATTTAAATTTAAGCTATGAAAAATGCCACGCCTATCTTGAGATCGCGATTCCAAATTCAGATCACACTTATAACATATATGAGTTTGGGAAATTTGCCCGCCTTTTCCCTTATGGGGTTTTCGAGACGATGATGGTCTTTACCATTACAACGCCTGGCACTGTCGCGTATCCAGACGAAAATATTTATCATACCGCAAGACAGCAAGCGGGATATGGTTTTGGCTTAAACCACTTTCAAGGCCTTCTGTTGATGGAAGAGCTTAAAAAAGATATCGAAGAAGCGAGAAAAGGGAATATGGTTTTTCAGGTGGAAACCGAAAATTGCAGCAAATGGATCCAAAACCACTTAGAAGAAATCCTGGGAAAAAAACAAGTCCCCAATTTATTCCGATGTAAATTGATTAAAACCGATATCCCCGGCATTGTAGGTAAATTTTTTAAATTGGTAAGAGCGTTGCCAAAATCGCTTCAGGCGCCTGTTTTTAGAACAACACACTGGCCTCTTGCCTGGAAAGGACAGTATATTATCGATAGGCAGGGGAATAAAGTTTATATGTCATTAAATCGTTCTAAATTTTGGAACGATATCATTGTCTACCTTCCCGCTATTCTTCATAAACATTTTGAAGATAAGAGCTTCGATTACGACCGTGATGTGGTAGATTAAATCCTATCTGAAATAGCTTAATGGAAGGAATTCTCACGGTTTTAATATTGATCTGATTATAATTCTTCCTCATGACTTTAATACCTCGCACGATATCACGATCATTAAGAGACGAACTTGGGAAGTGTGAGTACACGGAAGAGTCCTTATTTCAAAAACTAAGCTCTAATCCGAAAAATCTTTTGCAATTTTTTATTCAAGCCACTCAAAACCATACCTGGTGTAATCATAATATAAGCCTTGTCCGTAGAATGTTCAGCTTTATTTATAAGAGTGTTCTTTTGGAAGAAATACCTTTTGATCATGCTATGCGTTCCTCTGCCTACGTTATAAAGTACAACATTTTTGCCTACGATTTAGTCTCTTATGATCCTGTAAAGAGGAGCTTCTCTGGAATGGGAATGTTGTGGGCAGTTCCTAAGACGTTATCTTTAATGAGGGAAATTGAGTTAAAAGAGAATAAACAGATTGCTCCTTATGTAGACGTCAAAGAATTTACAGCACTTTATTCAACTTTTAATTTGCATGATTTTAGTGTGTTTCATTCTCTTCCTATTTCTAGTTTGAGAGGATGTCTTTTACAATGTAAAGAGTGGGATTATAAAGAGGGAATACTTGAAATTCAAAAGATCTATATTTTGAGAATTTTTAATGTTTTAGATGCCTTTGAAATATATGGCTTCTCCATTATCCATAAATTCACGCTTTTGAAATGCTACTGTGAAAAAATCATTAGGAATTTTGAATGGGTAAGTTACGAATTGATGGGTTCGCTTATTTTTTCCTCCTTAAGAAAAGTTTATACATACTCGGTTATCAACCTGGGCCCAATTAACTTTTCTGAATTAGCAAAGCATAGGCATAGCGTTGAAAAAAGCGCTAAATATAATGTTGGAGCCACTTTTGATAGATTAGATATTGGTTTTGTCGCGGTTGGAATGGTTGCGATTGCTCTAAAGAAAATGAATTTTGTTCAATATCTTCATTACTCTGCAATTAATAAAGATAATCCTAGGAGTCTTAAATTA
>CAZABG010000115.1:2721-4205 GCA_964483465.1 uncultured bacterium
CCCGCGAGCACAGGCCTTAGTAATGTTCCGTGAGATTAAAAGTGTTACTTTTGATAGGGAAACATTGTTGACAGATGACTTTATTGTTGGTTTCTGTGCTTTCTGCCCGAATATTGTAGAGATTAGTTTTAAGTCCGGAAAAGAAATCAATAAACGCCTTCTAAACGACATTAGCCTTGTTGCTCCTCGATTAAAAAAAATTGTTATCTACGAAGTAGAGCATATCGATAAGAATCAGCTTCAAGCTATTTCGACAGCATTTTGCGGCCTTGAAGAGCTGACCTTTGCGCTAATAAATAGGCTGGACTCATTTGATTGTCTCGATCTTCCCAAATTGAATAGATTGACTATTGAACAATGTCCGGAGATTAAAGGGGAAAGTCTTAATAGATTGTTTTCAAATCTAAAAGAATTAAAGATTCAGTCGACAACGTGGGGCCATGTCAAAAAACTTGTCGAAGCTTGTCCGCAACTTGAAATTATAACCATAAGAGATGTAGCGGATTTTGATTTAAGTCGATATCCCCATCCGGAAAGTATAATCGAATTAAATATAGACAGTAATATCCTTGCTTTAAACATTGTAGGGGGCAGACTCGATTGCCTACGTTTGTTTTCAAAATTAAAAATATTGGAAATTATCGGAATTCCAAATGATCCTTTAAAAAAAGCATTAGCATCCATTGAAGGTGATTTCAAAATTAAAATAGTTAAGATAATTAACGATGACAAGGAATAGTCATTCTAGATATCCTATGCGCGCATGTTTCCGCGCACATTATCAAATTCTATAAGAAACGATTTAGGACCAGAATCTCTTTATCCAAATTTTACGGCTTTAGTAAATAAATTGGATGAGAAGCCTAAACAGCTAGTGGATTTTTTACTGGCTACTTTTCAGTCTGTAAATTGGTCTAAAAAGTACGAGAATCATCGGTTCCTCTTAGCAACACGGATTTCATCGAATATTATTTCCGGAAGACTTCCCTTTGAAGAGACAATTACTTGCTGTACACACATTTTTAAATACTACGTCAAACATGAGGGATTATTTAGTATTACAGACTTTATTGTTACCGTTGAGAATGGAGAGAGAATATTTTTATCGAAACTTGTATTGATGAAAGCTTCTTCGGTTCTTAAAGACAAATTTTTTAAATATCCTAATTTAAAAAACGAACCGCTGCGAGAATTTGCGACCTATTTAACCTCGATCGCGGAATTGCTTGTTTTATATTGTAGTATGTATTCGGAGAATGATTCTGAGTTATCCAATTTAGAAACAAACGCATTTCAAAAAATACTTTTTCAATGCGTTGAGTGGAATTGTCCCATCTTAGACAAATTACAAAGGATTTTTGCGGCGAGAGTCGTCGACTATACAACTGCAAGCAGTGTGCTGGCCTTTTCAAAACAATTTAATTTAAAATATTTAGAGACTGTTTGTAGGGATTTTTTATCTAGTGCCCATTTTTTGGTGCATT
>CAZABG010000115.1:4215-4785 GCA_964483465.1 uncultured bacterium
CCGACTCTAGAGGGTTCTTTCGAGGGTATATTCTATCCATTCGATTTAATCGGATTAAATGGAAGGATAGTATCAAGCGGCTATGAGGGGAATCTCCCTGTATCGGTAAGCCGAGTATTTATGACATTTCAAGATGAGAGCAGATTGGCAGTGGGATATTTCATTCAACCAGAAACTGTCAATATGAAGTGGATTCAAAAACATAGGCGGGAAAACCGAGAGGAAAAGCTTGATACAGCTAAAGTGAAATCGATTGCGTCTGATGGAACAGTGTGTCTTCCTGGATATAATCTTGCCGGAATATTACTTCATTTTTCAAATGTGAAACAACTTGAACTAGTTAACTACCATGAAATTTCTGATAATTTGTTAAGAGCGCTTTCAATTATAGACCATCTAAGATGTTTAGACATACGTAATTACTCTGGATCGTTTGATGCGCTATTGCCTCTTATTTCATCAAGATTGCCAAACTTGACTTCTCTCGTGATTCTCAAAGGGTATATTAACATTATTCCTTTATCGCTCCTTCTGCAAAATGGACATATTTCAAAATTGACTCTTTCCGAT
>CAZABG010000116.1:0-4761 GCA_964483465.1 uncultured bacterium
ATTTGGTCTATACGAATGGCTGGATATAATTATCTGGTAAATATTTAACGCAGAGTCGCAGAGACGCGGAGACTTTAGAGAAGAAAATTTGTTACTTAGGAGACCGGTGAGACCATTGAGAAGCTGCAAGAGAAATCGCAATTACTTTTACAATAATGAAAGCGGTCATTTCTAAAGAGGTTTGGAAAATCTAACTTTTGGGCCTTGGTAGCCCTCGGCTTCCATCTCTTTTTTTAGGTTTGCAAGCTCGATTTTGTCGATAGGATTATTATCCAGGTTGAGGGTGCAATCTTTCGGGAACTTCTTTAAAGCGACATAGGTAATTTCATTAAAACCCATCCGTAAATGAGTGATATTTTTCAATTCTGATAGAAGCTCCAAATCGCTTGAACGCAGCTGGTTATTGCTAAGATCAATTTCCTGCACATTTTCTAAGTGTTTTAGGCATTTAGGAAGTGATGTCAAACCTTTAAAACTGAGATTTAATACCTTGATATCTTTAGGATTTCTATACTCGCCATGCTTATGTAAAAAGATCCTTAAACTTCTTTCGTCGCTGCCGCGGCCTTTCGCTTCATTGATAATGTCTCTTAATTGGCTATAAGGAAGATCTGTGCTGATATTCTTCTTTTTAAAATATTCACCGTAACTATGAAGAATGCGAGCTTTTTGCGTTCTTTGCTTATAGTTACTCGCTTTTTCTTGGTTCTTGTTAAAATGATGAAGCGTTTCGCGCATACGATACTCTTGGTCTGCCATGCACGGGGTGCAAGATGCAAAGGGAGAAAACCTGGATGGAGCGTAAACCTGTTCCAAATCGCCCATTAATTTTCTTCCATCGTAAGGAAATATCAAGCCAAAAATGCCAATTAAAATGGTGGGGACGATCGCGACAGCCATTATCAGGGTTTTTCCCGATTCTTTTAAAAATTCGATAGGAATCGCTTTATAAACACGATATTGATAACGAGCATAAGCATCTTCTTTTTCACAATCTAAACTATTAATCCAATCATGTTTCGCCTGCAATTTGGCATAATCGATAAAATTGCCCGTGAACATCATCATCGTTCTCGCAAAAACAAAAGCGACCCTTTTCAAAATACCGACTGTAATTAATAGTCCAAATTTAGACCTGATGACATTCGGAGAATCGCCTATTGTCCATTCTTGTTTCGTATTTTTACAGGTGACATGAAGATTTTCGGTCATTCGATGCTTACTTGTATGAAGAGATTCTTCCCAATTATACAAGATCCCTGAAGACAAGGATGCGGGTTTTACTGCATTTGAAATAGGTTCCATACCCTTATTATTATAGGGTATGGATATTAAGCCTGTGTAAAGAAAACCCTTATTTTAGAAGGGAAGAAACGTTCTCAGGACGAGTTTGGCCCGATATTTTTACTTTTTTGATCTGATTGCCGCTTATCTGGGTGAGATCAGCTACTTTTATCGACTGATCTTCATAGGATTTAAAATAAAACTTCAAAGCATGAGGATCTCGTACACAGGTTATTTGGGTCGTATCGTAGTGCTTTTGCCCCTTATTATCCTCTTCAACAGATCCCTTCGGAATATCGAATTGGTTTAAAAGATGAAATACCTGCTCAACTCCCTCCTCTGCGTTCGCAGGAATTACTGCCGTACCTGAAAATACCGAGGCCCTCACAAAACGCGATGGAGGAGAAAAATCACCCGGTAATCCAAGAAGTCCTGTTCCCTGGCCAAGAGGCAATAAGTTAATATTATCTAACTTTACTGCCGAAGCGTTTTCAGGACTAAGATGGATGTAATTTCTAAGATTAATGATATGCCAGTCAAAACTTGGAGAGTTTGTAAGCACACCCAGCGGGTTATCATAAGTGACGAGCTTTCCATTTATAGGTTCGATCACTAAACTTTTTCCGCTTTTTTCATACACGATGTAGTGAAAAGGAGGCGGCTCGTTTCCCCAGGCTTTATTGATTAGAGGCGTAATGACTACGCCTGATAACGCGTTTTTAACCTCATCCACACTTTCAAACTGAGTTAAAATCCAGTTAGGAAAATTAATTGGAGACAAAGCTTTGGCCTGATTTTCAGGGGTAAGGTCGGTATATTTTGCGAAAGTCGGGAAATAAAAAGTACCTACCGAAAGTCCCTTCTCATTTATTCCATCGAGGATAGAGATATCATCAAACGCAATAGCTCCGAGCGCAGAATATTTTGCCTGATATTTAAGCCCATCGCCGTTATTTGTTTTTCCTGTAAAAGATGCGCCTTTCGGAATGTAGGTTAAGGAAAGTTCAATGGGATTGCCGAATTCAAGGGTTCTCCCATGAACGGTCTTGCCATCTTTTGCTGTAAGTTTTAAGCCCGTACAAGCTTCAATCGCTATAAAGGGAAGTATAAAAGCAATCAACAAAAGATGAATCATAGTATTTCTCCTGTAGCAACTAATTAACAGGAGATCTTAATTGCATCAAGAAAGTTTTGAGAGGACTGAGGTTTCTCTACTCTATACTATCGATTTGATTATTCCCCCTTCAACACGAAGAGACGCCCCATTGATAGAGGCGGCTTTAGGGCTTGAAACAAAAGCAACAAGCGCGCCCACCTCATCTGCCTCTGAAAATCGCTTGATAAGCGATGAAGGACGAACATTTTCAAAAAATTCTTCTTCCACTTTTTCTTTAGTAATGTTTTTTGATTTGGCTACATCTTCGACAAAGTCATTTACCCCTTTCGTACGCGTAGGACCCGGAAGAACTGAATTCACGGTAACATTTGTTCCTTTAGTAAGCTCCGCAAGCCCCCTCGCAATAGATAGTTGAGCGCTTTTGGTCATCCCGTAATGGATCATTTCAGAGGGGATATTTACTCCCGATTCGCTTGAGATAAATATTATCCGCCCCGAGTCCTTTTTAATCATTTTTGGGAAATATGCGCGCGAAAGACGTATACCGCTCATAACGTTCACTTCAAAAATGCGTAGCCAATCTCTATCTGCAATCTGTTCAAAAGGCTTCACTTCATATATGCCGACATTATTGACGAGTATGTCAACATCCGGAACCGCTTTGATAAGAGCGTCAGTTCCTTTTTCCGTCGAAAGGTCAAATGCCGCTTCGACAAAATCGCCTTTACCAAGCTCTTTAATTGTATTTTTAACTTTTTCAAGAGACCGTCCATTTATGAACACTGTAGCGCCTTCTTCAGCAAGAGCTTTTGCGATGGCAAAACCTATTCCTTCCGTCGAGCCTGTAACTAAAGCCCGCTTTCCTTTTAATTGTAAATCCATACCCTGAGAATAGCATAAAGGCCCTAAATCGGCCTCAAGATAGCCTAAAGAACGTAATATTAAGAGCTTATCAACAGGACTAAAAAACTGTTTTAGTTCTTTTTTAGAATGGGCAACTGCTGCACATAATCCTTGTAGCGAAGCACTGTCAGCATACCCGCTTCGAGGTGATACAGAATATGGCAATGAAGAGGCCACACCCCCGGATTGTCCGCATTAAATTCAATCGCGAGCGTACTATTCGGCATAACGAGAACCGTGTCTCTTTTTGCGCCTTTAAAATTATCGCCATTAATCGATGTGACTTGAAAAACGTGTCCATGCAAATGCATCGGATGAGACATCGTCGTATTGTTTTTAAAGATAATTTCTACCCTTTCATCCCTTTTAACTTGCAAAGAGGAAACATTGGGCCAAGATTGCTTGTTGATCGTCCAGCTATAGTTTTCCATATCGCCGCCAAGCTCGACTGTAAGAGATCGGTCGGCTTTTTTTTCTGGCAATGGGTCTAGCGCTTCAAGTTTACGTTCCTGCAGATTAGTTAAGGGAGGCGCTTTTTCAGTCAAACGGCTCGCAAGTTTCGGTATTTGCGCTCCGTCTGTTTTTAAAATAACTCCTGTCTGAAGCGTAGTTCCTTCCCCTTTTGCAAGAATAGGAAAGGCGCCCCCTTCCTCAGGAATAACGACAACGATATCTATTCTTTGCGCGACAGCGAGCTCAAAATTTGAATCGATTATAGGTTTGATATATTCGCCATCTACCGCAATCGCCGCCCCTTTTAATTCACCCAAATCGATATGAAAATTTGTTGCGCTTGCTCCGTTTATAATGCGAAGACGCACTTTTTTATTTCTGCCGACAGTAAAGATAGCCGGATTTTCAAGCGTCGCATAGTTTGCTAAAAAGGCATCGTAGTCAACTTCAACGATATCCGGTTTATTCATATCGCCCATTTTTTTCCCTTTTAGCAAAGCCTCATAAATGGCTTGCGGCGATTTAAATGAAAAATCGGATAAAAAAATAACCGCTTCCTGATCGGCGATGCTATCGTCTTCATACCCTTTCAAGATAAGAGGGGCGCTCAACTGCCTTTGTTCCTGCAAACTATAATGAGAATGCATCCAATAGGTGCCTGCCTGAATAAGCGGGAACTGGTAGTGGGTGGTAAGGCCGGGATAAATAGGAAGCTGCGTGATGAAAGCAACCCCATCCTGATTATTGGGTAAAATAAGTCCATGCCAATGGATGGAAGTCGGTACATTCAACGTATTTGTCAAATCGACATCAAATATTTCTCCCCTTCTTAAGGTCATGCCCAAAGTGCCGTCGGGTTGGGCAATTCCTAGCACCGTCGCTTCTTTTCCATTTACGTTAATTTTTTTCTCTATAATCTGAAGGGCGGCCGCGTGAAGCGAAAATACCCAAAAAAATATAAGGAATAGACTTGTTTCGAAACTTGGAAAAATTAGATGTTTTTT
>CAZABG010000117.1:0-4754 GCA_964483465.1 uncultured bacterium
CTAAAGATGATTCTTGTGCTAACTCGCACAGCCCCATGACTTCAAAATCGCATAGTTTACGTTTTGAGCAAGAAAACAACAATAATAACAAAGAGAGAAAGATTTTCATGGGTTTTTTTCTTTTCCACATCGATTACAATACATTAAATAGCTCTTATTTAATTTTCCGCAGTCGTTGCATAACCAGTCATATCTTTCATTTTTTTCGTCTGGATTATAATAATGACCGCATTTACGGCAACAAACGGAATTAGTGTCGTTCGAATTACCGCATGAGGGGCAGATCCAGCCATTTTTAAACATTTCTAGCGAGCTTCGTGCACATTGAAAATTCATATAAAAAGATTCAAAGTCGCCTTGTTCAAGGCTGTAATTTGCCTTATCCAAATATTCTATAGCTATTTCGTTACTAAACAATCCAATATACAGGGCTAAAAAACAGGCAAAAAAACCTTTCATGGTCATAATTCCTAAATAAGAATCATCTATGAAACCACAAACCTCATTTAAGTTAAACCCTGTATCATTATAGGTTGAGAAAAAAAGATCGTCATGAAAATATTTTAGAAATTTTAGATCAAGTTAGGAAAAAATGGCGCTTTGTACTTTATATCATGACGCGAAAGACCGAATTTATTATCTCCCCGAAACGACAGTTGATGATTTCAAAAGAGATTCTCGGCAACATGTCTCTCCCCAAGGCTGCAGAAAACATTTAACGCTTGAAGGAAGGGCGATTTATGTTTTAAAAGACCACCGGTATCCGCCTGTTGTCATAGAAGTATTCAAAAGGATGAGTGTACTTTCTGAAGAGGAAGCCTGTGCGGAACTGGTATCGCTAAATTGTACGGCGTTAAACGACTCATTTTTTCAATTCTCTGTATGGTTTTTAAAGCATAATGATAGTGAAGTCTTCAAAACAGCGGTTTCGGAAAGCGCTTTTTTTTCAAGGGAGTATGATCTATTGGCGTTGACGATGCCCGGCTCCAAATTCGTCCCCTATAAAGAGGATGTTGTACGAGTTATGATCGAAGGTAGACAAGATATCGTGAACCTTCTCATGAAACACGTTCCGATCGATCGTATGACGCTGATCGAGGGATCGCTTTATGCAAACAACAAGACTTTTTTTGATAAACTTGCCTCCGATGCCAAAAGAGAGGAGAAGGATATGGTAGAGTTTTTCATGAAGGTTCTCGAGCTCGGTCGTGTCGAGAGGCATTATGAGCTTGCTAAAAGATGGGTATTTTCTCAGGGCTATTCTCTATCGCATCCGATGGAACTTCCTTAATATTAAATCGCCTGCAAAAGACCTTGCAGGCGATAAACTAAAATCGTCAACTTTTTATTTTTTTATTAATTCCAATCATTTTCTGTTTGAACAAGTTACGTTTTCGCATAGCTATAAATAAATTCTTTGCAGTTGACTTGCGAGATAAAAATTTAATATCAACTTACTTTTTTTCTAGCTCGTCATACTAAATCGAGGAAATCTTATGATGCGAATTCTGATTTTATTTTTATCGTTTACAGCCTTTGTACATGCGGATATTGAGATTAAGCCTTATGAAATGTCGGCTGAGAAAGAAGATAAAAGTACGGAAGTTAACCCATCGGAATTCAATTTGAAAGCCTTTCCAAGCTCGGTTGTTCATTCAGTGAGCGTCATTTCGGGGCAATATGTCGAGACCGATCGGGATTATCGCATCGTATGTCCCGTTCCTCTGCAATATGAGCGCAGCAAGAATTCTAAAGAATACGGCAATGGATGGTCAGACAATTTATATGAATGCGTTAAATTTAGAAAAGTCAAGACTGATGGGAAAAAAAAGCACAAATACCGCTTAGAATACGATAGGGAGTTTGACGAAACATTGTATTTTGGAAAAAGAGAGCATAAGCACGAATTTGAGCAACATTTCGTAGAAGATGAACAGCTTGAACAGGGATTTACGAATTTTTATGGCGATGAAGTTAGCGCTCACGCTCATCTAAGAAATATCACCATTAATTATAATTATAAATGTGATCCTGATCATATTTATGCCGAGCTTGGCGATGGGACAAAAAAGATTTTTAAAAGTCATGGCGGGGATTGGTTTAGCCTTGAAAAAATACAGCGTCCTGACGGCAATTGCCTTGTTCGCGATAACGAAGGATATAAGGCTGTCAATAAACTCGGCGAAACCTTGGGATGGATTAAAAAGGAACAATCTCCAAAAGAAATTATCCTAAAAGGTTCCGATGGCCGCAAGGTTGTCTATCAATTAAGTGATTATTACTTTCATCAAGACTTATTTCCGACGACATTTACGGGCATAACGTACGTTTCTCGTCCCGACGGCCCTCCTATCAATTACTACTATTATGGCGATGATGAATTGGGCGGCCTTATGCGCTCTAAGTACCTTCCTGATAGTCGTTTCACCGAATATCTTTATTACACGAAAGGCGAATACAGATGGGAAGGAAAAAAACATAAAATTAAATCAAACGATTTTGCCTATCGACAAGTAAAACAAATAAACGCTCCGCTTGGAACCGATCCATCGCCGCATACCATGTACACTTTTTGGTACGATAAAGCAGGCGTAGATGGAAGAACAATAGTTGTCGATGCTTTGGGACGTAAAAAATTATATCATTATAAGAATCGTAAACTCACGCAAATCGATCATTTTGATGGGAATAGCTTAGCTTATTCAGATGAGCTGATATGGGGTCGCGAAAAGCTTAACGAGAACACAAATCTAAAGAAGAGAATTGTTAAAGATAGAAACGGCAATATCCTTATCGAAAAGGATATTGTCTATGATGAACATCATAATCCTACCGTTGAAAACGTTAAAGGTAATTGGAGAGGCTATGGATATGAAAATTTGATCCAAGAACTTAAAACGGAAAAGAGCTATTCAAATGATTGCTTCAATCTTTTAGTAAAAGAGCAAGACGAAGAAAAAACGGTCGAGTACACCTACTACCCAAACTCCAATAAAATGGCTTCAAAAATCATCAAAGGCCATGACGGTATTTTGATACGCTCCTTTTATGAGTACGACAAAAACGGCGTTCTATCCAAAGAAACGATAGACGACGGCGACAATTATTCTGAGCGGCGCATCAAGAAAATAGAGTCGAATATGCAAGGGCTTCCTGTGGAAGTTTGCGAATACTATGTCGATGAGGGGAAAGAGATCTTAAAATCGCGTGAAATAAATTCTTATTCTTCCATCGGACGTTTAATTAAACGCGACTTATACGATGCTGATAATACCCTCGCTACGTTGGAAGAGTGGGGTTATGACGACATGGGGAATATTACCCTCGAAAAAAATGCGCTTGGGGTTGTCGTTTTACGCCATTATGACTTTAATGGCAACTTGGTCAGAAAAGAAGGGCCGCTTCCCACACAAGTTGAAACCTATACCTATGACTTTATGAACCGGTTGATTCGATTTGACGAAAAGATCGGATCGCTCACTTTATCCACTCACTACGGCTATGACCTTTGCGGGAATCGTACCTATCAGATCGACCGGATGGGTAATAAAACGACTTATGAATATAACTTTCTAAACCAAAAAATTAAAACCACTCTCCCTGACGGAACCCGATTGCGAAGCGATTATGATATTTTCGGAAATCCTGTTGCAGAGTGGGATGGGGAAGGCAATAAAACTGTTCGCTCGTTTACCTCTTCAAACAAGGTTTATCGAGAAGTTTTTGCCGACGGATCTGAAGAGAAGATTACATACGATCTTAAAGGCAGGCCGATTCAAAAAATCCATAAAAACGGCCTGATTACCCGTTATCAAAGAGACTCTCTTGGAAGAGTTCTTTCTATAACAGAGGAGTATCAAGGAAAAATTCTGTCTGTGACTTCTTCCACCTATAACGCTTTCCACTGCCTAAGCGAAACGGACGCGGCCGGTATCACGACGTCATACACCTACAACAAAGCGGGGCAAAAAGTTAAAGAAGAGAAAAAGGGCCGTGTTATCGAGTATGGCTATGATGCACTTGGTAGACTTACACACACTTTTACCGACGATCTTGTAAGCATTGTTGGATATGACGCTTTAAATCAAGTTATCGAAGAGCGTCTTCAAGGAATCGACGGCAATGTCCTCTCGCATGTTAAAAAGCAATACGATGAAACGGGCCATCTGACTTGCAAATCGATCTTTTCCGAGCGGGGATGGGATGTAGAGACCTATCTCTATAACGAACGGGGCGAGCTTATCGAAGCTATCAACGCAAAAGGGGAAAAGACGCTTCACCATTACGACTATACCGATAAAGGCTTAAAGCATACGACCGTTGATCCAAAAGGAATACGCCTCATAACCTATATTGATTACGCAGGGCGCATTACCCATTATGAGAGGCAAAACGCCTTTGGCGATACGATCCAAAAACGAGAATTTACTTATGATCTTAATCAAAACAAAATAAAAGCCCTTGAAACGGTCTATGAGGGGACAAAATCTACCCGTACGGTAACCACTTTATGGAGCTACGATAATTGCAATCGTCTCGTAACCCTAACGGATGGGGCTGCCACTCCTGAGCAAAAGAAGACTACCTATGTTTATAACGCATACGGCCAAAAATCCGCTCTTATCAAGCCGGACGGAGTCTCTCTTAACTATACCTACGACGGACTGGGCCGACAGGTGCAAATCCAAAGCTCCGACGGCACAATCAATCAAAGTTTTGTCTATGATGCGCTCAATCAAGTCGTCGAGTGTAAA
>CAZABG010000118.1:0-4744 GCA_964483465.1 uncultured bacterium
GCACGCCGACGAACATTTAATCCGCCCGGCAAAACACCTTCCTCATGACACCCTCTTTCAACACAAGCCTGCATGACATTCCAAATCTTGAGCAATCCTGATTTAATTTCACTTTCGGTACGCCAGGATTTTTCATTTTCCATCATGAGCTCGCCAACCGTTAAATTATGCTTTTTGCATAAATTTAAAAGCTCGTCGGCTGTTTTAAAGGGAAATGGGTCTTTATGGGTGTTTTCTATTAAGTGGGCATCCTTCATGGCGCTGATATGATCTACGATAAAACCGCCGCCGACAGAATAATAAACTTCCGACAAAAGTTCGTTTTTAGCATCGTCGTAGGCCGTAAACCTCATACCGTTAGGGTGATAAGGAAGCTGTTTATCCATATGGAAAACAAGATCTTCGGGCTCATCAAAGTAGACTTCTTTTTTTCCAAATAGTTTGATTTTATGAGACTTACGAATCTCATCCGTTCTCGGAATAACGATATTCGGATCGACTTTATCAGGGGCATTTCCTTCAAGGCCAAGCAGGCAAGCAAGGTCTGTTGCATGACCCTTGCCCGTTAAGGCAAGAGAGCCGTATAGATCGGTTCGGACTCGAGCCGTATTAGTTATTAGCCCCTTAGCTTCAAGGGATTCGACAAATTTTAGAGCGGCCTTCATAGGGCCGACGGTATGGGAACTAGAGGGACCAATTCCAATTTTAAAAAGGTCAAATACTGAGATGGACATACTTTTCTTCTAGTATAACAAATTTTCCCATGAATACTCTAAGTGTTTTTGACTAAAAAAATAATTTGATAGGATGGAAACATGACGCCATTACCTCAAGCTCCCTCCCTTAACAGAATTATGACGAGCGAGGCTATCGCTTTTTTAAAAGATCTTCATGAAAATTTTAACGCAAAACGCTTAAAACTGCTTAAAGACCGCCTTACCGCCCAGCATGATTACGACATGTTTATTCGGCCTGCCGCACCAAAAGAGATGGCTCCTGTACGGCGAGACCTTACTTGGAAAGTTAATCCGCCTCCCAAAGATATGGAGAAGCGTTGGATCGAGATAACAGGCCCAACAGACATTAAAATGGTCATTAATGCCCTAAATTCGGGCGCAGACACCTTTATGGCCGACTTTGAAGATTCGAATTGCCCTACCTGGAATAATTTGATTGAAGGGCAAGCCAACCTTATCGACGCCGTAAGGAGAACACTTCACTTCAAAAGCGAAGAAGGCAAAGAATACGCCTTAAAGGATAAACTTGCCGTCTTGATGGTTCGCCCAAGAGGATGGCATCTTCCTGAAAAGCACCTTGCCTTTAATAACGAACCGATGTCAGGTTCGCTCTTCGACTTTGGTCTTTTTTTGTTTCATAATGCAAAAGAGCTCCTTAAAAGAGGTTCCGGACCCTATTTCTATCTTGCAAAAATGGAGTCTTATCATGAGGCGGCCCTTTGGAATGAAGTGTTCGCATTCTCCGAAAAACAATTAGGCCTGCCTCAAAATAGCATACGAGCCACCGTTTTGATCGAGACTTTCCCTGCAGCCTTTCAAATGGAAGACATCCTATATGTTCTTAAAGACAGGATTCTTGGATTAAACGCAGGACGGTGGGATTACATTTTTAGTATTATTAAAAAACTGCGCAACTATAACCAGGCCATTTTTCCCGATCGCGGCCTCATTACAATGAATGTTCCCTTTTTAAAAGACTACGCGCAACTTTTAGTTGCCATCTGCCATAAAAGAGGGGCGCATGCCATGGGCGGAATGTCTGCTTTTGTCCCTTCTCGAAAAGATCCTGAAGTTAATAAAAAAGCATTTGCAAAAGTCTATGAAGATAAAGAACGGGAAGTAAATCAAGGGTTTGATGGAACATGGGTTGCACATCCGGACTTAATTCCGATTGCGCGCGAGCCCTTTGAAAAAAAATTAAAAAAACAGTCCAACCAAATCGGTTGGCCGCTCCCTGATTTTACCGTTGTTAACGAAAACCTTTATAATTTCAAAATACCCGACTACAAAATTACCGAAGCCGGAGCAAGACAAAATATCGAAGTCGCCCTTAGGTATATTGCGGGCTGGTATGCAGGCGTTGGCGCTCAAGCTATTCATAATTTAATGGAAGACGCAGCAACAGCAGAAATTTCTCGTGCGCAACTTTGGCAGTGGCTAATAAGAAAAGTAAAATTAGACGAAAAAACGCCTTTTAGTTTGGCCGTTTTTCAACGATTCTTAGAAGAAGAGGCTCATCGTATTGAAAGCGACGACAAATTCCCTTATCAAAAACAATTGCCTCAAGCTAAAAAACTACTAACAAGACTTGTGTTAGAGCCCGTTATCCCTGATTTTTTAACCCTTCCTGCTTATGAGAGTATTAAATAATGTATAAAAAAGAAGAAATTGATCAGTTGTCTAAAGAATGGATGACAAATCCCCGCTGGAAGGGAATCTTACGCCCTTACAGCGCAGAAGATGTCGTCAGATTGAGGGGCTCACGCCATATCGAGTATACGGCAGCAAGACAAGGCGCAGAACTCTTGTGGCACTACCTTTCCACTAAACCCTTTATCAGAGCTCTTGGAGCTATGACCGGGACGCAGGCTGTACAAATGGTAGAAGCGGGCCTTGAAGCTATTTACTTAAGCGGCTGGCAAGTTGCGGGCGATATGAATGACGCAAATGAAACCTATCCAGATCAAAGCTTATACCCTGTTTTAAGCGTCCCTCACGTGATAAAACGCATTCAGAATGCTTTTACGCGCAGAGATGAAATTGATCACATGCAAAATATAAAAGGCAGAAACTGGTTTCAGCCAATCATCGCTGACGCGGAAGCCGGTTTTGGCGGTCCTTTAAATACCATCGAACTTGTTAAAGCCATGATCAAGGAAGGCGCTTCGGCGATTCACCTTGAAGACCAGTTATCCTCGTTAAAAAAATGCGGCCATATGGGCGGAAAAGTATTAGTTCCGATTCAAGATTTTGTCGAAAAACTTATAGCCGCCCGTTTTGCAGCTGATTTACTTAATGTTCCAACGCTTATTATTGCAAGAACAGACGCGCAATCGGCGAGCTTGATTAGAGCAGACGCAAATCAGCTCGATCATGAATTTGTTACCGGAGAAAGAACGCCGGAAGGCTTTTTTGTGTTGAAAGGCGGAAACGAATATGCCATTAAGCGTGCTTTAGCATACGCACCTTATGCCGATATTTTATGGTGCGAAACGTCAACGCCGGATCTTGCCGAAGCGGAAGAATTCGCAAAAGGAATCCACCGCCAATACCCAGGCAAATGGCTTGCATACAACTGTTCTCCCTCTTTTAACTGGAAAAAACAACTTTCGGAAAAAGAAATTTTAACCTTCCAGGATAAGCTAGCCGAAATGGGTTATAAATTTCAGTTTGTCACGCTGGCAGGTTTTCATGCTGTCAACGCCAGCATGTTTGAACTTGCTCATGAGTATGCAAAAGAGGGAATGCTTGCCTATTCAAGGCTTCAGGAAAAAGAATTTCAAATGGAAAAACAAGGTTACAAAGCGGCGAAACATCAGAGTTTCGTTGGAGCCGGCTATTTTGATGAAATCCAATTGGCAATCAGTGATAAAAAAGCCTCGACCACGGCTCTAAAGGGGTCAACGGAAGAATCACAATTTTAAATAAGAGGCTTTTATGAAAAAGGTATTTTTGTTAGTAGCCCTCCTCCCGTTGCCAATGTTGATGGCGCGCGGCGGCGGTGCTGGCGGCGGAGGTGAATCTGCTCATGGAGCAGCAGAAGCGCATCCGGCTGCAGCATATGACGCTCGCTCAGACATCCGATCGAGAGACAATCCAAATTATGGCAATTACGGCTACAGTGATCCTTATTATGTACCGACTCCTGCCCCAACAACCCAGCAGGCTTTCCCGCAATCTCCTGAAAGCGACAATTTTTTCAATGATCCAAACTGGCCCAATGTACAGCCTGGATCTACCTATAACAACAATCCGCAACAATAAAGGAATGAAAAAATGAAAACGATAACGATATTTGCATTGATACTTTCCGCATCGCTATTCGCTGATGACAAAGACTACGAACTATACAATTCTGTTTTGACGCCTGAAGAAGAACTCGGGAGCTGCCCGGGTGGGAACTGCCGCAATTTAAAGCATGTTCACAACCCGGCGCTCGATCCCGATATTCCTAATTAGACTTGTTGCTTAGCTCGCTTTTTTAGAGTTTATCTAAAACATTTGGTCGGAAATTTTCCTTCATAACTGAGAATAGGACGATTTAAGCGACCAAATGAAACATTCGCGAGAATTCCGTTAGGGATTTAGAACTTTTAAAGCGAGTTCAGACATTTCAGTATCAATAGAAAAGCCCCAACGAAATGCTGCGCATGTTAAGCCAACAGCTGCTGTAATCACTCCTCCCGTTAAAACTACCGGCATTGAAATGTAACCCCCAATCGCCATTAGGATGCCGCCGGCTACTATCGTTGCTTTTATGGCAATCCAGATGTAGAAATCTTCTTCCATTTTTTCAAAGAAGCACTTACCTGATGCAAGAAAATCTTTTGTTTTCGGGTAAGTGATTTTATCTTTAACTTCCTTATTCAATTCTTTAATTGCATTTAGACCGTCAGTTGCAAGAGTATGCTTTTTCACTTCTTGAAAAATAAAATATCCTCCTACTACAGCAGTAACTATTCCAACGATACCCAACAAAAAAATAATCGTTTTATCTTCATTTGTAC
>CAZABG010000119.1:0-4159 GCA_964483465.1 uncultured bacterium
GAGCAAGACGAATTGAGCGGGATCAAATACGCACTGCGGAACTAATTCCTCATAAAGATAAAATTACAAACTATGATAGTATTTTTCACGAAGAGCACGCCGCTTCAGAAAAATACCAAAAGCTGAGGCAGCGTTTATTGGACTCTAGTATTCCATTAAACCTAACGTTCGAAAAGATTGATGAACTTATTAAACTCTCTCGCTGACCCTAGTCTTCCTACATGGAAATTCGTTATCGCCCAGTCCGTTATTGGACTTACAACTCTATCCGTCATATCAGTCGCGATTGCAGCTTTCTCGATCTACGCCGCGGCGGCTTTCGCTATTCCTTTTGCCATTACCGCAGCTGTAGGCATCACTATAGGATCGGAGCTCTATCACGATATAGATAATCATCGATACAGCTACGGCCAACAAGTGATGGCGGGAATTTCAGGGATTGTACATTTAGCGGCCTTTTTAATATCCGGCTCTATAGTTCCTGTTATTAGCGGAACCCTTTTAACTATTTATTTTATTGCCGCCTTTTATATCGATCGTGATAAAGTAGAGGCATGACCCTCCCCAATATCATCTCGTTAACCCGGGTGCCGTTAAGTCTTATTTTTATTTATGCTTCCCCGCCTGTCAGACTACTGACACTCGGAATTGCTATTATATCGGATGGACTTGATGGCTATATTGCAAGGAATTGGAATCTAAAAAGCCGTCTTGGCCACACTATCGACCCTTTAACGGATAAGATATTTGTAATCACGGCGCTTGCTACCCTTATTCTTGAAGGCAAAATGAACACCTGGGAAGCCGCCTTCTTTTTATCGAGGGATATCGCCTTGATCATTTTTGGAGCTTACCTTTTCACAAGTGGAAAATGGGAAAGCTACCGGTTTCGCGCCATCTATTGCGGCAAAGCGGCCACTTTATTGCAGTTTGCGGCGATCTGCCTAATTGTCGCAGGCTACAGCCTTCCTTCTTACGTATACGCCGGTTTTGTTCTTTTCGGAATAGGCGCCCTGATCGAGCTCTTCGTCACCAAAAACACCGACAATTAAGATTAAGATCGTTTTGCTTTTATTGCTTTTTCGACAGTGAGACCAGTGTGAAAACTGCATGAGAACAGTGAGAATCCTAGATTTTACTTACAAAATTCTATCAATGACTATGAGAAGAGTGAATCTCTCACTGTTCTCATGCAGTTTTCTCACTGGTCTCACTGTCAATAAAAGCCTCTGAAGCTCGCCACTCTTAAGAGTTGGTGGCGAGGACAGGCTTTGGCTCGGCTGAGATTTCGTTAAATTGAATCCCAAGCGACTTTACCGCAAATATCCAGAAGATAATCGCAGCGAGCAGAATAGCTGCCACATACGGCGCAGAGGCATTGATTGTCACGAATATCATAAGAAGCGACTGGTGGATAAGCGATCCGCCCGATTTACCAAACCTCGAACCGATACCGTCAATCGCCGCTTTTCCTTTCAGCTTGCTCTCATGAGAAAGAGGGATATAGGCCATCTCTTTCGTTGCATCAAACACGGAATATTTAGACGCTTTGGACATACAGTTTTGAACCGCACCAAAGAAAACGGCCAATGCAAGAGGAGATGCTCCCGCGAAAGCAAAGAACGCGTCTCCAAACGACTGGTTAAAGAAAAGGAAGAAGAAAAATCCAGCCGACGAACCCAGCATCACGATTGGGGTAATAAGCGCTGTCACCGTCCAGCCGAATCGATCCAAAATCTTTGCGATCATTAATGCCATTAACGTGGAAATAATAGCCGTCGCTGCCATCACATGGTTCATATAGGTATTGTAGGCCGTCGGATCAGGATATAAGTTACGAAGCTGATCCTTCCAAACGACTTCCACGAGATTGATCACGAGGTTATAAGCCACAACGATCGTCGCGATGCAAACAAGATATTTTGAGTTAGAAACGTACGAAAATGACTCGCGGAAGCTCATCGATTTTCGCTTCTTTTTCTCGAAAGTTTTCACTTCGGTTGCCGAATAATGCAAATCATCGTACTCATGTCCGGTCAAGATATAGCGGTTTGTCCACCAGAACGCGACCATCGATCCCACACCCGATATAAGGAGCAAAAGAACGAGGGAAGACAAAGTCGCGTCCCAAGCGGCGCTTGATGAAAGAGAAGACTCGCTATTGCTCCAGCTAACCCAATTAGAAACCTGGCTTGCGGTTATGGTAGCTACGTTAAGCCACATTGGGAATACGGCGTAAAAACGCTTCGCTTCGTGAAGTTTTGTCACTTCATTCGCAAATCCCCAAAATAGCACCGAAAGAACCATGGAACCCCATAATTCACTCATCACATAGAACACAGTGAGCGGCCAATTACGGTACATCTCAACAAGCCCGCCCATGCCTTCAGGCAGTGATTGAAGGAAAGCATCAGAAACGGTCGGCATCAGCTCTACCCGGTTAGGGTATAAGACATAGGCAAACAGGGCAAATCCCCCTAAAAACAGGGAAATAATGATATAAAACACCTTTTCTTGCGAAAACCGGTTGCAGAGCTGAGTATATAAAAGGGTTAAAAGGACCGCTGACGGAAGCATGACCCACACTTTAATGAAAGGGATCACTTTTGCGCCCGAAGCGGTAACGACAAGCGCGTCTTTCACATTACGGACGATCGAGTAGTTGAAGCAGATAAAAAAGAGAATGAAAATCATAGGTATGATTTTCTTCAGTTCGTAGCGGTAAATCGGCCAAAAGAAAGAACGGAGGGTTCCGAACTGCGAGCCAGCTGTAGATGACATGTCATGCCCTTCTAAAAGAAAAAGAATATACTATTTTCTAATTAGTTTCAATTTAATTAAGTTTGTACAGTTTCAAGTTTTTCTTTAGATTGTCCAATATTCTCGCCTGTTAAAGCGCTAAATTGTTTACCTAAAGACCAAACGGCACCGATCCATACGATTATGGCGGCAAATAAGAAGCCGGCTACGTAAGGAGCCGACGCTCCGATCGTTGCAAAAGTGAGCAATAAAGACTGGTGAATAAGCGAGCCGCCCGACTTGCCAAGACGAGAGCCTACCCCATCAATCGCCGCCTTCCCTTTAAGCTTAAGCTCAGGATCGAGAGGAACGAATGCCATCTCTTTTGTAGCGTCAAATACCGAGTATTTCGCAGCGCGGCTCATTATGTTCTGGGCTGAACCAAAGAAAACAGCGATAGCTAAGGTAGAAGTTCCGAGATAGGCAAGGCCGCTGATAGAAAAGGTATCTTGTAAAAAAATAAATCCAAAAAAGCCGATCGAGGTGACTAAAAGGACTACAGGAGAGAGGAGCGCCGTCACCCTCCAGCCAAATTTACGGATCGAGTTGCTCGATATAATCATCGCAGACAAGGTCGCCACAATCGACGTAAAGAAGGTAATTTGGCCCATATACATGTTAAATTCCTGGGCATTAGGATAGAGCATCCTTACTTCATGCTTCCATACCACTTCAACAAGGTTAATCACGAGGTTGTATGCGATAACAATGATAGCAATCTGCATCAAATAAGGGTTTTTGAAGAGAATTTTAAAGTTCTCCATCATAGACAATTTACCCTTCACTTCTTTCTCTTTTCTCGATTCTCTTGGATCATAAAATCGAGGATCTTTCAATACCGTAAGGTGCATCCATCTAAAGATACCTATTGCAAGAAGTCCCGCTCCCAGAACAAGGATGATTTGAAGCGTCATTGACTGATCTTCCTGACCCCACTTGCAGCAAAGATAAGAAAGGCCGCCGGCGGCTGCGCCTGAAATATTTGCGCCTACGCCGAAAAGGCCGTAAAAACGTTTTGCTTCCCCAATTCGGGTAACCTGGTTTGCAAATCCCCAAAACAGGACAGATAATATAATAGGACTCCAGAGCTCGCTCATTACGTAGAAGCTCGTGAATAGCCAATAGCGAACCATCGCGATAAAACCCTTAAATCCCACCGGCATACTCAGTTGAAGGCTGTCGGCAAAGGCGTTTGCATGAAGTGATTCGCGGGCAGGATAGGCCACAAAAGCAAAAAGGAAAAAATAGGCTAAAAATAGACCCATTATCGAGTAGAAAACCATCTCGAAAGAAAGGCGGTTAGAAAGACGGGTAAATATCCATGTCATCAGAATCGCGCCCGGGAACATCACCCAAACCT
>CAZABG010000119.1:4169-4724 GCA_964483465.1 uncultured bacterium
GAATAACGTCCGCGCCGGACGATTTAGCGGTTACCACCAAGGCGTCTTTCATTGTCCTGAGAACGTTATAATCAAAAAATATGAGAAAGAACAAAATGAACATCGGAAGAAACTTCCGCATTTCAAACCCGTGAACAGGCCACAAGAAGGCTCGCCACTTGCTGAATTCCGGGGCAGGTTCACTAAGCTCAGTCATAATTTAACCTTGTGTAGAGAAAAAATTTGGCAAAGCGAGATGGGCGCAGTATTAAAAGGACTAAGATATGTAACACGCCCGTAATACATATTTTTAATAATTAATTACTAAATTTATACCCTAATCGGTCGTTTCAATCAAGGCAGAAATGCCTGGAAGCCCCCCTTCCTCAATAAATTCTAAGCTGGCTCCCCCTCCTGTCGACAAATGGCTAAATCCGGAGGCAAGTTTTGCCTGTTCAATAGCTGCGACCGAATCGCCGCCGCCTACAATTTTAAGAGCCGGGATCTGCGCAAGCTTTCTTGCGATATTAATCGTACCTTCATTGAAGGGTGGTTTTTCAAAAACCCCAAGAGGTC
>CAZABG010000120.1:0-4723 GCA_964483465.1 uncultured bacterium
GAATTAATGTGCGGCAGCGGAAGGGATATATAAAGTAATAAAAGCACAATAACCGCACCTGTAATCGCAAGCCGTCTATTTAATTGAATAAGACTTTTTAGCTTCCAAACTTGCAACGCTTCTGTGTAGAGCGGCCATAAAATAAATATGCCTATCTCTAAACAAAAGAGCATGATCCCAAGCGTTTTTGTGAACTTATAGTACACAAAAACGGCAACGAATATATAAAGCGACAAACGCCAAACCCAAGTCACGATACTGTAAACGAGAAATCCTGTCTGGCGTCTCGGAGATAATGGCTCCGGCATCGGCATATCGATTCCGAGCAGCCATTTTCGATAAAACCACCTCGTATAAGCGAATGCTCGCCATTGTAGATTATCTATCCCCCATAAATCGCAAAGAAGATAGTAGCCGTCAAATCGCATGGATGGATTTAAGTTCACAATCAAAGTCGAGACCCAGGTAACGGATGAAATGATAAAGAAAATACTATTGATAATACCTGGATCGGTTAAAACCCATCCCCATGTAGATAATGAAGCAATGACAAGTTCCGCTCCAATTCCCGCAAAAGAGATCAAAAATCGCTGCCTTCTCGACTTGAGTTTCCAGCTATCGGTCACGTCTGTAAAAAGGACCGGCCAAAAAACAATGAGGGCAACGCCCATTGTCCGAACTCGAATGCCATAATTTTTGGCTGTAAAAGCATGAGCGAATTCATGAACGACTTTTACTAAAGAAATGGCGGTGGCGTAGGCGATAAGTCCGCTTAAATTAAAAAAGTAAGTAAAGGTATGAAGGTATTCGCCAAATCTGGAAACAAGAACAGTAAAACCGCTTAACAAAATAAAACAGTACAAAATAAAAGCTGCTGGAGAATAAAGCGGTTTAACATAGGGAAGCGCGCTCTTTAAAAAGTTATCAGGATGAAATAGGGGAATTTGAATATAAAGATAATGCATGATCAGCCACATAAACCAACCTTGACGATGGCTTTCGGCTTCTTTAACAAGTTCTTCCGACCCCCTTCCCACCGAAAGAAGCCCAAGTCTTTCAGCATCAGCAAGAAACGCTTTTAAACCTTCTTCAGAAACATTAAGCGTGGAGTTCTTTTTTAAGGCTCTCGCTAGATCTTTTAAAGTCGTATTCGGTTTTAAATTTTCAAAAATTGCAGCTTCGGCCCAAGAAATTTTAAAATATGAGGCACGAATAGGATCGTAAATATTATAGGTCGGAGACCCGTCAGGGTCGGACGGCCCCGGGGAAAGTTGAAGGTCTTGCCGGAGAGTTGGTAAAAATTTTTCGCTTTCTTCGCTATTTCCTTGAATCTGAACTGGCATGGCTTATATATCAGTGGTACAAAGCGATAGCATTTAAAGGCAAGTAATAGTGAAAAACAAAAAGAGATTTTTAGGATTGTTTCTCTTATATACGAAACTATGTGGTGATATCGGAGATGCATCTTTAAGCGACCTTTCGGATAATTTCCAAGTTATTATCGATCCCCTCAATAAGGCAATCCTATCGGCTCAACTTTCAGTTCCTGTTAAAAAGATCCATAAAAAACTTGGAGACAGTTTTAATAAAGGGGATGTCTTACTTGAGCTAGATAGCGCGATTTACGTCGCTCAGCTTAAGAAAGCAAGAGCTGTGCTTGAAAAAGCCCAGAATACTTATCAAGCAAAAGAAGAATTATTTGATGCTCGTATTGCCTCATTATCAGAGCTTAAGGAAGCCTATGCTTTATGGGCAACGGCACAAGCAGAGCTTGAAGTCAGCAAAAAACAACTTGAAGCTTGCAAGATCGTAGCCCCTTACCGCGGAAAAATAGCAAATGTTCTTCTCTTTGAACATGAGCTCCCTCAAGTCGGACAGCCCCTCGTTGAAGTCGTTGGCGACGAAGTTCTGCTTGCTAAAATGCTAGTTGATGCCAAATACCTTCCTCAGCTTAGCATCGATAAATCGATTGAAATTTATGTTAACGAATTAAAGCAATACCTGACCGCGCGTATTAGAAGAATAGGATCGGTCATCGATCCGGCAAGTTCGACGATTGCGGTCGAAGCAGAAATAGTAAATACCGACTCTTCTCTAATATCTGGAATGACCGGATTTACTTTATTTTCAAATGAAGCCGCATCGACCCAAATTACTTTAGAAGAAGCTAAGCCTCAGCCGTCAATTTTAGAAGTTCCAAAAAAGGTTCGCATAATCGCAAAAACCATTTTGAAAAACGAAGGAAATTTTACAGAAGCTATAAAGAGCGGCAATATTCCTTCAAAAAAACCTGTCGCCATAACTTCTTTAAAATATGGCGGCAATATTAATTCGCAGGTTGCTGAACGTTATAAAAAAGACGAGCCGCTGCAGCCTATAAATCACCAAGGCCATATAAACTCGCTTCTTGCTGATTACTATTATAAAATTGAAGACGCCCCAACGGTTTATATCGCATTCCAAAGCCAAATCGATCAGGCCCTCTCTCCTTACTATTCATACAATGAATCCAAAAAAGTTTATGAGTGGCTCTATTTTAATGGGTCTATAAATCCGCCTCTTGCTCAAAAATCAATAAATACAGCCAAAGAAAAACCTCGTATATACGTCCGAGAAGGCGATTTAAAAGATAATATTGCTTTCTTCGCAGAACAGGCCCCGTCTGACCCGCTGCCTTATGCTGGAGATATCAATGATACGCTCGCATTATCAAGCATTGAAAAATCAGCTGCGGAAGCAAATCTCTATAGTGCCGTTCAAACAGCTGAAGAATTAAACCTCTTTGAAGAACAGCTTAAAAGCAATACTGCTCCTTTAAGTTATATACCTGAACTAAAACCGCGCATAAAAACAGACACGATTGCTTATCAAGGCGAATTAAATGATAATATAAATAAGCAAGAAGAAGCTATTGCTTTCCGGGAATCAACTTCTGAAATCGATAGCGATCGTCTTATTCATCTTGATGAGAACGTTCCTCCGCATGAAACGGTTGAGGAACAGGTAGAACCCCTTTCCTTCATTCCAGAAATAAAAATTGAGCAAGAGGCAGTTGCTATTCAAACACTTGACGAACAGGTAGAGCCTCTCTCTTTTGTGCCTGAACTAAAAATTGATGAAACGCGCTTGGCTGAAAGAGTATTGCCGCCTATACAATACAAAGCGCCGCAAACAAATGTATCCATATTAGCGATTAAAACGGCGCTTGAGAATCCTAATGAATATTTAAGCCCCTCTCTCATACGTAAAAACGAGCCTATTGCTGTAACCGAAAAAACAGAAGAGCCGACTCTTGAATGGCAAGAAGCTCTATTTGGAGGAGGCAGCGGAGGAAAAGAGATCGAATGACGGACAACAAATCTGGACAGGCGATCCATCTTCTTGCGGCCATTAACAGGCTTGGCTTAAAAGCTTTTTCTAGCCCTTCTAAAACAGCCCTTATCTTTCTTATTTTAAATGATACCATTCAGGTTGTTCGTTATAACCGGGCATCGCTTTGGAAAATTGACGCAAACGATATGGAGTTATTAGGGGTTTCAGGACACGCCCAGGTAAATCCAAATTCCTTTTTGGCTTCTGAATGGAAACAAATTTTACGAGGCATCAAGAATAATGCCCAGCCACAAATTCTTGAATCAGTCAGTCAAATTAAAGAACACGATGACATACCGGGCCATAAAAATATTGTTCATGAAAATGTGGCTTTCGTCTGGATCCCTATCTATTCAAAAGAAGGAACGGTGGGACTTCTATTAGAAAGATGGAATGGTATCAAGTGGCAGTACGATGAAGTTGAAATCATGAACTTCCTTGCGCAAAACTATAGCGCCGCATGGAATCGATATACAAACACAGACCGATTTAAAAAGTTCTTTACAAAACCTGTCCGTATTGCTAGCGCCATAGTAGCATTTTCGCTTCTCTTTATCCAAATCCCCTTAAGAATCGTGGCTCCTTGCGAAATAGTCGCCAAAAATCCTATCTTGATTACAGCACCTCTTGAAGGCATAATTGAAGAGGTAAAAGTTGAGCCGGGCCAACTCGTTAAAAAGGGAGACCTGTTATTTTCCTACGATAAAAATGTCCCTATGGAAGAGTTGAAAGTGGCTGAAAAGCAGCTTAACGTAGTCCAGGCTGACGCAAAAAGAGCCAATTCCCTTGCCTTCAGAGATAAAAAAGCGCTCGGAGAATACGCGATACTTGCGTTAAAGCTAAAAAAAGAAAAAACGCTTCTTGATCTTGCCCGTTATAAAGCGAGCAAATTGAATGTCTTTGCCCCTGAAGATGGGATTGTGATGTTAAAAAATAAGGATGAATGGCGCGGCAATCCTACGCAGATCGGGGAAAAGATAATGATGATTGGAGATCCAAAAGAAACAGAAGTCAAAATCTGGATTCCTGAAAGTGATAATATTGAGTTAAATCTTGGTGCGGAAGTTAAAGTCATCCTCAATACGGAACCTGACTCCTCTTATAAAGCCGAGCTTTCCTATATCGCCCCTTATATTTCATTTAACGAAAAGAACATGCCAAGCTTTATGGCCGAAGCTAGCTGGGAAACTCCCCCTAAAGACCTCAAAATAGGACTTAAAGGAACCGCTATCCTCTATAGCGAAAACGTATCCCTTTTCTATTACATTATCCGCCATCCTTTGACTTACGTTCGCTCAATCCTAGGGTTATAAAGCTGCCTTGCCCTTGCCCTTGCCCTTGCCCTTGCCCT
>CAZABG010000121.1:0-3131 GCA_964483465.1 uncultured bacterium
GCCATTTTTTAAGCGTATTAATGGGTTTTCCGTAAATATCTTTTGCAAGAAGCACTTCCTCTTCTGGCCCCATGGCGCTGATCGTCTTTAAAGTGGTGGCATGGCGTCTTATTTTGGGGGCATAAATTTTATTATCGCTTAAAGCAAGATCGATTCCCGCTAATATAATATTTTTGCATCCAAGATGATAAGCTACGCTGATCGCGCAATTTAAAACGTTTGTACCCATCTCAACTGAGTGATTGACTAGATTAAATTTTTCCTGGAACCATTTTTCAATCAGGAAAGCCATCCCTCCATCCAAGTAAATAAGAGGCCCGTGAACATAGGAAAGCGACTTTTCATTCATCCTTTCTTTAAAGATAAAAGGCGTCAAAAAAGAGGTTGTTGCAAGGGAGCGAGAAATAGTCGTTTCGAAAGGATCAAGTCCGATGGATAGATGGGGATCGATTCCTTCGGCATTCAATCCGTTTACCGCCGTACCGCCTGAAATAATGAGGGCTTTATGCTTTAATTTTTTTATCAGGTCGATATTCTTGCCAAGCGAGGGTCCGGCTCCAACAACCAGCGCAGGAATTCCTTTAAACTGATCAAAATAGGAAGATAAGGGCGCGCTTTCAGCCCACTTAGAAATATTTTTATAAAAGTTTTTAAAATGAGATTCCGCACCATCTAAAAATTCATTGATATAAGTCAGATAGCCATAGCGGATAAATTCATAGATCGCTTTATAGTAATCCCCTTTTTTAGCATCGGCATGAGGACTCGTTATAAAAAGCGTTTGGTGAATGCCGGCAAGCTGAGCTAACTCATAAAATAGCTTTTCTTCGTCATGTTCAGGTAAATAAAAGAAAGATACTTGAGGGTGTTTCAGGCAGGCTTTAACTTCTTTTCTTTCCAGAGTTTTTTCAAATATCTCTTTATCATCGTCTAGAATAATCAGCCTTCTGCTTTTATCTAAATTAAGCCAAGCATTCAGCTCTTTAAGGGGATACCCCAAAGCACTTCCATACACAAAAATGATGTTATAGAGATTCAAGTTATAAGAGCTTAACCAATGACGAAATTCTGAATTGATATTTACATTTGATAAAAGGGTTTCTCCCTTTTCATTTATCAGGTTAACGTCGAGATGTTTTCCTGTCTTTGTCCATTTCCAGCGGCTTAGATTTTGTTCCAATTTTTATCGCCGCCCACTTTTTTAAACTTCGATTTACGTTTCGTAATTTTGTCTTTCGTCGGTTTGGGGGCCTTTTGAACCGTTGTATCCGGAGCATTAATTTTCTGAAGCGCTTTATCGTGTCCCGTCTTTAGGATAATCAATTCTTTTCCAAGCTCAAGCGTTTGTTCAATTTTTCTCTTTTGCCTTGCTGGAAAATGCTCGCGATCATCCATGACTTTCTTTTTCGTCGCTCTAAGATCAAATCCCTCTTTCTCAAGTCCCTTATCGGTCGCTTCTTTAAAGCGCTTTACGTTCTTTTCTAAAATTTCGAGCCGCTTTTCCATATCGGGAGGTAATTTTTTTTGCGCATTTGCCGCGTTATCGCGCATAAACGACATAATATTTGCCAAAGCGTCGATAATAGGATCAAGAGGATCTTGTTCTTTCATATAACTTTATAATACTATTTAAAAATTATTTTATGAACCTGAACTTTAGACTTTTTTCTTAAGTTCACTTTGGTTGATAAAATTAGCTATTTTAGCTGATATTGCGAAATTAACTAGAAAGTTCAGGTTATGAAGTTTATTGCCTATTTAAGTGATTTGCCTGAGGGAAAAATAACTCCCGTTCATCTTGAAAAAGGGGAAATGATCATCTTAATCAAAAGAGGTCAAGCAGTTTACGCACTTGACGCGATTTGCCCCCATATGGGAGGACCCTTAGAAGAAGGGAGTATTGAAGGCGGATGTATCACGTGTCCTTGGCATGGTTGGCAATTTGATATCGGTACGGGCGAATCGATTACTTCTCCTGGAGAGGATTTAAAGAAATATCCCCTTAAAATAGAAGGGAATAAGATCTATTTAATAGACGAATAAGGGTCTAAAAAGGGAACCCAGCTCGTTCCATCAAAGCGTGCAATCTGACCCCATGAAGCTAACGCCACCTCTTTTGACTTGATAAAGTGATTATAGCCCAAGACCTGGAGTTTTGCTTTTTCATCGATTTTTTCTTTTTTGCATTCGATTAATAGATAGGGCTCGCTGCCTCTGAAGAATAAAATATCCAGCCTTCTTTCAGGGCCACCAAACGCGGTAAGACACTTTTCTACTACAAAATTTGATTTAGGATATCCAAGTTCATGGATCATTAAATTTAAAAGGGCCTGCCGCACCCTCTCCTCGGGTGTGGCGGCCACTTCTGTATTTCTTATAAGACAGCGGTATTTCATCGAGGTTCGATTATACCGTAGTTTCCGTCGTTACGGCGATACATCACTTTGATTTCTTTGTCTTCTTCACATTTAAAAATGAGAAAGACATCTTGCGATAGTTCCATCTTCATAATCGCTTCATCAATGTTTAGTACCTTAAGAGGCATCTTTTCTTTCGCAACAAGCTGATGAGGCGAGTAGCTTTTTACAAGCTGCTTGGCATTTTCTTCCTCGATCTCGTGATTTACCTCTTCCACTTCATCGCTTAAATGGGGACGAATCACATTTACGGTCATATCGACCTCAGTCACACCTTTGGTCTGATGGTTATTCAGCCTCTCTTTATATTTAACAAGCTGTCTTTCCATTTTTTCTACCGCCAAATCTATCGATGCATACATGTCGGTAGTTATTGCATTGCTGACGATACGAAAGTTATTCACTTTCAAAATGATTTCAACTTTATGGTCGAGCTTTTGAATATCCATAATAATATTCGCTTCAATAATTCGATCTGAAAATTTATCTAATTTAGATGCCTTTTCCAGAGCGTAATCTTTCATCGATTGAGTAACAGATACATGCCTCCCAGTCACCTGAATGTCATAGACATCTGAGGCAAACTCTAGAGCTTTCGATTTTCGACTCATAACACCTCTCTTTTGAAGACAGCGACCGCTGTCACTTTTCATTATAAACGATAGAAGGTTAAATGGAAGCTTTCCTATAATAAGAAATCATTAAGATCTTAGG
>CAZABG010000121.1:3141-4679 GCA_964483465.1 uncultured bacterium
GTTCATATGATTCAAGCCGCTCAATCTCTGTATAGTTTTGTAAAAGTTTTTCCCGTCCGTTTTTCGAGAGCCTATGCCGATTGCTGGAATTTTGTTCCGGAAGTCCCCTTTAAAGCGCACCCCATACAAAATATCTACGATAAAACGTTAAAGAAAAAAGATTGGCCGGTTGAACTTGATAAAGCGATGGGGTACTGGAAACGAAGCGATCTTAAACCGAAGTCGGCCACAGTCTCCTATACCAAAGAAAATGTCTATCCTCTTCATGCTGTTGCTCATAAAATAAGCCGCATTTTTAAATGGGTTTATTGGGGGGCCGATGTAAACGCGGCGGATATCAGAGGTCAAAATCCCGCTTACTGGGCAAGCTATCACGGCCAATTAAAAAAGCTGATGATCCTTCATTCGCAAAAAGCCAATCTTCAACAAGCTGACAATAGAGGCAAAACACCAATACGCGCTGCCGCAAAATATAACCAAAAATGGATCATTACCTACCTTGCGAATGCCGGCTGCAATCTTAATGTGATCGATGGCAGAGGACTTACTCCTCTGCACGTCGCATCAAAAAAATGCCACTTAAGCTCATATAAACGCCTTATCCAACTTGGAGCAGATCAGACGATACTAGATCCGCTCGGAAGATCCGCAAAAGACATTTATGTTCTCGCCTATCGAAAAAAATACGCCGACACCTTTTTTCCTATCCGCGTATTTATCAAGACTCCTGAAGAAATGGCTCAGCTGATTTGACTCTTAATCTCAGCGCCCTTTTTTTCCGTCTGCTTTAAAGCATCCAGAATAAAATGGATTTGCCTTTGCGTGAACATTTTTCCCTGATAGCCGTCTTGAGCAAATCCCGCTTCACATACAGCTGCCTCTTTAAACTGTTTCGATTCCTCTTCTACAGCCGATTTTTCAAAACATACAAAC
This sequence comes from uncultured bacterium, assembly GCA_964483465.1. Classification (GTDB taxonomy): domain Bacteria; phylum Chlamydiota; class Chlamydiia; order Chlamydiales; family Parachlamydiaceae; genus CAZABG01. The sequence continues at coordinate 4,075 of CAZABG010000121.1, forward strand.
GAGCTTCATATTCACAAATTTCCTGGACTGATTCCATAAGGCAGTAATCAAAGGAAGGACTTGACGATCTCCTGAGAGGAAGTTGACTTTCGGAAAGAATTTATTTAAAAAAATATCGTAATTGGCTTGCATAGTAGATAAATTCTTACTTCCAATAAAAACGTATTTACAGCCTTGATTTAGTGAAGTAATCATATTACCACTTACAAATGAAGCAAATATAATCTCAGGAAAACTCAAAGCAACATTAACGGTCAATTCACTCGAGTTAACGGTTAATGGAGGCTTGGGATCTTTATCAAAACTAACTCTCAAAGTCGGCATCATAATAATTTCCTAATTAATTTTTTGGATATTATATTAAAGTAGCTTAATCTTTGTAAGGATCAATTTCACGGCTGTCGGCCATGCAAACGCCAATTGGCGTTAATGTATGAAGAATTTTGATTGTTCCAACATGTGCTTTTAAAACATTTTCTATTCGTTTATAAGCGTAAGGCGATTCATCTAAATCTCCGCCTCTTAATTCAACACCGGCTCTCTTCATCCACTCACGATGCATTGCAGGATCGACAAGCCCCTTTCTTCCTTTTTTTCCTTTAGCC
>CAZABG010000122.1:0-4576 GCA_964483465.1 uncultured bacterium
CTGTTAATCCATTGGTCGTAGGTTCGAATCCTTCTTCCGGAGACACTAATTGCAAGGCAGTTACGGTGAAAGCCGTAACTGCCATTTTTTTTATCGTTTGACGGAGCACTTACAAATGTTACCCCTAACAACTTCCGATAGATTTGTTTTAATTGTGCAAGCGGCTGAACATGAAACAAAACGGCTTTTTCCCGTAGAAAGGCATAAAGCACAAGAAATAATGGGAGCTTTAGATCGTCTTTATTCTGTCTTAAAAGCTGCTCATCCTTACGAATTCTTTCCAAATTACTCGGGCTTTTTTGAAAAACGAAAAGTTAAACCCCTCGACGCAAATTGTCTTTTAACGACGGAAGATATGCTTAATGCTGAAGTTTTTGAATGGGAAGAGGAAGATTATCCTTTCACACATGCGGGGATGGAATTTGACGGAAGTCGCGCAGGTTACAAGAGAAATTTATCTTTATTACAAGCTTTAAATATAGCCACAAATAATCTTATACCTGGAAATTGGGGTCCATGGTGGGGAAAGACCAGGGCTTTAATTAATGTAGAACATCGACTGAAATTTCCTATTTTAGCTCCGACAATTGATCCAGTCATAAGTGAATTCGAATCGATCCCATTCATCTCCATCACAGTACACGACTTGCGAGTTGCTCACAGCGAAGTAAAAAATGGCATCAAGGCACTTGTCGAAAATCTTTTAGAATCTAAAACGGTTCTGAAAATTCGCGATCTAAACTTATGTTTTGCAAGCCACCTATGGAAACAATCTGCCTACGCTAAAAAACATGTTAGAATCATCCATAGATTTACTCATATCGTTATTGAGTATCCCTACTGCAGCCCTGAAACATTAGTTGCAAAACACAGTCAAGTTCAAATCATGAAACAATTACAAGTTCATATGAAACTTTTGCAAAAGCAGTTTTTTAACCATGAGTCGGATGCCTGGGACAAAGAACCCGATTTTGACCTCACCTATCAAAGACTTTATCGTCATTCTTAAACTTAGATTATCGAATAAAGGTTTACACTGTCTTAGGTATAATCAAACAAAGAACAAAGCTTACAGTAACTGGAGATCTAAATACAGGCGGTTACGGCGAGAAGCAATAACTGCCATTTTTGCATCATCATTTATCTTTATTTGTGTAGACGGTGATTTTTTAGGATAAAAATAGTCCTACCACCCATTGAAGAAGTAATCATCGATCAACTGCTCGCCGATGATGAGATAAAAAGGGCGCACATCTTTAAAATATCTTTGACTCCAAGCACTATTTTCCACAGCGAGAGCCCAAATACGGAATTTGCCTTTTCTTTTATTGAAGACTTCAACGTATGCCAATCCTTTGACTGTAAAAGGGTGTATGCCATAAGAAGATCCCATTAATGTTTTTCCTCTTACCATGATAGCGTAACCAGAGTCATTGTGCAGGGTTAAGGGATCAGGATAAAAGGGTGCAAGGGTTGACTGAATCTGGTCGAATAATGGGTTAAATTGTTCTTTATTCATCCTTCCATCTACATAGACTGTATGGGCCATACTTCCGCCAGGGCGGTCTTCAATACAAATTTCTAAATAGATTGGATCAGGGTTCATGCTCAATAGCAATTGCGTGGAAGATTCATCAAGAGTAAAGGCACTTAAACCAACTTTTACTAAAAGAAAAAAGAGAAAATATCGCATTAAATCACCCTATTATTGTTATTTAAGACATCGCCCTTTGGGGCTGTTCCCTTCACGAAGGACGCATTTGGAATGCAGAAGCTCGACGGCTTCTTTTGAATCTTTTACTTTAGAAGCGCTACGTTCGAGCATTTCTTCTTCAAATTCAGTTAGAATGGCATTTCTTAAACCCACTTCTTTCCATTTAGATGAATAAGCACATGTTAAGGAAATTTTACGAGCCAGTGCGAGTGCATCAAGTATTGCCTGATTTGCACCTTGTCCTTTAAAAGGACTCATTGGGTGAGCTGCATCTCCAATCAATGTGACTGCTCCTGCATTTTCCAATAATTGCGCATCGAGCAATTCCCGGTCATACATAGGATAACCAGTAATTTGTGCCGATGAAGTGGCTGATAAAATTTGAGGTATCGGAGCATGCCAATTTGAGGCTCTACGGCAGGCTTCTTCTTTAAGTGCTTGAGTTCCTTGTGCACTCAAGGTTTTTGCGCCTTCTTCAGAAATAGGAAAACTAAATTGCCACATTATCATGTCCGACTTGTAAGGCATCATATAAATTCTCTCGCGGCCATTTACTGTTTGAAATACGGTAGATGAATCAAGCAAAGAACTTTCCACATCCTTAAGAGACGCGAGAGGACAGATACCCAAAATTACCGCATAACCTAAGTATCGTAAAGGAGTGATTTCTTCACCTATTAATAAGCTGCGCACAACACTTCGAATCCCATCGGCGCCTACTATCAAATCCGCTTTTGCCGTCCTCAACTCCCCCTTAACATTAAAACTCAATTCAAAGCCATTATCGCCTATTTTAAATCCCGCTAAACGATGACCCCACTTTACAGCTTGAGGCTCACCCAATTGTTCAAGTAATGCCATCCGCAAAGATTGCCTTGGAATGTGTATATTTTTACGCTTTGGAACCGTGTTAACTTTTGAATGAGTTCTCATCCCCCATTCACTAATTTCAGTTCCATTAGTCGTATGCACCACATGACGAGTTGAGTTGCACCCGTCATTTAGAAAAAATAGACCGAGCCCTTTAATTGCGATACTGGCTTGTTGCAATGTCAGTCCATAGCCTTGCGCTCTAGCATCGAAACTATTGTCACGCTCATAAAGGGTAAATGGGATGCCGCGATGGGAGCAAGCGACAGCGAGCGCCACCCCGCCAATGCCTGCGCCAATAATTGCTACATGCGGATACTTTTCTGAATCTGCGATCGAGCGGCTATTTACATGAATCAAGCCGGATCCGCTGCAATTAGGACATAAATATTGGGTCGCTATAGGGCGATCAAAAGCCTTTCCTTCACACCGATTTTTTTCAAATTCATTAACCGCTATTTGATAACGACGACGCGCATTTTTACGAAGCTTCGTGTTCTTTTTGCCGCGTCCAAAACATTTTGGACAAATAGCTAAGTATGACTCTTTATTCACCTTTCAATCTTATTTAAATTAATTAATTTACAATCAACCCTAGGCTCTATTTTAACTTTTAGGATCGGCCGCTTGCAAGTGAATAAAAGCCAATGAAAGCCCTTAGAAAAACCATCGTATAGATTAAATTTCTTAAACTAATTTCTCTAAGACGACAATAATTTTTACAAAACACTACCCTGTTGATGCGTATTTTCACTGACATTACTCCAACTTTGCAGATTTTTTAAAAACCAACATGCTCATCAACCGAATAACTTATGACAAGTCTCTACCTAGAGGACGTTTCGTCTTCAGTATCTGAAGTTTTCTAAGCTCTCCTCCGGGAGGCATTTTTTATTTAAATCAATCATTTTTAAGCACATAAATATTTGAAGATGAAAATTATCATCCAATTTTAACATTGAAAAAGTATAGCACTTACGGGTATACTTAAATTATGAAGAATGAGAAATTAAATGCGGATTTTCAAGAACAAATCTTTCTCCAAATGGGCGAAAGAAGAAGGCATATCTGACGAAACATTAAAAGAAGCGGTTAATGAAATTGAGAAGGGATTATTTGAAGCAAACCTAGGAGGCAATATTTATAAGAAACGTGTTCGCTTGGAAGGTCGTGGCAAAAGCAATGGAGCAAGAACAATAGTCGCCTTTAGAGCGGAGAATAACACGTTTTATATCTATGGTTTTGCTAAAAATGTCCGCTCGAACATTTCAGATGAAGAAAAAAGAGCTTTAAAAAAATTAGCTCAAACGTATTTTGAGTTCAGTGATGAACAGCTTAACAAAGCTGTTCGTTCAGGCGAGTTATTTGAGGTAGTTTAGCATGAAAAAATCAATCTTAGAAGTCGTACACGATTCAGTCGAAGGCTTGTATGATGCGGGCCTTGTTGATGCAAAAACTATGCATGAATTCGACGCATTATGTCTTCCTCCCGTTAAAGATTTGTCCCCTAAAGAAATAAAAAGCATACGCTTGCGTGAAAAAATGAGTCAGGGTGTTTTTGCCCTATACTTGAATACAAGTGCTTCTACTATTCAGAAATGGGAACGTGGAGAAAAGCATCCTCGCGGAATTGCTCTTAAAATGCTTAATGTTGTTGCACAAAAGGGAATTCAAGCCATCATATAATTTTATTCATGATGCACTCCTGGTGTACTTCGATACAAAAGTGCACCAAACTCGACGACAGCTCACAATAATTTAATCTTCTTAAAAAATATTTAGTTGAGGCGGATTCTTGTTGCATAGGGTGCACCATTTTTTCTCATATATAATTTCGTCGGCGCGAGCTGTCCATTCATGCCCTTTTTTACAGATCATTTTCATCTTAGTTTTGCCCTGTAAATATTCAGTTGATAAGCATTTACCTCCATGATTGATGGCAAATTCTTGGAAATATTCTATTGAGTATTTCCTCCTATTATTTCGTGCACA
>CAZABG010000123.1:0-4551 GCA_964483465.1 uncultured bacterium
TAGGGGTATGCGTCCTTAGCAGGGACGTGCTTTCGGCCACTCAGCCATCTTTCCTAAAGGCTGAAATCATAGTGTTTTACACCTATTTATGGCAAGACGGGGAATGCTCTTCGCTTGCTGATTTTGATATAATTCGAACATGCCTCTGTCCGAATAGATAAAGAAATATCCATTGAATCATGACGAGAATGCGGCTAGAGAAGCTAATCAAATAAAAAATATGTACAAGCGACCATATCCACCAGGCGGTAAAACCAGAGAGCTTAAAATTTCTAAATTCACCCACGGCCTTTGCCCGGCCGATGGTAGCTAAATTCCCTTTGTCAAAATATTTAAAGGGCTTATCGGTCTTTTTTAAAATCTTTTTGACAACATATTTCGCTTCTTGGATCGCGACAGGTGCAATGCCAGGCAATACTTTGCCATCAATCTCAAGATGGGCGCCGTCGCCAATTACAAAGACGTTCGGATGTCCAGGTACGGTTAAATCAGGTTCAACGATAACTCTTCCCTGTTTATCGAGCGGAACATTAAGCGTTTTTAAAATAGGGGAGGCCTCGTTTCCTGCCGCCCAGATCACGTTTGGTGTTTCGATGTAGCGTAAATTTGTTTTGACGCCGCATTCTTCAATAGCTTCAACTTTCTCATTTAAAAGGACTGTCACTCCCATCTTTTCCAGATCTCTTTTTGCTTTCAAAGCAAGTTCAGGAGGATAGCTGGGAAGGATTTGATTCAGCCCCTCGATCAAATAGATTTCTGATTGTTCGGGTTTTATTTTTCGAAAATTTTTAAATAAAGTCTTTTTGGCAATTTCCGCGATCGCGCCTGCCATTTCGACTCCTGTAGGTCCGCCTCCTACGATCACAAACCGCATATATTTTTTGGCTTCTTGGATGCTGTCCATCCTTTCCGCTTTTTCGTACGTGAGGAGAATTTGATCTCGTATGCTTAGGGCGTCTGAAAGATCTTTAAGCCCGGGAGCCTTCGATTCCCATTCGGGGTGCCCGAAGTAGGAGTGACGGGCGCCGGGGGCTATAATGGCATAAGAATAGGGAAATTCGGTCCCGTCATCCAGTATTACCTTGTAGCTCGTAAGATCAATCTTTGCTACATTGCCCATCACAACTTCCGTATGTGTTTGATTGCGAAGGATTTCTCGAATAGGATACGCGATGTTGCCGGGCGATAGCGCGCATGTAGCTACTTGATAAAGAAGGGGTTGGAATAAGTGGTGGTTCATTCGATCAATTAAAACGACTTCCCCTTTGAAACGTTTTAAACCTTTAGCGGCATTAAGTCCGCCAAAGCCGCCGCCTATAATTACTACTTTTTCGTAAGCCATATATTCTGTATAGTTACCCTCTATGCCGGAATCAATTGAAATTAAAGTCGCTCCCCATTCTAAAGAAGCCGAGATGATGGTGCTTGGCTGCATGCTGGGGAGTATCAACGCCTTAAACATAGCAGCCGATCAACTAGATGACTCTGATTTCTATTTTACAGAGCATAAAACTATTTTTCAAACCCTCAAAACGGCCTATAAATTAGAAAAACCGGCCGATGTCCATCTTATTTGCGAAGAGCTTAAGCGTCAGGATAAGCTCAAGGCGGTTGGCGGGGCAGCCTATATTATGACGCTTGCCCAGTATGCGGGAACATCCGCTTACATCGAAGAGTATGTTGATCTCGTAAAGAACAAGTCGGTTTTAAGAAAAATGATCCACGCAGCTCAGAGCGTGGAAAAAAAGGCCTTAGATAGCCCGGCCGATGTCAATCAAGCGCTTGATGAAGCGCAAAATCTCTTTTTTACGATCAGTCAATCGACCGGCCAAAATAGCGGGAAGCTTCTTGCAGACATCTTCAATGGAGTAAAATCAGAATCCGGAACGCCATTCCTCAAGGAGCTAGAAGAGCGTCAATTAAAGTTTAAAGAAAAAGGGCCTGAAGATCCGGGAATTACGGGTCTTGTTACGCATTTCAACGACGTCGATAAGATGCTTAATGGATTTAATAAATCCAACTTGATGATTTTGGCTGCTCGTCCTGCGATGGGAAAAACCGCGCTTGCGATTAACTTTGCAGAAAACCTCTGCTTCAAATCGAATATGCCGGTCGGCATTTTCTCGCTTGAAATGAGTGCGGAACAGCTTGTGCATCGTATCGTATGTTCTCAATCGGAAGTGGAATCGGATAAAATCAAAACCGGAAATCTATCCGGTATCGAATATCAGCGTATATTTAGCGCGGTTCATCAGATGCAAAACCAAATCCTCGTGATTGATGATCAGCCTGGACTAAAAATTACCGACCTTCGCGCACGTGCAAGGCGCATGAAAGAAGTTTATAACATCGAATTTCTCGTTATCGACTATCTTCAGCTTATTACGGGCTCAGGTTCATTCAAAGCGATGGAAAACCGGCAGAATGAAATTTCTGAAATCTCTCGTTTGCTTAAAAACCTTGCTCGTGAGTTAAATGTGCCCATTCTTTGTCTTTCTCAGCTCTCGCGTAAAGTGGAAGAGCGTCAAGGGCACCGCCCCATGATGAGCGATCTTCGTGAATCGGGATCGATCGAGCAGGATGCGGATATTGTTATGTTCCTTCTTCGTCGCGAATACTACGATCCAATGGATAAACCGGGTATGGCCGAACTAATCATCGGTAAAAACCGTCACGGCGCCGTCGGGTCAATCAACCTTACCTATCGCAAGGAAATCGCCCAATTCGCGAACTATACGCCTTTAAAATACGGCGGAAACCCCGTTAACGAAGAAGCTTTCGCCCAGTTTGGTTAATTTTTTATTAGGATGCGCACACGGGCACGGGCACGGGCACGCACACGGGCACGCACACGCGCAAGGGCACGCACACGGGCACGGGTATAACAGCTATCGGGCAAGGGAGATTATACTTGCGGTAAGGGGGGAATGCTTACCAGTACGCTCTCGAGCGTCTTATATTCATCGAGATACTGCGTCGCGATGGCTTTTAACGCCGGCCCATCCTGATGATCGGCAAACACAGGTTCTGAAAATAGGTTGATTAAAGCGATATACGGCTGTTTGAAAGTGTCGATGCTAATACTTTTGTCTTGTTTGAAAAGCTCTTTATCCATGGCATCGATCGCGGAAAGAAGAGAGTTAAAAGGAGTCTTGATTTCTTGATAATTGAAGTCGGCCTCTTTAGAGATCGAGCGCGCCACTTCGACGAGCAGATAAGGGGTCTTAAGCCCTATATCGCGCATATCGGTTTTGACCGCTTGAGTAGAAATGCTGCCAATGGCTTGAAGGGGGGCGCTCGTCATGGTCATGTCGAACTTTGCGGCGCTTATAGTCAAACGTCCAAGAGAACTGATAATCTGATTAACAAGCGGATCATATCGTTTTTGGATGGCTTTTTCAGCAAGAAGAGTGAGACGTGAAATTAGATAAGAAAAAGTATAGCCGACCGTATCGATTTTCTTAGTTTCAAAATCGCTAAGTTCTTGATTTAAGTTAGGCAAACTTTTTGATGCGCTTAAAAAATGGACTCCGATTTCCTTCAATTCATAAATCGCCTGAGAAGCAAGGGATGTATTTGAACGATCGTAGGCTCTTGTGGCTATTTCGTAAAGGCTGTCTATCGATTCAGCAATCGCATTTACATTATCGTTTTTTATGGCTTGTTTTGCTTCGTCCGTAAAAATTTGAACCGATTTAAAGGGGTCTAAAAAGCTTCTGATACGTCTTAATAGAAGATTAAATGTGTCGATCATGAGGCCAAAGAGAACAATCCAGATAAGGATAAGGTAAAACTTATCAAATCCTTGTCCGAAAGCATCTAAAACGATTAATCCCAAAGAAATTAATGGAAACAATAGAAGCAGCGTTGTCTTAACATGGATTCTTTTGTCTTTTGAAAACAATTCCATAAGATGCGGCGTTGAATTTTGTTCCCCTTTTTGAAGGGGAATCCATGTAAACGCGTGCACAAGAGGCACTGTTATTAAGCTAAAAGCGGACACGATAAAAAACCAGCGCAGTACCGAAGCTATTTCCGCATCATTAATATCTGTATGGGGAAAAATAAACAGGATAAGCGCAATAACCAAGCTTACAAGGGTTGCAATCATATCTTCATTAAACTTCATTGCGAGAATTATGATCCATCATTAACCTGTAATCTTATGATAAAGAGGCATAATCAATTAACACAACAGATTCAAAATGAGATGGTTGAGTGGTTAAATGGGCGGTCTTCCGTTTCAAATGAGGAAAGTCCTGCATCGCATGTGATGCGCGCTAAAGGATATAAGAAAAAAAGTCCCAGGCTTTCCCTTTCAAAGTTAAACCATATCGTTGAAATCGAAGAGGACGCCATTTGGGCAGAACCCTATGTCACTCAAGAAGATTTAGTAAAAGCGCTGCTTCCCTTAGGGAAAAATTCTCCGGTTATTGCTGAATTTAAAAAAATCACGGTAGGCGGAGCGATTATGGGTTCCTCCTTAGAATCAAGCTCTCACCGTTATGGACAGTTTAATGATCCATGCCTTGAATACGAACTGCTATTAGG
>CAZABG010000124.1:0-4408 GCA_964483465.1 uncultured bacterium
GCGGGAGTAGTTCAATTGGTTAGAGCACCGCCCTGTCACGGCGGAAGTTGCGGGTTCGAGCCCCGTCTCCCGCGATTCTTTCATTGGCGTTCCGTCGATGAACAATCGCATTAAATAATTATTGAATTCTAATTAAAATTGTAGTATAATTATTACCTTATGCACGCATCCCATCCTGTACACAAATCTTTTTGGACTGAGTTTTTTACCTATTTCTGGATGGCGATTGGCGCATTCCTAGCAGCTTTTGCGATTGAAGTCTTTTTAATCCCCAATAACCTGATTGACGGCGGCGTCGTAGGGGTTGCCATGATTCTTGGCAACTTATTCGGCAAAAACCTCATTCCCTTTTTCCTCCTAGCCTTGAACCTCCCCTTTTTATGGCTTGCCTATCGCTCGATCGGGAAAATGTTCGTCATCCATATTTTGGTAGCAAACCTCCTTTTTGCAGGCTCGCTTGTTCTTGTCCATAAGGTATTGGATATCCAGTTTACGGGCGATCCACTCGAGGTCGTCGTTATTGGCGGCGCCATCCTGGGTATCGGTATCGGCTTAATCATTAAGCGCGGGGGCTGCCTTGATGGAACCGAGATTTTGGGCATTATCATTAATAGAAAGACAGGCTTTACCGTTAGCCAGGTCGTTCTCGTCTGCAACGTTTTTGTGTTTGGCGCGGCAGGCCTTGTATTCCGTGATTGGCACCCACCTATCCTTTCCCTTATCACCTATTTTGTCGTCGTTAAGATTATGGACTCGGTGATTGTAGGTCTTGATGAAACGAAGTCAGTCCTGATCATTTCGACAAAATCAAAAGCTATTGCCGATGCCATTATTAATGAACTTGGCCTAGGGCTTACGATTATGTACGGAAGAGGTGGTTATTCTGGCGACGAAAGAGAAATCTTGTACGTTATCGCGGAACGTCTCCAGCTTGCCGATCTAAAAGAGCTTGTCTATAGAGAAGATTCAAACGCCTTTATCGCCATTGAAAACTTGCATGAAGTGGCGAATGGAAACTTAAAATCGGATGGACCCATTCGCAAAACAAGGTTCGATCGCATCCTTTCTAAAATATTGTTGAAATAACTAAAATAAATAAAAATTCCTTGGAAATAATCTCTTTTGCCTCCATTTTAAGAGAATGCCCGGCTTTATTAATCATCCTCCAGGCGACCCCGACGGCAATTTTACTGCCGATTCGTGGCGCGTATTTAGAATCATTTCTGAATTTGTAGACGGATTTGAAACAATGACCGATCTAGGTCCTTCCGTTTCAATTTTTGGATCTTCAAGATTAGATAGTTCAAGCCCCTATTACAAACTTTCAACGGAAGTTGCTGAAGCTATTTCGAAAAAAGGATTTGCGATTATTACAGGCGGGGGTCCAGGCTTAATGGAAGCCGCGAATAAAGGGGCGCAAAATGTGAAAGGCCCCTCTTGCGGACTTGGCATCGACATTCCGACAGAGCCCGATTTAAACCCCTATATCGATGCAAAATATCGTTTAAGCTTCCGATACTTCTTTATCAGAAAAGTAATGTTTATAAGGTATGCGCAAGGCTATGTTTTTTTACCTGGAGGCTTTGGGACGCTTGATGAATTATTTGAAGCCTTAACTCTTATTCAAACCAATAAAATTCATCCTTTCCCCATATTCTTGATGGGAAAAAGTTATTGGGCGGGCTTAATCGATTGGATCAAAGCCGAAATGCTAAGAATGAAGTGCATATCTGAAAATGACCTCGACTTATTCTACGTTACAGACGATCCGGAAGAGGTCGCTACAAGGATTGAAAAACACTATCAAAAAGATCGAGCCGATCGAAACTTTTAAGAAGGCAACATAATAAAGGCAGAAGGCAGAATAGCGACAGAATGGATGCGCTATTCGCGCACTTGTAAATTAAGCGTGTTGCCGGATTCTGCCGAAATCTAATTAATCCGCTTAAAGAGGTGCTTTTTGTCGCTATTCTGCCTTCTGCCTTCCGCCTTCTGCCTTTATCGTTATGCCTTCCGCCTTCATCCTTCATCGGGCATGTCTATAGACATGCCCGATATAAAATTATCTTCTTTGGAAGACGCCAACGCCGCCATATCCCCCATTCGAGACATAAGCGCTTGAGCTAGGATATGCCGATCTTGCAGGTCTTGCATATACAGGCGCTGCATAAGAAGACGTGGAAGCATATGACGAATACCCTCTTGAGGAATAAGAAGGCCTATATTCTGAAAAATAAGTAGGCAAACTTGTCACAAAGGTTCTTGGCGCTTCAAAACTAAAAAGGAAAACACCTCCCCCAGCAACCGCAATTACAGCTCCCGGAACCAATAGCACAGGATGCAAAATCGGTGCGAAAACGACTGCAGCTACTCCTATCACTAAGATAGCGATCGCTATTGTCGTAACATTATCAACACCATCGCACATGTTGCAATGAGTTGTCGTCTCTTCAAACCTTCCTACAGATGGAGAAAAAGCTTCAGTCGTATTCATATTTATTTCCTTAGTTTAAGCAACGCGCTTCTACAAAACTATTCGTTTCGCAGTTTATCAAGATATTAGGACGGGTAGAGGAGAAAAATCCATCGTTATGACCAATAATGATCGCATCAAGAATGAGCCATTTGTCAAGAACCGCTCCATCAAATCCACTGATACTCCAGATCGAACCATCATTTAAACAGATTTCCTTTTGAAAATAGTCAATCGCGACGATGACTCTATTTTGATAAACTAAAGTGTAGGGATCGATAACTGTCATAGGACGGCCAATCAGATTCACTTCGAGCGAATCTCCGGTGTTCAAATTTGTTAAACGGTAAGCGTAAGAGCTAAACCAGGCTTTGTTAGGTGTAATTTTAAGTGTGTCTGTTGTAAGCCAATTGTAAGATTTATTACGATCGCCGTAATAAACACCCCACTTTGAACCATCTTCAAGCTCAACTACATCTCCAAGGGGATGTATCATAATGGGATGATGGTATGCACCCATATGCGAGGTATAATCAAGAGTAGTGCCATAGCCTTTTTTAGCTTCAAGAACTTCGCCTTCAGTTAGAGCTGAAGTTGGATCTTCATCACGTTTAATTCTCATTTCAAGTATCGCGTGTCTTTCTACAGGTGACATTTCTCTTGTGCCGATCGGCTTTTCTTCCGTCTGCACTTCTGCGTTAAGTGTGCTCAAGCAAAATGCGAGTAATAATAGTTTGCGCATGTTTAATTCCCAATTTGTAGCTTTGTCTTTAGAAGGGTCTTTCTAAAAACGACATAGGTATCACTCATTTGTGTAAAGAATGATTAAAGACTGAGTAAATTTCTCAATAATTTGAAAAGTAATATACGGAATAGGCGAAATTTAAGCCAAGATTTGCTGACGGCTAGAATTTGCTAGCGGCTTAACCGAACTCATTTTTGGAGCTGCTTGCGAAGATACTTTCTGTCCAAGCGAAATGATGCGATTCGGGAATATCATTGAAACGCTAGATTTATTCTCGTTCTCTTTTCCAGCACTTGCAGGCACTGCTTTCTTAACAACGGCAGGAGCCGGAACTTGTTTTGGAGCGACAGCTACTTTTGGAGCAGCAGCACCTTGTTTTGGAGCGGCAGCGACAGGAGATGCAACAACTGCAAGAGGAGCCGCATTTCCACCGCGATTCTGGGGAGCTACGTACATATAATCAAAATCTTTTGGAGGAGCTTTTAAAATAGGCTTCACATAAGACCTTCTTTCAATCGCTTGAGATATTTTTCCATAAGCATAAATACCCACGCCCGCAAGAGCGATCGCACCACCTGCGATTAAAGGTATCGCACCAAAAGAAATAGCGGATGCAGCGACGGCTGCACCTGTAGCAAATACACCGATCGCAACTTTCGTCGTTTTCGAAATATTTGAAATCGAACTCCAAAAGCTTGGCTTTGGGGCATCAACTCTCGCTAGGTTAGTTCCGTCTGCTTTTAAAAATAACATGATTGAATGTTAATAAATTATTATTAAGAAATAATAAAGATATTAGAGATAATATTACCATTTTAACATTTTTTTTCATAATGAATATGTTGTTGGAGCTTTTCCGGAGCCACGAAGTATCAATTATTTTTTTAAATCCAACAAAGGCTAAAGTTGTTAGTCTCCCGAAAACTGAGTCCCTTCGCTTATAATCTTATCGGTATAAAGAAGGTCATATTTTCCCTCTAGAAAAGGCTTATGGTTAAGCATAAATTGATGGAATTTGATGGTGGAATGAACACCCCCAATATGAAACTCTTTTAGAGCCCTTTTGGCTCGAGAAATGGCCTCATTACGATCTTTTCCTTTTACAATCAATTTTGCGATCATTGAGTCGTAATTAGGCGGAATAACATATCCAGAATAGCAACTGGAATCCACTCTGACATGCGGACCGC
>CAZABG010000125.1:0-4251 GCA_964483465.1 uncultured bacterium
TGCCGGTGACCTTAAGACCAATACCTTTTTTCTTTTTCGCGATACCACGAATAGCGTATTTGCATCCTCTTGAGCGGCGCTTGCCGGTAACTTCACATTCTCTGGTCATAAAAACAGCTCCAAATTAAGCCAGCATAATAACAAATCAGCTTTAAAGTGTATACAAGAAAAAGGAGGAAGGCTTAGGGAAGGATGAAGGCAGAATAGTAACGAAGGATGAAGGCAGAAGGCGGAAGGCAGAATAGCAACGAAGGATGAAGGCAGAAGGCGGAAGGCAGAATAGCGACAGATTGTGCCGCTTTCAGCGGATAGATAGGCCGCTCGTTGAGCGGAATGGGGCCGCTTTCAGCGGCAATAATTACAAGCGCGCTTTTAGCGCGCCCATTCTGTTGCTATTCTGCCTTCCGCCTTCTGCCTTCATCCTTCCCTCTGCCTTCCGCCTTCCGCCTTCATCCTTCCCTCTGCCTTCCGCCTTCATCCTTATTTCAGGGGCAGCCATTTATCTTTTACGTTAAAACGCTGGTTTTTGCTCTTCTTGCGTCCTAAATCGACCAATTCCTCGTCGCTTAAATGGGGGATTTGATCCCACAATTCTTTTTTATATTTTAGGATTCTGCTTCTCACTAATTTGAGCTTTTTCCAATCATCCAGCTTGATTTCCGAGGCCCTGTCTATAATTTTTTTAAGTTTTGGGCGCGAAATTCCGATTTTTTCCTGGTGCGGTCCTTTTACGGAAGAAAGGGATGCAAGGTCTCGATCCATAAATTCTAATAAAATAACTCGAGCCTGCATGGAGGGAAGTGAATTGGGATCGTTTGGATTTTCAAAAGATCCGGGTTTATCAGCCAGCATAAGAAGCTGTTTGACTGACATTTTCAAAAGAGCATCGGAGAGCAATTTCTCCGATTTTGAGTAATCGATCTTTGCCATAATTAAATTATAATTCTATAGTACATATTTTATGGAAGAACTCAAGGTCGATGTTTTAGTGATAGGTTCTGGCCCCTCCGGCCAGAAAGCGGCTATCCAGGCTGCAAAGCTAGGAAAAAAAGTAGTAGTGGTTGACGCGGGGCTCGATCCCGGTGGAAATTGCCTTTATAATGGAACGATTCCATCAAAATCTTTAAGAGAAGGCATTATTGACCTTACGGGCTTTTACGATCGAAATTTTTATGGCACTAAGCCGTATAAAATGGATGAGCTAAACATCAAAGATCTGAACAACCGCCTTTATCAAGTCGTAAATGCAGAAAGAGATCTTGTTTATCGTCAGTTTAAGAAAAACGGCATTCAATTAATCATGGGGACAGCGCGTTTTGAAAATCCTCATATGCTGTTGGTTTTAGATAGAGATTACCGCCTTAGCTTTCAGATTGAAGCCGATAATATCATAATCGCGACCGGTTCCAAGCCTCGCAATCCGAGCAATATTCCTTTTGATAAAAATGTTATTTTAGATTCGACTCGCCTTTTACAAATTGAAAAAGTTCCCAAAACCATGATTGTTCTTGGGGGCGGTATCATAGGATCTGAATACGCGAGCTTTTTTTCAGCGCTTGGAACTGAAGTGACTATCATTGATAAAAAGGACCACCTATTGCCATTTATCGATTCAGAAATCGGTATTCTTCTTCAAACGGCTCTTACGGATCTCGGCCTTTCTTTTAAGGGAAATACCGAACCCGAAATTGTAAAAAGGGAAGGGGATAAGGCATACGTAAAATGTAAGGATGGAACGGAACTTCGATCTGATGCGCTTCTTTATGCCTTAGGTAGGCAAGCGAATGTAGATAATCTTCATATTGAAAACGCAGGCGTTAAATTGAATGAAAAAGGGTATATCATAGTAGATACCATGTTTCAGACGACGATGCCTCATATCTATGCCGTGGGTGATGTTATCGGAGGCCCCTCTCTTGCTTCGACCAGTATGGAACAAGGACGACTTGCCGCAAGAAATGCGCTTGGCGCGGAAACGCACCCCTTTCCTACTTTTTATCCGATCGGAATTTATACGATACCGGAAATCTCTTCTATCGGCTTCACAGAAGAGGATTTAAAAGCGCTCGGCTACCATTATGAAGTGGGAAGAGCCTATTATTATGAAATCGCGAGAAGTCATATTACAGGCAGCAATGTCGGCATGTTCAAGATTTTATTCCATGCAGAAACGCTCGAAATTCTTGGCGTGCATATTATCGGGCGCGGAGCGACAGAGGTCATACACATTGGCCAGGTCGCGAAAAGTTTTAACGCAAAAATCGACTATTTTATCGATCAGGTTTTCAATTATCCCACCTACGCGGAAGGGTATCGTGTCGCCGCATTAAATGGGATTAACAAAATAAAATTCAAAAAAATATAATAGCCATTAATTTCTCATCTCTTTATTGAAAAGTAACGAGATGAGTAAGTTTTATAAATGCTTTCTTTTGGCTGTCCCTTTCGCAATATCCGCCGTAATGCCTCATCATGAAACCGCTTTCATCGCCGAAAGAGGATCGATTGATTTGCTTGTTAATTATTCGAATTACAATACCGATCGTTTTTGGAATCGAAATGGGAAAAGTCTAAAAGCCTACGACACTTTTAAGTCGCATGAAGGGCAAGCTTATCTAGAATATGCACTATTTTCCTGCGACGCTCTCTTTGCTGAATGTTCTTATGTGCAAGCGAAAGAATCCTATAGCGGAGATGCAAAAAAATTCCGCGATAGCGAAGCCGGATGGAAACATCTTTGGTGGGAGCAAGATTGCGGGGCTGTATCTTCTGAACTAAGAGCGATCATTCCGATGGGAGATCGAAAAAATCCCATTCGTTATGGCGAGTGGGGAGTTCAAGCAAGCGTTCTATATTCAAAATATTTTTCGCGCGGATGGATAGATACGCTTTTAGGCTATCGCTATTATAATGGAAAACCTTCCGATCAAATTAGAGCAATGGGCGCTCTTGGCGTAAATATTTATGAATGGCTTCAATTTATAGGTACGGCTGAGCTAGAATATTCGCTCGACAGCCATGAAAGCCGCTATGATAGGCATGTTATCGCATTAAATCCTAACTATCGGCTGCTTCGCCTTAAAGGCGAGATCGTTGTCGCCCCATTTTGTGATTATATCGCACTTACATTGGGGGTATATCGACATGTTTGGGGTAGATGGGTAGGAGAAGGGGGAGGATTTTATGTGGGTTCTTGGCTTTATTATTAATCTTTTTTGCTTATGTTCTCTTCAAAGCGGGCTCGATTCAAAAACAAAAGCGGAACTTGCTCCCTATCTTCTTCCGGATGATCATCCGGCAAAACCGATATTAGACTCGATTTTTAGCGAGTCAAGAGTCCTATTCAATTTAAAAACGCTGGTCGATGCCGGGTTTCTTAAGTCGAAGCCTCGTGATTTTTCCCACCTGATAGTAACAAAACATCCTGCATTGCCGGGCTACGTCTTTAAACTCTATCTTGACTCGCAGCGGTTCCATAGCATGAATCCTGAATACCACTTTTGGAAGCTTCGTATTAATGGAGCAAATCTTGTACGTCAGGAAATTGCCGCACGAGGCTTATCCTCTCAAATGAAAGTACCGAATAAATGGATCTACTTACTGCCGGATGAGCCCGAACCCGATCCTGATTATTATCCTAAATATACGATCATTATCGAAGACGACATGGATCTTGTTTCAAACGATGAGAATTACGCGATTTGGAAAAGCGATGCGATCACTCCTGAATTTTTAACCACCCTCTATCATTTTCTAAAAGACCTAGGCCTGCAAGATTGCGCCAAGCCCGACAACATTCCTTTTTCGCATGATGGACGCATCGCTTTTATCGATACGCAAAGCTACGGCCTAAAAAAAGTCTGGTTTAAAAAGCTGACCAAATTCCTATCTGATGAAAACAGGGAAGTTTGGAAAGCGCTCATAGAATAGTTTATACATAGATTTTTGCAGGATCAAGATGCCGGCTTAGAGGGGAATCTTTCCAGTTCGGAATGAGCGTGACAGATGAAACGCCGTGTATTCTTGCGATGTAGGCAATCAGATTTTTTTTCTGCTCATTATTTAATCCCGCCATCCAATCATCTATTCCTTTAATCTCTTTTGGCTCTTTAAATTGAATGCAGCCTGCAAAGACTTTGACTTGCGCTAGGAGATTATAGTATCTATCGTTTCGTACAGGGGTTTTGCTAGAAGAGTTAATGACGATTGGTTCGCCCGTTTGAACATTTAAATGCAGCACTTCCCCAACAC
>CAZABG010000126.1:0-4213 GCA_964483465.1 uncultured bacterium
ATGTCTGCATATGCTCTCAAAATTTTGCAATAAATCTGCACAAAAATTGCTAATTTTATCAATCAAAGCGAATTTTGAAAGAGGTCTAATGAAGGCGGAATAACTCTTTAAATCCGCCTTCATTCATTTTTATTTGCTGCGTTCGATTCCGAAGGCGGAGTCGAGCGAGAATCGGCCAGGGCCAAAGCACAGAACTATGAGCGACGCCATTAAGAAGTTGAATGGATGCTCTTGAAAGACGGCTTCCGGGTTTTCCGATAATTTGCCAAAGGCCTCTACGTGGACGGTTGCATAGGCAACAATCATCGTAATGATTAATGGAAGCGATACGATGCGTGAAAATAACCCGACAACTAAAAGAATTCCCCCAAAAAATTCAGCTCCCCCTGCGAGGTAAGCCGATACGTCGGGGTAAGGAATGCCCAGTTTTGCGAAACCTACTGCCGTTCCCTTTATATCAATTAGTTTAGACCAGCCCGGAAAAATAAAAAGAAGACCCCATATAACTCGAACGGCTAATAAAAAATAATTTTGCAGCCATTCCCCTAGTTTAGTAAAAGGATTAACAATGGCTTGTAAAAATTTCATGGATTTATCCTTGGTAAAATCCAATTTTTAAGCTAAGTTGGGAAAAAAAATCAATACCTCGGGAAATATGCTGGATTTACGCCGATACATCGATAATGTAACTCTGCTAATCGCAATTTTCACTTTTCTATTTAGTTTTATATTCTTTTTTAAAGACACATTTTTTTTCTTTTCGAGTTTAACTGCTGCATTAATCACTACGGCTCTAGTAACATTTACAGTTTTTATGATAAAGTGGTTATATAAAGCGGTAAAATGAAATGCGAAAGCTCATTATCGGGCTATTATTCATAACAATATTATCTAGTTACGAACTTGACGAGGGAATCCTTAACGAAGTTAGACCTTTTCTTATCGAAGAGAACCACCCGGTAAAAAAAGCGCTGGATAAAATATTTAAAGAAAATGATTTCCGGATAATCCAAAACGATGCAAGTCTTTATGCAGCGGGTTTCAGCTCTTTTGGGGAGCGCCATACGAGCGGCATGCGTGTTTTGATGCATAAAAAACTTCCTAACTATGTCATTAAAACATACCTAGATGAGCACTTGGATAAATTTGATTGGATGTATTGCGTATATAGAGTGAAGGGACGCAACGCGATTCAAGAAGTCATAGATTCACGCAACTGTGAAAAATATTTTACAACCCCAAAGAAATGGATTTATAAGATTGAGAGTTCGCATAAACCTCCCCTCTATTTAAACGAACAGCATTTTCTTTTAGTGGCGGAATTTATCGATATATTGCCGCGCGAAAAAAACCGAGATAAATGGAAAACAAAGCCTAATCGGGAAACTCTTTGGCATTTATATCATATAATTCAGGACACAGGAGCTCAAGACTGTAATTTTGTAGACAACATTCCCTATTGTAAAGAGGGTAAAATTGCCTTCATCGACACGGAAACCACGCATCGCTGGCCAATTAATTTTCATAAGCTAGATCACTACCTTTCCCCTTCTTTGCTTACCTATTGGCATCAATTGATAGAAACTGGCGGAGCTAAATAAATTTTAAAATAGTGATAGACTCTAAAACCTCGGGAAGTCTAGATTAAATTTTAAAATTTTTAAGGAGGTTTAATATGGCTACACCCGCCGCTGTTGCTTCTATCTCAACTGCACTCCCACCCCCCGTCGCTGCCGCCACCCCCCCGAATAAAAAAGAATTTCCTACCGTTGTCGAAACGTTGCAGCAACAACTTGCTGCAAAAGGCAAACTCGCATCGCAGTATAATAGACTTCTTTCAGGAATTGTACGGGCTTATGACAATCCAATTGAAGTAAGCAAAAGAGAAGAGCTCGTAAAAAGACTTATCGATGAAGCAAGAAAAACGCTTGATAATCCACAGAAAGCAGTTAAAGCTGAGCCCGTTAAAAAGCCCGGCATTGAATATAAAATTGATGAATTAACAAAGAGGGTAAATTTACTTTTCGGTGAAATTTCTTCTGCTTTAACCGCCTTCATAAATACAAAACAAATTGATGATTTAGAAAATATAAAGTTAAAGGAAACCTCAAAAGGCGGAGAATTCAAGAAAGTAGATCGCAATAGTGAAAAGGTCGACGAATTTATTCGAAAAAACAATGATTTGATGAATGAATTTGTTAAGTTGTACAAAACACTTAACAACAAAATTAAAGTGAAAAGCAAGCTTATTGCCGGGCATGTAGTCATTGAAAAAACGGATGAAGCAGCACTTGCTAAAGTCAAAAAGAAATTTGGGTTTTCTGATTCAAAAGTTAAAGATCATTTTGAAAAACAAGAGACGATCTTAAAAGAAAGAAAGTCTGCTTTGCAACACCTTACTGTTTTAAATGAAGGAATCACCAAAGCTTTCGAAAAGGTTCAAAGAGAGACGCATTATTTCCTGGATTGCTGGGTGAATAAAGATGTTATATCAAGAACAAATTGGAGAACCGTTGGTAATGCATTTGGAGTAGGATATTCGACCGATCCGAAACGTCTCGAAAAAATGTATCGTATCGAAAATATCAAAAATCTGCTTCCTAAGCCTGTAGGCAAGCCGGCAGCTGCAGATAAAGACCCAAAAGCCGAAAAGAAAGAAGAGAAAAAAGAGGGTGCCACACAAACAGAAAACGCTGCGGCACCTGTCCCCGCTGCTGCTGCCCCTTCTGCAACAGCTCCTGCCGGAGAAGAAAAGAAAAAAAAGAAGCATAAACATAAGACTGCTAAAGCCGAGGGGTAATATGAGTTTGACAAATTGGCTTTCAGACTTAATACAAGCGACGCCTCAAACAAAGAACTTTCCAACTGAAGGAATCATGCAGGAGGCAGAAGCGATTAACTATCTGGCTTCCTCATTACAAGAAATTTATAAGCAAGCTCATAGCAGCGATCCTGAAGCGAAAAGATTGATGTATGAACGTATAAATAGATCCTTTCATCTTCTATCAGGAAAGCCTTACGCAAAACCTGCAGCAATCGCAAGTACTCAAGCTGTGGAAAAGCCAAAACCACTCTCTCACGTCGAGAGAGTGAAATTAACGGTTGATCTTCTCGTTGAAAAAAGAAGAGAGCTTCGAAAATATCGTATCGAGGAATGTTCTAAGCTCATGAAGGCTGAGGACAAGCCGGGTAAACGCGATCCCGTTTCTAAGATGGAACCTGCAAAGGTTAAAATCGAAGAGATGATTAAAGTTTTCAATGACGAAGTTAAAACATGGAATGCCAAACTTCCTAATTTGGTCAAAAAACTAGATAATCGCTACAAATTAAAAATTGTGCCGAATCGCGTCATGATCACTCCTGAAAAAGTAAAAGAGATCAAACGCGATACCGGTCTTTCTGCTACAACGATCGTAAATTCTGTCGGCGCTCATGTAAAACATCAAGAAGAGCTGGAAGATAAAAAGAAGGCTTTAGAAGAGGGTTTAACAAAAGCTTATGAAGCATTCGCAGAGTTTGAAAGACAGATCAATCGAGCGATAGACGCCTATAAATATGGCGGCGTGGCGGGGAATGAAACCCTTTCTAATAAAGGGATCGGCCTTCCACACGATCCTAATCTCAAGGATGTTAAATTCACTGATATTTTCAGAGTAAAAAATGTTGAAGAAGTCAGAAAGCAGATTTTGGATGAAAAGGCTAAAAAAGCAGCGCTTCCAAAAGCGGCCGCCAAAAAACCGGCTCCTGCTAAAAAAGTAAAGCAGCTCAAGTCGCCTGCTGAAAAAGACGCGCCTGAGCATGCGATAGCCGCAAAACCGGCAGCTGCCGCAGCTTCATCCACACCAAAAACAGAAAAGAAATCCTAACCTATATAATCCTCTAGTTGATCACAGCTAGAGGATCTTTTTTACGATTGAATTTGGTTCGGTTGTTCGGTTGATTGTGGTTACAGCTTTTTTTTAACAGTGAGACCGGTGAGATCACTGAGATTTTTTGAGAATAACATTGTCACCAATGATAAATCAGCAGTTAACAAACACAAACTACAATTTTATGCTCCGACCCACTGTTAAATTTAAGAAATAGAGTCTTACTGGAAAATAAACCTTCTGGGCAAAGAGAGCTTTCTCATAATCTCAGTGATCTCATTGGTCTCTAAAGTAACAAATTTTCTTCTCTAAAGTCTCCGCGTCTCTGCGCCTCTAAAGTTAAA
>CAZABG010000127.1:0-3996 GCA_964483465.1 uncultured bacterium
GGAGCTTAGCCATGAGGATCATTACGAAAAAGATATTGACATAATAATATATGTTTTATATGTTGAGCCGAGATTAAATCAGGATAAATATTTGCCGAATTTAAACGAAATGAAGCGAATAGCGGAAATGACAAACGGGGCGTTTTTCTTAATCGAAAGGCCGTCTCAAGTTTCTGAAATCATGGAGACCATCAATCAACTTGAAGTAAGTGAAATTAAAGAGCCTTTAAATCCCTCGGAGCTGCCCACTTTATACGAACGCGTCAGCTACACTTACCCCTTTTTCTTAGGCGCCTTTAGCCTTCTTTTGCTCTTAATCATTTTACGGGCCACCTATTTGAGGGTATCTCCATGAGTTTTTCGCATGGAGAGTTATGGCCTTTGTTGCTTGTATGGGGACTCTTAGGGCTTTTAGTTTTTTTTGCCTTTTTCAAAGGGCAAAAAATAGGGTTTTCCGTAACTCCAAAAGCGCTCACTCCCTTGAAAAATCTGTGTTTGTGGCTTTCTCTAGGAGCATTAATCATCGCTTGGATGGGGCCGAGAGGCAATCCTCATTATTCAGCCGAGGAGATTAAGCTCGATAAAAAGATGCGTCAATTAGAGCAAAAGAGCGTTGATTTGGTTGTCCTTCTTGATGTTTCAGCTTCCATGGGAACGAAGGACACAATGACGCGCGAGCCCCGTTTAAAAAGGGCTTTAGATTCTTTGGATGAATTGATTAAAAATTTGGATGGGGCCTATCTTACGCTCTACATTTTTAGTTCGGAGTTATCAAAAAAGATTCCGCGTACCTTCGACGACCTATTTTTCCGATTAATGGCAAAAGAAATAACAATTAACGATAATGGCGTTCCGGGAACCGATTTTGAAAAAGTGCTTCAGGAATTAGCAAAAGCTAACTTCGGACCGGAAAAAACTTTTCTTTTGATTAGCGACGGCGATGATACGGAACTCGAGGTATTAAGCGGGGCTGAAAAAGAAAAAAGAATCGCTGCCATTAAAAAAGCGTTTCCACACCCCTTTGTCGTTCTTGGCGTAGGATCCGCTACCGGTGGAGAAGTTCCAGAAATTACGTACAAAGGCAAGCCTGTCATTTCAAAAATGAATGTGGATCTATTAAATGAGCTTGGAGAGTTTTATGAGCTTGAAAAGACAACGCCAACTGAATTCGCAAGCGCAGTAAGTAAACAAGCCCGGTTTAATCGTCTGTCAATCGCAACGCCCGATAAAAATCTCATTTATGATGAATATTTTCAGTGGCCTTTAGCATTAAGCCTTATTTTCCTAATCCTTGGACTCTTTCTGCCTAAGAGTTTGGTAAGAGCTTCTTTACTGGTTTTCATTTTTCAATTGCATGCCGATCCTGCGCTTGATTTGTACGAAGCCGATCAGTATGCGAGCGCAAGAGAATCTTATCTTGGAGTAACTCCTGCAACCGATTGGCAAAAGGGAGTGCAAAAGCTAAATGTTGCCCTAACTTATTTGGGTGAGAAACAGGTTGATCTTGCGGCATTGAATTTATTTTCAATTCTTCCGGATCCAAAAACCAATCCCTATTTTTTAAAGGCTTTTTATGAAGCTAAAGCAAGAATGTGGACAAGTGTTGCAGAAGATTTTCACCCACCCTATTTTTATCGTCTTGCGCTAGTTGAAGCAAATAAGGCCATATCCGCCCACTGCAAATTAAAGAACATAGAATCATTTCCTGAATGTCCTCCCGATTATGAGCTTGAAAAATTAAAAATTGTCATTAAAGAAAATTATCAAACTTATTTAGAAAATCAAAATCTTCCTGTCTATTCAGCTCCTTTGTGGTTGAAGCGTATCAATGAGGGCACCTATTCCACCTACATAGGAGATGAAGCGGTAAAAAAGTGGAATTTGAGCGCGCTTCAAGAAGCTTATCGAAATTTGGAGCAAAAAGATCCTGAAGAGGGTCTTAAATTTTTAGAAGAGGGTCTGAAACAGATCCCTGAAGGGGATCCCTTCGATAATCCTTATTTAAACGATTTGATGGCTAAACTAAAGCCCTCTTTTTCTAAAACGCCGCAAGAGCTTATCGAGTCGGCAATTAAAGCGGGCTATATCTCTATCGCCCAAAATGAAATGGATCCGAAAACCCTTTTTGAAAATCAAAAGACCCTTTTGAATATCTTAGACCCTTTTTACGCGGTTTCCTATCAGTTCCAAGTCCAAAATTTTCTCAAAACGGGGTGTGAAAAAATAAACTGGGGAAAAGTCTATCCCTTGTTTAATCAGGCAAAAATGATCGCGGCAGGCGAAAATTTAAGCACGCTTGGTCTTTTTCAGATGATTCTTTATTTAAAAGAGATTTTAAAAATCATGAAAGAGCCTTTTAAAAAACCGAATCAGGAAGAGGCTAATAATGAGACTGTGCAATCGCTCCAAGATATGATGCGGCAAGACGAATCTGTAAAACCGCAAATTATCAACGGTTCAAGCGTGGAGCGTCCATGGTAATCCTTACGTTATTGCTCCTCCCTATACTCCTTTTCGCCGATATCGATGTTCTTCTTGATCGCGAAGTTTACTATGAAAATCAGCCCATTACAGGAGAAGTGCAGATTACCGTTCCCTCTAAGGCAAAAATCGATGAAGAGAGTTTTAAATTAAACGGAAGAAAGCTTCAAGTAGAGCTAAAGAGCTCTACCCCATTTGATGGGCCGGAAGCGGTTACGATGTACCGGTTCCGTTTTTCCCTTCCGAAAGAGACGAAAGGACTTAAAGCTATCTCGCCCATTTCCGTATCTGTTGATGGGAAACGGATCGCCTCTAATGCCGTCGCTTATGAAGTTAAAGGCATAGCTCCCGGAACAAATGTGAGCTCTACCGGAAGCGAGTTAAAAATTGAGCCTATATTGGAGGCGCCCAAAAATCTTTATCCCGGTCAAAAGATTGTGCTTGGCTATCGATACCTTTATAAGGGTGCGATAGACCTTGATCTAGAAGAGCTTCCTATAATTGATAAAACACCCTTCAAAAGGCTCGGTGAAAAAATCATCGAGGATAAAGAGGAGGGAGATTTGTCTATTAGAACCATTACGCAAAACATGCAGATAGAAAAGCCTGGAGACTATTCTTTTCCTTTATCGCGTGTAAGGGGATATAGCTATATCGCGGCTCCTAATGGTTCAAAAATTTATCAACAACCCGCTTTAGAGTCGCAGGTTGCCCCTTTTACGCTTAAAGTGCTCCCCTTTCCTGAAGAGGGAAAACCCCCTTTCTTTAACGGGGCGATAGGGCCTTTTGAAATAACGTCCCAAGCTGATCTTCCACCTTTACTTCGTGTGCAAGACCGATTTAAGTTTATTGTTACCTTATCAGGCGATGGCGATGTAGGAACTTTAAAGCCCTTGATCCTCGCGTGTCAGCCTGGCTTTATCGGAAATTTTGATTTTAGCGACCTGCCTCCTGAAGGGGAAGTTAAAAAGGGCGAGAAGAAGTTTTTTTATGAATTAAAGCCTGTTAACTCTAAAATCACGTCGATCGCTCCCGTCTTTTTTGCCTATTTTGATCCCGATAAGGCGCAATATCAGATTATTCAGAGTCAGGAAATTCCGCTTAAAATAGAGCCTTATCAAGAAAAGACTGAAAAGATAGCTCAGGCGAATAGCTTGAATCCGCAGGCGGAATTTGAAACTTTAAAAGAGGATAGGGGGGTTATTCCCTTCGTCAAACCCATTCCTATTTTATCTAACAAATGGATCCTTCCCTTTTTATTTCTGGCTTTATTTTTACGATACCGCAAGAAGAAGATCGATCCTGCAAGCGTTTGGCAAAAACAGGCGCTTGGCGCGCAGGATGCAAGCGCTTTTGCAGAGAATGCCCTCCTTTATCTTGATCAACGCCCAAGTCCTAAAGGAGATTTGCTTAAGAAAAAAATCGAGGCCCTGCGCTATGTAAAAGGAAATTTTAGTTTGAAAGAGTTAAAAAATGACTTTGCAGCGTTGTTTATTCTATTCATGATGTTAACGC
>CAZABG010000128.1:0-3628 GCA_964483465.1 uncultured bacterium
GAATGGTTACATTTCATTCACTATCACATGCTTAAAGGCACGCAGCATTCTCTTCTTTTAAAGCCTTTGCCCTCAAATCAATCAGCAAAATGTTACCTTTATTATGTTTTAGAGGATTATTCTAAAATTATCTCAGCATATCCCCCTATACCCTCTTCAGCAGGAGACGTCTTAACAACATGGATCGCATGGCTTGCAAATAAAAGATTAAATCAAACCGCGACTGCAAACAATCTATTAATTGTTTTGACGACATTTAAATATAAAACGAATCGTATTATTGAGGATTTGATTTTTGAAGATCTACAAAAGGAAACGTTCCATTCTCAACAAATTGGAAATTTCCTAGAAACTTACAAATATTATAGATTGTTTAATCCAACATTATTACTCGCCGCGGCGCAGTTTATTCCTGAAAAAGCTATATCCTATCGGTCTCAAGCTAAAAAAATTGTCGCGTCTTTTTCTAATCTATCCAACAAGAGATTCCTGATAAAAGCAGGCGATGCAAAAGAAGCTCAAAAAATGGCGCTCCTCGCCAAAACGGTAATGGTTGCAGCTCCTCGATTTTCCCATATATCCGAGCTATTATCATTTTATAGAAATCAAGCGAAGGAATCGCTTGATATATGTCAACAAGTAGAAAAACACAACATACGCGGGGCTTTAAAAATACGAGTTATCGCAACCTATTCTTATTTTGCCGAATCGCCTGAAGAGCGTGAAAATGCTTTAGCAAAAGTGGAAAAGGCTCTAATTGATACGCCTCATTCTAAAACCCTTCATTTGCATAAAATTACTCTCTTAACAAAGTTAAACCGCTTGGATGAGGCAGAAATTGCTCTTAAAGAAGCGATTTCTCTTATCGGTTATGATCAGGCATTTACCCTTTTAGTAAAAAATATTTATGAAAAGAACGGCGATATCGATAACGGCATCTTATTGCTCAAACAGTTTTACAAAGAAAACCCCGACGAAAGATGTCTAAATTTACTTATCAATTTATATGTAAAGCATAAGTCTAAGAGAGAATGGTTTAATTTCCTTGTTGATTACGTATTTCCAAATAATCACAACCTCGATATCGAAACTTTGTTCCGGGAAGCAAAAGATATTATCTTCGATATGGAGGATCAAGCAAGGGGAGTGGAGCTTCTTTTAAAGGTTAAAAGGGGAAACAATCTTCGGTTTTTAAATTTACGAGCTTCCTATTTGTATGAAAAAGGAGAATATGAAAAAGCACTAGAGGATGTTGATTACCTTTGTTTAAAAAACGTAGAAGATGCCAACCATTCTAAAATTTCATTACTTATTCAACTTGCTCGATATACAGAAGCAGTGAAGCTCGTAACAACTTTAAATATTCCTATCTCCGACGATTTAACTGATAAACTCATTTCCGCATTAGAAAACGAAGAGGGATGGGCAGAAGAAATCATATTGGTTGGTGAAAAGTTAAAGCCCAAATCCTATGACGCAAGAAAATCGATCGCTTATGCCTATGTAACAAATGAAGACTTTGAAAAAGCCCTTCCCATTTTTAATAAGTTAAAAAACGAAGAAAGCGATGATGTGGATGTCCTTAACGGCCGTGTTTTGTGTTTACAGTCAAAAAAAATGTATGCGACAGCCATCGATCAATTAAACGAAATTCTCGTTTTAGAACCTAATAACACTTTATCAAGAACGCTTTTATCTGAAATATTAGTTGCTCAAGCCTCTGCTTCAAATAAAACAGAAAAGGCTGAATCTGTAGATAAGCCTGCTCCTAGAAAACAGAGGCATAATGCCGGCAGTGTTCCTATTCTTATAGAATCAGATAAAGAAATTAGCGCTGCAAAACTTGCCCATCAAAAGAGGGCGACGCAAGCTAAAGTTAAATCTAAACCCATTCACCTGCAAAAAGCGCCCACGAGCGCAGTTGACCCGCTCACTTATGACTTGCACTCTTTGAAGGACATTAAAGAAATCGCGAGAAGAGGAGAGAAAGAAACCGAAATCCCAGAAGTGAAAGCGCCCGTTATAGTCGAAAGTAGCGCACAGCTAAAACCTGATGCGCCAAAACTGCTTGTAAAACCCAATTTAAGAGATTTTGAGCGCGTATTTTTAAACAGGGGACTTGATGCTTTAAGGGTAACGCTTTTAATGAATATCTCTCAACATGAACCGAAGGTGGTCTTTAATAATTATATTTACGCTATCTTAAGAGTTTTTACGCCCGTTCGATTGAACACGGTATTTTCAAATTTAAAAGAGGATTTAAGAGACATAAGAGATTGCGCAAGGCATGAATCCGATCTCATTATCAATGAGAAGTTAATTCATTTATTCACCTACATTAAAGATATCAATCTTGAGGGTCAGCTTGCCGATTGGATTAACGGCAAAAGCGCCATTACCAAACTTTGTTTAAAACCTTACAGATTAGTTGCGCAGGGAATAAGAAAATCTCCTATCGAAAGAATTATGACCGAGCTCGATTTTATTAGAAAAAAAACAGGGGATAAAGAGACCTGGCATAACCGTATCTATGACAGAAACGCAATTAAGGCGAGCCTGTCAATAATCGGAGAAGCCTCCAATTTTTTATCCGATGAGCTTAAAATTGAACTTGCCGCTTTTCGTGAAGAAGGCAATAAAATCGCCCACGCCTTTTTTGAAGACGGCGACACCTTTGAATACACTGAAAAATATAAAGAAGAAGAAATTCAACCAGAAGCTTTGTGGGCGCTCGCCAAAAAAGGAATTGAACTCTACAATAAATTAACAAGGACTACGGGATGAATCCTGTTAATGGCACAATGGCCGTAACGACCCCCACCTTTCCCAATACGAGCATAGATTATGAGCTTGATCCTATTATCGTATTAAAATCGTCCGAGATGTTCTTATATGCTAATTGCAAGACGGATAATAAATTAGCGCGGGATTATTTACATTTTCTACTAGACCTCCATCGATATGAAGAAGCCTATAAGATGGCCGTCGAAATTTCCGAATTTTTACCCGACTATAAAAGAATTCTAGCTACCTTTGCGGTCTATTTGAACGATGAAAATATAGTTCGAAAGCATGTGAACCATTTCACACTTGCAAAAGACGGAAGAAACGATGATTGGCTAAGCTTGCTAGTTTATCATCGTATAAGCGGAACGATTGATGAATTAATTTGCACCCATCCATTACCGGATGAAAGAGATTTAAAAGCGATTCTCTACTATTTTGCAAATGACGATATAGAGATTTATACTATTTTATCTAAAGCGAAACATTTATGCGAACTTGAAGAGTGGCTGCTCTGGATTTCTTGCTGCCGTCTTAATTATGAGTCGGAAAAGCAGGAATATTTAGATAGAATAATAACAAAAAATTTACCTCTTCCTCCTCCCTATTTTAAAAAGGATATTCTCACTTATTTAGGCTGTGAATTAGATACGTCAAATAAAGAGAAAGTTACTAATTTTTTAAAATGCCATCTTAAAAAATATCCAGGATGTTTATCGACAATCAAAGTGTTAGCTAAATCAAAAGACGAAAATCTCCGAAATTCTATGACTCTAAGATTGAAGAGATTATTAGCTGCATACCCAAGCACATCTAATAAATACCATTTAGTCATTATAGGTCC
>CAZABG010000129.1:0-3337 GCA_964483465.1 uncultured bacterium
TTTGCGGCGTTCATCAGATTTATGATTGAATCAAATGCTGGAACTTCTCTTTTGTCTACAGCATTAATTGCATAGTATCCGTCTTTAGTTTGAAAAGCGCCAAAATGTAATCGTGAAGACATAATATTCCTGTAAAATTCTATATAATATTATAACTCGAAATGAGAGATTTTAGATTAAAAATTAATATAATCTTAATAAAATCGAATATCTGTCTAAGCTAAAATTAAGCTTTCCAGCTGTTATAACGGGCTAAAAGCTCATCGTAAATGGCGGCCTCAGCCAATTTATAGCTAGTCAAACATTTATTTAAGGCCGCTTGAGCTGACTCATCATCGTTGAATTTCAAACAAGCTTCAAAATACTCTTTAAATGGTTTTGCGATCTCTTCCTTAGCAAGCTTCATTATAAGAGGAAGCGCATCTTTATAAGTCGCTCTTGATTCGAGTTTACTTGAAATTTCGTCGGTAGCTTCATCAATTTTAGCAAGAGCTTGTTTGTTTGATACTATAGCCAAAGCCCTATTGATTCTTTGAAGGGAAGTCTCTGCCCCAAAACATTCAAAGATACGAGCAAAAAGATCTATAAAGAAAGGTCCCCATGAACGAGCAGCCTCTTCAATGGCGACCGTTTTAATATCGGTTGCGATCCCTTTAAGTGTTGTGTTCGCAGGAATTTCGATGGAGGAGGCATTCTTCAAAACTTCAAGCATTTCAAGCGAGGACAGGCGTTTTTCAACATCCCCGCATTTAAAAACCGTTGCATGAGAGCCATTCAATTTAACGTCGTAATCGTGAACGGTATAGATATGCATTATAAACCCACTTGCTTTTCTGCATTTATTTTTAAAATGGAATAATAGAGCCTATCTGCCTTATCCATTGAAGATTCATAACCTAAGAAAGAGAATAGGTCTTTTACCCTATCTAAGAATGAACGTTTAGATAAACAGACATTTCTTATAACCCACGCGATCTCGGGTAAATTAGAAGTTACGGGAATGAGAATTTTGTTGCTGTTCGCAATAACTTTAAAAGTTGAAAAATCAACTTTGTGTGTATCGGTATTGAGACCGACTTTATCTATATAATATATAAAATTTATTTGTGAAAAGTTCATGCGGTTAATTATACATTAATTCAATGAGTATACGTGAAAAATTAACATCATCTTAATATAGCGACCCTTTTTGACTATTTATATGAGCCTTAATAGCCAATTTAATATCGACAAATCTTATGTCTTCAACAAGTTCATGCGCCTTCCCATACCTTCCTTTTTCAATAAAAGATTCGATTAGTTTGCCTTTAAAGTAGGTTGAAAAGGAATTGTAGAAATCTATACTACACCTTCCTTCCTGAAGGGCGTTTAGTACTCTATAATAATCCTCCTCTTCATTCATGACGGGGATGGCGGGCAGCCATTTTTTAATTTTCGGGACAATTTCTTCCTCTCTATAAAGCCCATACCTTGTAATTAGTGCGATTCTATGGGTACTTTTTAATGCGTAAGCATGGGCAAGCTCAAAGTGATCAACACTTGCCAAATAATCATAACAAGCCCGCTTTTGCTCTAAAGTTTCTAAATCATTAATCTTTGTATCCAAATCAGCGACAACCGATTTTAAAGCTTTTTTTGAATCTATACTTTCCAAGGGCACCGTCAGATTGATTTTAACAAAAGCTTCAGCAAAAGCGATAAGCTCAACTTGTTTTTCAAGATTACTCTTTTTTCTCGAAATGAGATTCAATGCCTGCTCTCTTATATTCAAACTATCAATACTTAATGCAAAACCCTCTGCCTCATTAAAATTATCCAGGCTAATACATACTGAAACTAGCGCAAGCAATGCAGCGTCGCGGCCCGGAGCATTGTGCAAAATGGCGTAGACGTTTGCACTATTTTTTGTTTTGGAATAAAGGGTTTTTGCAGCTTCCTTTCTTGCCTCGTCCTCTATTTCGCAAGGGAGAAGATTCAATACTTCAAAACATTCCTCTAAAAGATTTGCCTTAAGATACGCGTAGGCAATTTTTAATTGCATATCGTTTCTTAATTTAGCGTCCGATAGAAAAGGAGCGACAAATCTTGCATGAGTCAATTTGCCTTTATCTAGGTAATATTCAGCAATTTTTGTAACGACTCGATTGCAGTCTCTACCTTTTAGATCAATAAGCGCCTCAGCCAATTTATCGTCGTCCATCAATAAAAAGAAATTTGCACCGGCATTGGGTGAGGGCTCGGTTTTTTCTGCCTTAAGAAACGAACTGATTTGTGGATATTGCTTTTCCGCTTTTATCTTTTCAATTTTATTAAGGATCTCTTTCTTTAGTTCTCTATCTGACAAATGAGTAAGCAGTTCGGGTATAAACACGATAGATCCCTTTTCGAAATGGAAATCAATCTCTTTTAAAAATATAAAGTTACGTATTTGCCCTTGACTCTTAATATGGGGCGAAAAAGCCAGCAGTCGGGCTTGTTCAAATTTATTTTTCTTTAAAGCGTTACGAATAGCTTTGAAACATTCGTCTGTTTGTAAAAGAGATTCAATTTCTTCATTCGTATAGTCTTTTTTTTCTTCGACTTTAGGAACGTCATAGCTTTTATGGATAATTTCTAAAGAAAGAGCTGCTACCTTTTGAATACTAGTTTTGTACCCGCAAATGAAAAGCGCGATAACTCTCTCATAAATCCTTTTCGAAAGGCCAATTTCGGCAATAGCCCTTTCTTTCAACTCCTTCACAACCTCTTCTTTTGAGCTGCCGCCAAGATTTAAAATAGACGCCTTTTTTAGCCTTTGCAGGTGATCTAAAGGCTTTTCTCGTATATCGCCGCGAGTAACGGTAGCTAAGTCATTATTAAGTGTGACGTTAAAAAACATTATTGCCTCATGAAAAGAAGCAATGATAATACCTTACAGGATCATATGGGTCTACTAAGCTTCTCTTTCTTCCTTAGCGTCGGTTGCTGTGATCCGCCTAGGGCAGGCAGGAAAGATATCAGCTTGGATTGTACTACCCTGCGATAAATTTCAATGAACAGGTGCTGATTCATTCAATCCATATCATTTAATAGCCCAAGTAAAATTTATTCAACACAAAGGCACAAAGACACAAAGAGTCTCGTTTTCTTGAAAGAGATCTTTTCTACCAACCCGCTTCAATTTTTTATTTCTACGAAATAAAAAATATGCAGCTTTTGCTCATTTTATTTGCCTTTGGCAAATCATAATGAGCAAAAGGAATTTATGAGCGTTTATCTACACTTAAGGATAGATTGTATTTCTATCCTGCCGGCGCAAAGGCTGTGATAAAATTAGAATTCAGACGATTTTTGATGA
>CAZABG010000130.1:0-3143 GCA_964483465.1 uncultured bacterium
CCATAAGAGAGCTCTATAGTAAAAATGGGATTCTAATTACTTTGCCGTAGCCACCTGCTTCTCCATTCGCCAAAGCGCGATAAAGCCGCAAGAACCAAAAGCTAGCGCAACAGGAATTGCTGCTATCCCCACTTTCAGGGCGTAAGACGATTCCGCTCCTCCGTATTGGCTAACGAGCGAGCCAATCACCGAATGGAACAAGTAACCGAAGACCATAATGATCATATTGGCTGCCGCCGTTGTTAATCCCGCTACTTCTTCCTTTACAAATGTCGAGGCCTTGTAAATAGCCAGGATCTGATAGGCAGAGCAAATTCCGATTAAAACAAAATAAATGCTCACAATCATAACATCCATAGGACCGATTAAAAGAGATATAAATCCGCTTGCCATAACAATGCCCGCTCCGACAATCGTTAAAAGGTAGCTTTCTGTTTTTTCCGCGATAAAGCTTAAAATGGGCGATCCGAAGCACATGCCGATGAACATTAACGAAGGCAGGCTGCTAGCAAGCGATGAATCGAAATGGAATA
The DNA here is from genome assembly GCA_964483465.1 of uncultured bacterium. Classification (GTDB taxonomy): domain Bacteria; phylum Chlamydiota; class Chlamydiia; order Chlamydiales; family Parachlamydiaceae; genus CAZABG01. The sequence goes on from CAZABG010000130.1 coordinate 534, forward strand.
CCTTCTTTAAAAATACGGTACCCCATACATCTGCAAACCCTTCTAAAGGACCGACCATAAGACCTGCAAAAAAGCAGGTCATTAACACACGCTTATTCCCAAATACCTGTTTAATATCCGACAATATAGGGCGCGATTCCCCTTTTTGAGAAGGCGGTATCAAAAAATAGGCAAATAAGGCTAAAGCTAATCCCATAGCGATGAAAGTAGTTAACACAGCGTTATAGCCAAGCTCGCTTTTCATGTAGCTGACAGGGCCGCCTCCATAAATCGCACCGACCAAGCCGACCATGACTGACAAGCTAAGCATGCGGGCAAATCTCGCTTCTTCAAAAGAGAGGCGAATGATTTTAAACACCCCTAAAATCGCACCCGATGAACCAAGCCCCATTAAAAACCTTCCCAATATGGGATAAGCCAAGTGATCCGTCATCAATAAAGGAACTAATCCAAACGCTGAGAGAAGAATAGATCCAACCATTACTTTTCTTGGCCCAAAACGGTCTAACATAATACCGATCGGCAGGTGCATTAGCGCATAGCCTATGTAATATACACCTGAAAATTGTCCAAAAGCGGACGCTCCCATATGAAACCTGCCCATAATATCTTCAATCAAAATATTGGGCATTACGCGTAAGACGTACTGGTATGCATAAAAAATCGATACGATCATCCAGACTGTCCACGCTATAAAACGTGAATTAAACATACAAAAATCCTAAAAAATGTTTTTACAAATTAAAAAAAGGGGGAAAATTAGAGGCTAAGAAGAAGAAAGGCAAGAAGGGATGGAACAATAGAAATCAAATTAAATGTCCGAGAACGACAATCCATATATTACCTCTTGTTAGAAAATAACAATAGTATATCTATCACAATATAATGTCCACAATTTTATTGATTATCGCCTCCTATGGTTTAAATTTATAATTATAATAGAAACAAATCATACAAATTGTTTAAGATTTATCCTTATGGAAATAGAGGCGAAACCTTTTAGCAAGTGGAGAAACCGTCTATGGCCCGTCCACTCCTATGAAAACAATAAGGTATTTGCCCTGCTTCTCATGAAGTTTTGCGCGTCCTTCAATTACACCATTCTACATGCTACAAAAGACACTCTGATTGTTACGACAAAAGGCTCAGGAGCAGAAGCGATCCCCATTTTAAAAGGGTGGTTCGTCGTAATATTTGCATTCCTTTTCATGCTCCTCTATTCGAAGATGAGCAATCTGCTTACAAAATCGCGCCTCTTTTACGCAACCCTTGCTCCCTTTCTTGTATTCTTTGCGGTTTACGGCCTTTTCCTCTACCCAAATAGAGAGTGGCTTGCCCCTCATCAAACAGCCGACTGGATCCAATCGATTTTAGGAAATGAACGCTCACATTGGATAGCTATTTTCCGCTACTGGATGGACTCGATTTTCTTTTTAATGGCTGAAATGTGGGGCGGGGTGGTTATTGCCCTTCTTTTCTGGGGATTTGCAAACCGAGTTAATTCGATTAATGAAGCTTCCCGTTTTTACACGCTCTTATCGGCTGGCGGCCATGTGGGCGTTATTATAGCAGGTCCGATCATCTATTATTTCGCAAGCACCTTTGCCGGCAACTATCTTTATACCGTCCAATCGATGATGACCTTTGTCACCCTCGTCAATCTTCTCATGATTGTAACGTACTGGTTTGTGAATAATCAAATCGTTAAAGGGCTTTCTGAAGACAAAGTCATACAGAGCAATGAATCGACAAAACTGTCGATGAAAGACAGTTTAAAACACATTTTCCAATCCCCTTATCTTGGCGCGATCGCACTTATGGTCATCGGCTACAGCATCTCAGTCAATATGGTTGAGGTTCTTTGGAAAGGTATTTTAAAAATAAAGTATCCCGATTCAAATGACTATCAAGCCTTCATGGGTATTGTTTCGTCAATTATTGGCGTGCTTTCTCTCTTTCTTGCCTTATTTGTCGGCGGCAACACCATCCGTACATTCGGCTGGCATTTTGCGGCGCAAATAACACCGACCATCCTTGGAATCGCGTCCGTCGCCTTCCTTGGCGTTTATTTTACCAATTCGTTCCCGTCATTCGGTCCTGAAGCGCTTATTGCCCTTGTTCTCTTTGGCGCGATTCACAATGTGGCCTGCAAGTCGATGAAGTATTGCTTCTTCGATCCGACCAAAGAGATGGCATACATTCCTCTTGATGATGAATCCAAAGTTAAAGGCAAAGCGGCAGTCGATCTTGTTGCTTCGCGCGTCGGCAAATCGGGCTCATCCTGGATACAGATCGCCCTTATGGAGCTTCTCGGCGTAGGGTCAGTACTTTCCATCGCCCCCTATCTTGCCCCCTTCATCATTATCACCATCATCACCTGGATGGGTGCCGGATCGTATCTCAAAGATAAGGTCACCATCCACCGCAAAATTAAGTCGAAAGCGACTCCGTCTCCTACTTAATTTTTTATTGTTTGACTTGGGTTTATCCAGTCTGTGATCGCTGTAAAAACTTTAGATGGATATCTTTTGGAAGTCGGGTACAAGTGCTTACGCCCTTACCATTACCCATTTTTTTATAAAATTAGCTTGTCGCAAGATAAACACCTTC
>CAZABG010000131.1:0-2955 GCA_964483465.1 uncultured bacterium
AGAATGCGCAAAGTGGAACGTGTTTTTTGTCTAGACAATGGGGGCCACCATATAACAAATTTTCTTCTCTGCGTCTCGGCGTCTCTGCGCCTCTGCGTTAATGTTAAACTTTTATCCGTCTACCTGCTCACTGGTGCAATATGATAGAGTGAATGTTCATAACTCCTTGTGGGTGATCTGAAAATTATAATCTTATTATTCGGACCGACAATTTTTATTTGTTCAATCATGTTATCAACCATATAGGTTTGAATGAATTTTTCAACTCCAAGTCTTAGCTAACAAAAGAATAATACTCAGGTTTTTGCTAGAATGGCTATTTCTGGAGGGGTGGTGATTTCGGGGGTTGGGAGAGAGGCGGTAAGGCAGGATAGGTATTGGAAAGATGAGCGATGCGCAATTGAGCTTGTAGCAATACGTCAGCTGAAACTTTTAATCGATTTGAAAAGGGAAAACAGGAATAACATTTGCGCGGTTGGGTACGAACCGCTTCTTGAATCGCGAAATAGCGTGGTTTATGCGATTAAGATAGGCGAGAGAATTCTTGGCGTTATCAAGGTGGCGCATAATCATGAAAGAGCATTTATCGAAGAGATAAAATGGAATATTGCTGTCTGCCTGGGCGATAGTGATAATTTTGTTCCTACGATAGCTTGGAACTATCGCGATCCCTCCATGATGAGCGGCGGCGAGGATTTTTCGGGAAGAATTGATTCGCAAGGACGCTTTTCGATTGATCGAGGACTTAAAAAACCTAAGTGCTATGCCTTCGAGCCCTACATTGAAGGGTATCACGTTCCTGTTAAAGATAGAGGGGAGTGGCTTAAAACCGCTTTTATGGGGATCGTGTATGGCATATTCGATGGCCATGATAAGAACATGCTTTACGACGAGAAAGCGAAGAGGGCTTACTTAATCGACTATGTACAGACAATGCCTCCGCGCAATGTCCCATTAGTTTGGAGTTCGGTTTTAAGGCCCTTTTTACGCTTAGCTCATATGTGCGATGCTTATGCGGCGCAGCCCTTTACTCAAGAAGAAAAGCAATCGATTTACGAAAGGCTTCAAAAGTATCACGATTCATTGCCCCGATTAAAAGCTTATCTGAATGCATTCATAGTAAGAAAAAAACTCTGTTATGTGGATAAATCACAATTTGATCCTGAGCTTGGCGTAAATGCTTTAGAAGAGCGTATTGATAAAACTAAAAGGCTGCTCGACGGAGGTGTTTCAACGTTTAGAGAAATCATTTTCAAATTATGCCCCTTCTATGAGTGGCAGGCACTATTCATTCATCTGGAACAATTCAGATGCGGACATGGGTATAATCCCCAGAAATTTGAAGGCGTTGGAAATTGCGAGCTTAGTACGATTATAGTTAATCTATTAAATGCGGGCATATCGCCTTCAGATGTCATTCAAGACCTTGAAAACGACATGCCCTTTTATGAGATTTTAAGCAAATATAAACCGAAATTTTATATAAATGCGTCCGATAGTCTTAGCGATCGCTCTAAAGCGTTTTACAAAAAATTAGATCATGTAAATAGATCGGCGGTATTTAGCGGAGCCGATGTGCACAGCGATAGGCATCTTTTCCAACTTGATTATTATCGCGATAGGCTAAAGATCGCCGGCATTAAATTTGATGAAATAAATGGATGGCTATATGTTTATTATAATGGCTTAAGACTCGCCGTTCATCCGCTAATAATTCCTGACAAGATACATTTACTTTATAAAGAGGGCAATTTACCCCTCATGACCTTTGAGGAATTTAAAAAACGGCCTTCTCCCGAAGTTAAATATGCGATGCATATCCTAGATTATTGCGCTTTAAAACGAATTAAAGTCATTGCAGCCGAAAAAGTAGCCTTAATAATAAAGTGGGCGGGACTAAAAAGAGGGGAGTCATTTGTCGGACAAATTCACGATAAAGCCGAATTTATCTTATTCTACCGCAAGGTTAACGGAAAAAGAGGGCAAAAGCCTATAAAATTGACAGAAGACATATATTTTAAAGACGATCCTGCCTTGGCATATGTAAAGAGTAGCTCTTTTGTTGATCTGGATGCTTTAAAAATTCCTTATAAGATTGAAAATGGCCTTGGCTGGATTAACATTCATAATGAAAGATGTTCTTTTTACAGTCTCCATAGCTATTATGTCGTTTCAGTTGGCAAAGGAGAGCTTCCTCCCATGACGGCTCTTCACCTTGACGCTTGGCTGAAAGGAGATATGTGGGAATTTCATGTACTCAAATTTTTGAGCCATTTAAATTTTTGCCTTGCAGATTTTCAACAAGACATCCCGGTTGTTCAAAGCTATTTAATACAGCAAATTAAGGGTTCAAGTACTTTCTATTTGTATAAAAAGGATGTACCGATTCTTAAAGAGTATCGGATGGAAATAAGACCTAATCAAATACAAATTACCGACCAATTCGGGATAAAGGCTAGCTATCCTCTAGAATAATTCAAAAAATATTTATTATCTATCTAAATAGATTGAAATAGTTATTAAAAGTTGTTATAATATTCATTATTTTAAATATGACAGCAACTATTTCGTTTAATAAAAGATCTTACGGTGATATTCAATTATCTTTATCTCGTAAAACCCAGCGCAGCATTAAAACGCCTATAGATCCGCAGCTCATCTTAAAACAGGCGGAATTGATAAAGCTCAAAAGAGAAGTCCGCTATCAAGTATTAACGGGTTTTAATTTTGATAGGGTTGATGAAACGCTTAATATTGTTGGTAAAATAATTAATCCGGATGGTGCTATCGGAGGTTATATAAAAACCTTATCCGATCCTAGGGTTAATAATAATGCCGTTATGGAAAAGATCCGGTGGGATCTTGCCTTGCTTGCATGGGACAAATATTATCAAGCGCCAACCGAACTATTAACGCTTCCTCTGCATAACGTAATAACTTTTAATTAACATATAA
>CAZABG010000132.1:0-2771 GCA_964483465.1 uncultured bacterium
TTGAAGGACCGCGGCCCGACCCATCCATTTTGAAAGAACAAAACGACTTTAAAGAGGTCATGAAATGGGGGGTTGAAGCGCTCGATATCAAGGAGGAAGACGATCCTAATTATGAACTTGGCAAAGAATATGCGCTAGCTAACCAGCTTAAAGAAATGAACGGGCTTATCGGTGCGTCAGAAATTTTGGAACGGCTTGAAAATGTTATAAGTGTAGTAAGGCCGATCAATCTCTGTCTGATCGACGCGGGGTACTATCAAGACGGAAAATACATCCCGGCAATCGCCGCCTTTTATAAAACAGCTGACGGCCATCTTGCCGTCTCGATTATGAGCTATGGAGAGGAAAACGGACCTACCCAAATTGATTTTGTATGGGATAAGAAGTTTGAAGATGTAGAAAAAGACCTTAGTGAATTAATCGAAAAGTTGAAAGAAGGGAATAAGCCGCCCGATAAATCCATAAAACCGCACAGTTATTTTGATAAAGAAGCGCTTGACGATGCGGGCCTGCCGCAAAATCAAATGGCAAATTACTACCGCGAGTTAATAAGTAAAGCGGGCGCAAAAGAAATTGATCGTCCCGACAGGCGGGCGGTAATTCGTCAAGACCCTTGGAAAATACTGCAAGAAACGATTCGGATGCAGTTTCCTCAAGCGAGCCTCGCGCATAAGACCCTTTTTTCGTATAAAATTTTAAACGACAAAGTCCAAAAATATGTCGAAGGGGAATCGCGCCTAACTCTTGAGGAAAAAAGGGCGGTTATCGCGAAACTAAGTAAAGATCTCGACAGTCTGGAACGGCAAATCTTAAAAGGCGATCCAAATAGCTCTCAAGTCTCTTTAAAATCTTTTGAAACGTTAAAAAATCAAATCAACGAAATCCGAAGGAGCATATCCGATAAAGAGGTCGAAAAGCCCGATCTTTCAAGGCTTGATAAAGCAAGAGGAGAGCCTTACGTAAACGACGTAAAAGAGATTGTTGACACGAGCCGTGAAGTAAAAGGGGCTACCGTACGTGGTTCGTTATCTAAAGAAGATATTGCGCTTATAAACCGAGTAAGGGCTGCGGCAGATAAAAGAGATCAATTAGAGGCACGTCATGAAGAGTATCTCGCTCATAAAAAGGCAAGATTAGAACGGTTCTTTTTAAATCGACAAATAGACAAAGCAGATGTTGAAAAGGAAAGAGCGCTAGAGCCTGATTCTGCAGCTCAAAGCGGATATATTGATGAATTAAAAAATACGACTCAAGATGTATCGAAGCGTATAGATGAGCTCATTTCTGAAAAAAAATATCAGCAAGCAATCGATCTTTATAATTCTGTTATGCACGACATGCCGGCTATTTTAAATGTTTATGAAGCCAATGTATGGAAAGAGACGCGCGATGTATTCAGGGCTGAGCTTTTAAACATGACAAAAGGGTTTTGGGAGGCAAAAGTTCGTTTACGTCAACTTCCTCTTACAGTTCAGGAAAAAGCCTATCTCATGATCGCTAAACGCTTGCAAATTCAAATGGGCGATGACAAAGCGGAAAAGGAATATGTTAAAAAAATTGATACTGACGATGAGGATAGTTTTTCGTTATCGCGTCCGCTCGATCTCTTTGAGCATGAAGGAAACAATTCTGATTACAGGCTTGCGAAAAATTTGCGAAAAGCCTTTTCCTATTCGGTTGAAACAAAAAAAGCGGAAGATCCGGAAAAGATCATGGCGGCGCTTGTCAGATCTCTTTATCATCCCGAAAAAGGGATTAATCCGGTTGATGAACCCGTCAATCCCGATAACGCTCGAAATGAAATTCAAGAAAAAATCGAAAAAGCCGATCGCTTGGACTTTGTTTTATCAAATGACGAGCCGTACGAAGTTGTTGTTAAGGCAAATGGTAATACTATTGCCGGCCTTATGCCTCAAGACACAAAGAAAAACTTTTATTTTGCAAATGTAGAACCTCCTCCACGAGATCCTCAGTTTGCTCAAAGGTTTGTAGCGGAAGTTGATCAATCAAACGGAGCGGAAGGGGCGTTGAACCTAGCCCTTGTTTTTGAAGGCGAGCCATTGCCCGATTGGCAAATGCAAGTTGCCAATTATAGAAGCCGCAACACCTTTGATGAAGTTTTTGATCTCGTTATTGCCAATCCTCAATATCTTGATAACACCAATTATTTAATACGACTGATAAAGATTATTAATAAAACTCCTTTTGGCGAAACCTTCGGAGATGTTCCGATTGTAGATAAGACCTTTATCGAAAATTCTCAACCGCTTTTAGAGAAACTCATCAAAGAAGCGATTGAAAATGGCCAAATAAAAAGAGCGACAGCTCTTATTTACATGATTAGCCATGTATACAGAATGAACGGTAAGAATCCTCCTGCAAAAATGGATGCTTTCATGCAGCAGACCCTTTCAAAGCTTGATCATCCTAATTTATCTCCTGGCGAGAAAGTGGATGCGGCCGCGTTTATTGTCTCTCATTTTGCAAATGATTTAAGAGGCCGTGATTTAACCAAAATCGATGCTTTAAACGATCCTAAAGTCGCAGGAAAGCTGCTCAGCGCGATAGGTCTTTTATCGCAAGGAGGCGCCTCCGCATCCATACCCTTCCTTGTTACGGGAGGCATGGAATGGGCACGAACGGTTTTCAAACCCTATCTTGATGCACACCCCGAATTGATGCAAGGCGCGTTAAATGAAATTGGAAAGGGACTTAATATTCGCCAAGAGGAGCCTTGGAAGCCCGACCCTGAAAATCCGGATATTCTAAGA
>CAZABG010000133.1:0-2715 GCA_964483465.1 uncultured bacterium
AACGATGAAGATAGTTCAAGGGTTGATCCATCTGAAAATTCAAAAGTGACCTTATAATTTCTAGCTTCCGGAAAAAGTTCATGAAATACGCTTGCTGCCGCTATTACCTCTTTTCCGCTTTTTGGTTCTTTCACCAATTCCCAGCCTTTTACTTTAGCCCGTTCGCTCCCCATTTTTTTAAGAATATCAATAAGCCTTAACTTTATTGAAACTGCGGGATCAATAGATGCTGGTGCGGGATTAACCGGACTGACAGGACTTGAAAATGAAGTTAACGAATCCATGGTGTCTCCATACAAAGAGCTGCTACATCATAATCTAAGAGTATTTGTTGAGGTAACAAAATCAAATATTAGATTAAATTTGAAAGCTTTAATTTGATAGGTGAAAATTTTTAATTCTATTTGCAGATCCACAGTTAACGTTTGAGAGTGTTCTTAATATTAATAACCAATTAATTGCTCGTAAGATAGTACTTGCAGTGCAGCCTATTTGTATGAAGTGATTTGTACGCTCTAATTTAAGAGCGGTTCTTAATATAAAATGGCATTCAATACGGAATCATCGTTGTTCTCGCGGAATCGATTGGACTATCCGGGAACAAAAGATCTTCCCTCTTAGATTCGAGAACTATAATTTTTTTACTATTGCAAAGTTATGCCATTTTGACGAAGTAATGACTTAGCGTTTTCAGTGACTTTATCGCAGCCGATAAGTTCCAAGCTAATAAGGCTTTGAGGCAGTTTAGCAATACCTGCGTCCGTAATTAGATAGCAGTCGAAAAGATTCAGGCTTGTGAGGCTTTGAGGAAGGTTTGCAATACCTGCGTTCGTGATTTTATCGCACCTGCTTAGATTCAAGCTTCTGAGGCTTTGAGGAAGTTTGGCAAAGCCTTCGTCCGTGATTTGGTTACACCAGCTAAGATTCAAGCTTCTGAGGCTTTGAGGAAGTTTGGCAAAGCCTTCGTCCGTGATTTGGTTACACCAGCTAAGATCCAAGCTGGTGAGGCTTTGAGGAAGGCTGGCAAGACCAGCGTCCGTAATTTTTTTGCAGCTGTTTAGATACAAGCTTCTGAGGCCTTTAGGAAGGTTGACAAGACCTACGTCCGTGATTTTATCGCACCGGCCAAGATGTAAGTCGTTGAGGCTTTGAGGAAGTGTGGCAAGGCCTGCGTCCGTGATTTCATCGCAACCGGTAAGATCCAAGTTGGTGAGGCTTTTAGGAAGTTTGGCAAGGCCTGCGTCTGTGATTTGATTGCATATATAAAGATTTATGCTTGCGAGGCTTCGAGGAAGGGTTGCAAGACCTGCGTCTGTGATTAGATTGCAGTTGTTGAGACCCAAGCTTCTGAGACCTTTTGGAAGTTTGGCAAGACCTGCGTCCGTGATTTGATTACAATTGGCGAGATTCAAGCTGACGAGGCTTTGAGGAAGGTTGGCAAGGCCTGCGTCCGTGATTTTATCGCACTCTTCGAGAGTTAAGCTGTTGAGGCTTTGAGGAAGGTTGGCAAGACCTGCGTCCGTGATTTGGTTACACCAGCCAAGATCCAATCTGTTGAGGCTTTGAGGAAGGTTGGCAAGGCCTGCGTCCGTGATTTTATCGCACTCGAATAAATCCAAATTCTTGAGGCTTTGAGGAATACTTTCAAGAAAATCATCAATGAGATCCGTATTTGATAAATCTAGCTCCTTTAACGAGGAAAGGTTTTTAATTGGTTTGAGGTTTATATTTTTGATGTTTTTGAAAGAGAGGGCCGTAACTTTATTTGTATTGTAATTTGATATCAATTCTTCGCTGTAGTTTGTTTTTACGAGCATACGACCGAAAAAAGGAGCCAGCTTCAACTGTAGAGGGGCTTTTATGCTGCTCGGCAGTTTTGCGATCGTATCATTAAGCTCGAAAGCTTTTTTTAAATCCTTTTCGTCTTTGAAGGATTCAATTTGATTCTCCCATTTGGTCAATATTGAGTTTAATACTTCTTTAACATCTAAGTAGTTAGCCGCTAGTGCAATTTCGAGAGAAGATGCCTCGCCTTTTTCAAAGGCCTCACTTGGATAAAGCCTATTTAATACAGCTAGAAATTGTACTCTTGTTATTTGAGTAAAAGGAATAAGGCTGCCCTCAACCTCGCTTAAAAGATCGTTTATAGTTTGCGAGTCTTTTTTTAAAGCCTCTATTAACGATGAAGATAGTTCAAGGGTTGATCCATCTGAAAATTCAAAAGTGACCTTATTATTTCTAGCTTTCGGAAAAAGTTCATGAAACACCTTTGCTGCCGCGATCACCTCTTTTCCGCTTTTTTGTTCCTTCACCAGATCCCAGCCTTTTACTTGAGCCCGTTCGCTCCCCATTTTTTTAATGATGTCGATAAGCGTGATCTTGATCGACGAAGCAGGATCATTAGATGCAGGTATGGGATTAACCGGACTGACAGGAATTGAAAATGAAGTTAACGGATTCATGGTATCTACACGTAAAGAGCATTAATTTTTGATGCATTTATCCTAATAAGGATAGTCTATATTAGATTAAAATTGAAAGAATTAATAGTTAATTTGATAACCGATTTTTTTTAATTGATTTGTATATTTTAGTTTTAGAACGGCTAGAAATAATAATTAGCTTCATCTGTAAATAACGACTTTTCTCACTTTTCTCATGTTGTTTCTCACTGGTCTCACTGTCAATAAAGCACGTTGAATAGCGAGTCTGCGG
>CAZABG010000134.1:0-2496 GCA_964483465.1 uncultured bacterium
TTCTTCAACGGTTGCATCGGGCTCTATGGCATCAGGCATAAGGTGATCAATACGATGAGGCTCTTCCATGCATAGGGCGATTTCGATCAAGTATTTTTGCAAGTAACGGGCGTTAACAACCGGCGATGCGGGAATAAGTTGGCTGCAAAGATCAAATGCTTCTTCAAACCGATTAAGATCTAATAAAAATTCAAGATATGTCGCGACATATTCGATCGAATAGCCGCTATTAACCATTCGAAGTCCAAGAATCGTCTCTGTATATTTACAAGCGGATATAACGTCGAGTTCGCCTGAACTGATAAACTTAGATTTGAAAATCACGGTTAAGTTAGGAATCTCATCTTTGCATTCTTCAACTTCTTTAGTTACCTCAAGCTGATTAAAATTGTAATAATTTGGTTTGAAGTTAATGTTGTTGGAAGAATTAATCATCCAAGTATAATATCAAAATTTAACTGTAACTGCAAGTTATTATTTAAATGATAAGTTTAAATTTAAATTAGCTGTTTATGAATGCGTCATAGCTAACTACCTTGCTGGGCAGCGCATCTGTCATTTCATTAAAGTCGGGTACTGCCATTAGAGCTTCAGAATCTCCTAAAACCAGAATTTTGGTCGAATATAGGCAATCAAGCGCGATGCTATATCTTACCTTATTGTGCGAACCTTTCTCCCCTACTTTCGGCTTTTTCAATGCGATTTGGTTGAATCTTATAAAGTGAGTTTTATCTGCTTCATTAAAAGCGCCTAATGCCAACTCGTGTATCGTTGAAGCTGAATGTTGAGCTGCGATTAACCTTATTTCTTCTTTTTCTTTTGGATGGGATATGACTTCATCAATTAAAACGGAAACAGGCATATTTCTGATAAAATGTACCGCTTCCTTATGAAAATTAGGATCTTGATTATATATAGGTGCTTTTCTTTCTTCTTCTGTTTCTGCCTCTAAATTGCGGGCTCCTTCTAAATTTCTGCAAAGAAGCGGGTATAGTTTATACTTTCCATACCAGCTTCTGCCATCTGCTGAGATAATCGGAACGTAAATTCTCATTAAAAAGCTTACGCCTGGAGCGAACTCAAAACTTGAGGCGTCGTGAAGGAAAATCCTTTGAATTTTTAGTTTCTTGAGCACGGTAATACCAAGCTCAAGCGCGTCCGTCCCCCTCATGGCATCAGATTTTTTAAGGTGAAGGATCTCCCCTGTTTTTGAGTGAATATGCGCGCGTACTCCGAGAATTATTTTTTTTTCATCAATGAAATTTCCGTCATAGAAATAAACGAATTTATCGCTTCCTGTATTTCTAGGTGTTTTAAAACAGGTCGAATAATAAAAGCTGATGGGAGCATTTATAGTCACAAATCTATTGCTCGGCCATTTAACAACAAGATTACTTAGGGCCTCGACTGATTTAAGATTTTCAAGCGTCTTTTGAAATAAGGAATAATCGATTAAAGCGCCGCCTGACTTGATCCTTTTTGATTCGGGCAAAATAGCTGTAGGTCTATCACGAATGGGTTCCATGTCATATATTTTAGCACTTGATTGTTAAGGCGTGATTAAGACATTTTAGTTGAATTCGGAAGACAAAATCAGGTTGTTATGAATGTAAACTCCCTTGCTCCAATATATATCTATCACAAAAGCTCTCCCCTCTCAACGAAACGTAAAGGGGTTCGCGTTATTGGCTATATTGCAAGCGGATCGCTAAGTTTATTTGTCTCCGAGCCCTCCGTTGCCGCGTCGTTGTCGCAGCTCTCAGGAAAAGTTGCCAAAAAGGTCCTGGTAGGCACGTCCGCTTTTATCGCAGGCCTAGATTGGGCTTCTCTCGGAGCGTATGGCGGATGTGAGTTTATTAATAGCATTCTTGTTGATCAAACGGATGAGGAAAAAGAGCTTTTTAAACCCCTCTTTGGAAAGTTCGGCACTGGATGCGTGATAACAGCTAGTGTTGTATTAGGACTTGGCCAAAGACTTCCAACCCTTCCTGAGGCCTTAAAATTTAACAAGTCGCATCCCGATTTCGCAAGAGGAGTTGCAGCTACCAGCTTTTTTGTAGAATCATGGCTGCCAAGTTACTTGACCTTTAGAACAATTAATCGCGTGTTTAATCGCAAACTATTTGAAAATAAACTTAATATTGCAAAGTGCGCGTTAATCGAATGGACTTGCCGCTCAAGAAAATCGGCTATATATCTTTCGAATGAGGAAAAGAGCAGGAATTTTCCTATCCTTCTTCAAAACTCGCCCGCTGAAATGAATGCGATTCTCTTTGAAATATGGACGAATGGAAGAGGAATCGAGAATGAAAAACCATTACTAAAAAAATGTGTTAATATTACTTCCTATTCCTTATCAGGCATTGTTCTTTTTTCCATGATAGGACTTTTTTTATTGGATGGGCTTCTCGCCAAAAATGCGGTAAATTATTTTTCGCATAACATGGCTCTTGTCGCGCTTGGTATCGCGTTAACTGTTTTGCCGATGTTGTACGG
>CAZABG010000135.1:0-2495 GCA_964483465.1 uncultured bacterium
GCAAAAGCCTGCTCTTCAGAGGGTCCTGAAAGATAATCAAGACGATTCACAAGAGTAAAATTTTGCAGATAGGTGCGGCTTTCGCACTCTTTTTCAACGCCTGTATGCAAATAGCCGATAACAGGTTCCGCCTCTACAATCTCTTCTCCATCAAGTTTTAATTTAACCCTTAAAACACCGTGGGTAGAGGGGTGCTGAGGACCAAGATTTAATTCCATCAAGTCGGCATGCACACCCGATTTTTCTGTCTCATTTTCTGACATAAGGAATAATCTCGGAGGGTATTTTTGGTTTTACATTATGCTTAAACTGCACAGGCATTTCGGTAAGCGGATAATCTCTTAGCATGGGATGTCCCGCCCAGTCGTCCGGCATCAAAATTCTTTTTAAGTCGGGATGTTTGTCAAACCAAATGCCGAACATATCAAAAAGCTCGCGCTCATACCAATCGGCTCCTTCCCAAATATCGCAAACAGAAGGGAGGGGCTCTTCCCGCTTAATTACAACAACCACTCTTATTCTTTCGAGCGTTTTTGGATTTCGCAAAAGATAATAGACGACCGTGTATGTTTCAGGCTCAAGGTGATCGATCGCCGATAAATCGGTCAAGACAGCATATCCGGCTGTTTTGAGTTCCGTAAGGACCTCAATTAAACGGCTTTTATGCGATTCTAAAGTAATGGCTTTTGAACGCTCGTTTACTTTTATTGAAACGCCGTACTTTGATTTTAGCTGTTCAAGATCCATCTATCTACCCTTCTCGATTTTCTTTTGCAGCATGATAAGACCATCCAGAAGCGCTTCAGGACGTGGAGGGCACCCGGCGATATAAACATCGACGGGAACTATATTGTCGATCCCTTGGACAATGGCATAATTATTATAGACGCCGCCGCATGAAGCGCAGTCGCCCATCGCAATTACCCATTTGGGTTCAAGCATTTGATCATATACCGTTCTTAAAACGGGAGCCATTTTCTGACTGCACCTTCCGGCAACAATTAATACATCGCTCTGCCTTGGAGAAGCTCTAAAAACTTCCATTCCAAAACGGGACATATCATAACGGCTTGCTGCCGTTGACATCATTTCTATCGCGCAGCAAGCAAGGCCAAATTGTGCCGGCCAAAGCGAATTCGATCTTGCCCATTTGATCAATTCATCAAAGGGCGCGACAAGGAACGGGGTCCTATCTTTATGATTCATTCCCAATTTAAACCCCCTTTACGCCAGACATAGGCATATCCAACCAATAAAGCTACGAGGAAAAACAGCATTTCATAAAAGGCGAACGTTCCGATTTCCTTTGCAACAACCGCCCATGGGTATAAGAATATGACTTCGATATCAAATACGAGAAAAATCAATCCTACCAAGTAGTGCCTTAAGGGAAATCGTTCCTTTAAAAGCTCTGTTGTGGTTTTGATGCCGGACTCATAAGGCATATACTTGACATCTGAATCCCGTTTGGGACGAAATAATCCAGACGCGCCCAAGACCGCAAGCGTCACGAATAACGCGAGGCCGAAATAAATATAAACCGGATAAAACTCACCATTCATAAAGAGGTGAATTTAGCGTCCGTGTCTTTGGTAGTCAATAATTTAATTGAATTTTCTCGGCAATTTCCCGAAAGGGTTCAATGCTGTCGAGCGGAACGCCTCTATCAGAATTTAGAGAAATGGATTCTCTTATAGGAACCGATCCGAGCAAGGGAAGCTCATTTGATTCGGCAAGCCTTTCGCCTCCCCCTTTTCCAAAAGGGTACAGCCTTTCTTTTCCTACATCCATGTAGCTCATGTTTTCAATGATCCCGAGAATTGGAACCTGCACAACATCAAACATTTGAATCGCTTTTTGAACATCCATAACCGCGACTTCCTGAGGAGTTGTCACCATCACAACGCCTGAAATCTTGGCTTTTTGCGATAAGGTCAATTGGATATCGCCTGTACCGGGAGGAAAATCGATCAGCAAAAAATCAAGATCGCCCCAATCGACAAAATCCAAAAACTCAGTCACAATTTTGCATGCAATCGGCGCTCGTACAATAAGGGCTTCATTCAACTTATTAAAATGAGCAAGCGATATGACCTTTATGCCTTCCGCTTCGCCAGGAAATATTCTTTCCCCCTTCTGAATCGGCAAAACTGTCTCCGGAAGCATCTTACGAATGGAAGGACCATAAACATCTGCGTCAAGAATCCCCGCTTTGAGCCCCATCATTTTGAAAGCGCGAGCTAAATTCACGGTTACAGTCGATTTACCGACACCGCCTTTTCCTGCGGCAATACCGATGATTCTTTTGGGCTTTTTTTCTTGAAACACTTGAAGAGGCATAAGGAAGCTATCTTGCTAAACTCTGCTTTTTTAATCCACAATGATTGCAAGATAAAGGATGAAGGCAGAAGGCGGAAGGCAGAATAGCGACAGAAGGCAAAAGGCAGAAGGCGGAAGTTGCTATGCTGGAATCGTAGTCAAAGATAATTTTTACT
>CAZABG010000136.1:0-2476 GCA_964483465.1 uncultured bacterium
CGATTCCTTCGGTAAAAATGCCTTTCTGGCTAAATCTGACGGGAATCTTTCGAACATTGCTCCTCGAACATAGCAAGCTATGTCCTTCGTCGCAATCTTCAAAATCTTCTCCGCCACATTTACCCATAAAGGCATTTTTCCCTCAGTCATCTTCGCCTTTTTCATCTCCCCCTTCTCAAATTTTTTTTTATGATTTTATATAAATAATGAACCTCTCTGCGTCTTTGCGCCTCTGCGTCTCTGCGTTAAAAAATATCCACCACATTCGGTTCCATCTTCTCAGGTTTAGATTTTCTTACTCTATTTTCTTTTAATGAATAGGGAGCCTCTCTGTGTTCTCTTGTGGTTTTTCTCCGTGATCTCTGTGGTAAAAATATCCGCACATTCGTTTCACCCTTCTCTCGTTTAGATTTAAGATTTTTGTGTGTGTGCTATTTTCTATTTTGTTTATTCGCAATTTCCAGTATCACTTTTGAGATATGCTGCAAAAAGTACATGCTTGTTCGCAATTAATTGCATACGATGTCGCTTACGGTGCTATTGAAAATTCTAGGGTTGGGATAAGACTTGGCTTTGCTGCTAAAACGGCGCTAAGCCTTACGGAATTATATTACCGAGGGCACTTGTCAAGACGAATGAAAGTAGTCATTCTTTCCGAAATCGTTATTTTCGGGCTATCCTATCTTTTCGTTGAATGGATGTTGAATCTTGCTCCGGGTTTTTTCGCTAATAATTTTATTGTTACACACAGACCCGATGCAAATAAGTTTGAAGTCGATGTTACATCTGTAGCAAACTCCGAGATCATAATAGCCATTCAATGCGCTGCCTTGCTTGCGATGTCATTTTTGACAACTTTTGCAGCAGATAGTTCATTTAAGATTATTAAATATGAACCCTCAAATACCCTTTTTGTGCTAATTATGTCTTTGCCATGTACAATTTTTTTGTCAGGTTTTTTTGGGTTTATAAATGTCGATTTTAATAAGATCATCCTAGATAGAGCAGGTCTTTGTATGAAATGGGAGTCGTTAAGATATGGTTCTTGTAGATTGTGCAGTTAAAAGCGCCGATAGCGCCGTTCAATATTACAACGGCTATGCAAAAAGCAGCTATGTTACAGGTTTAGTTGCAAATTTTGCGCTTAACCTGTTTGCCATGGTTATAAGCAATCGTTTCGAGCGTGAAGAAAGAATCATGATGCCGGTTGTTGCAGAAGTGTTTTGCGTTTTGTTGTTTATTTGCTCATATAACTTGACCTGTTTTAAGACCGATATTCTTGCCTTAAGCAAAAAGCCCTTAGACATATTTATAAGTGAGGTTGATCAAAGAATTGCGAATGTTGGCAAGATCTTTATTAAAGACTATCAATTTCAGGTGGGCCTTTACGGGATAATGAGATCTGTAAGCGCGCTTAATGGAATTTACTACTTGAATAAGAATCGTGCGGCTTTAACCCTTTCCTTGCTTCTTCTTGGATTCGGGTTTTATGGAGCCTTGCGAGAAGTTGACGATCGTTTCATTCAAAAAGCTTGGGAAGATTGCAAGAGGGGGTGATATGTCTTTATGTCATGGTGTTACAAAATGTTTGATCGATAGCATCACCAAAGAAGCGGATACTAACCTTGTTTTTTTAAGAGCCACCTACGGAATCTCTGCCGCTATGGGTACAATTCCATTGGTAATAAGTTTTTATTCAAATGGGGAAGGGAAAAATTTTTTTGTAGCTACAGCAATTCTTTGCGAAGCGTTTGCATTAATTGCCTCTTTGAGCCCTATTTGCTTTGGACAGTTTATTTCCCAGCTTCAAATCCTTAAAGAGGGCCCTCTTTGCAGCGCGGTGCTAGGGGAAAGAAAAATTCGCCAAAATTTAGCCTGGGCGGTAAAAGAACTGACACATGTCGTCGATCTGAGAGAGAATTTCAGAAATCACTTTGTCAATGGCATGCACGCTCAAGGTTACTTAAGAATAATCGTTGCGATTTCAGCCATCTATACGCTTTTCATTATGAAGCCACAAAAGAATAGGCTTTACGAAGAAAATATGTTTATCCTTGTTTTCTCGGCCATGGCATTTGATTTTGGGGTAGTTTATCTCTTGATTAATCCAACTTTTAATACTAGGTTCGATTCCCTTTTCAATTCGTGCTTAAGGCTAAATGGAACAAGCGCCAAGTAACTATTTCTGTTAAATTATTATTTTAATTTCACTTTTTAGCGAATTGTTTGTTTGGTAGATCCCTTTTGTCGTTTAATAATTACTAATTATTGTGTTATCATAACTAACTCATAATTATGATTAGACACTTAATAATATTTTTATTTTTAATAACCAGTCTTTCTGCCGGATCCCTAAAAGTGGTTCTTGTGGGAGATACCGATTCCAACCTTACCGATCAGATCGAGAAGGATATCGAACTTGTATCGATGGAAAGCCGTACCCTTAGCCGTCATTTAAACCGCCCTTTAGAGCTTT
>CAZABG010000137.1:0-2422 GCA_964483465.1 uncultured bacterium
GTGTAGCTGACTCGTTCGTATAAAGTGGGCAGCTCTGAGGGATTTAAAGGCTCTTTAATTTCACTTACTTCAAGTTGGTTGATGGTCTCCATGATTTCAGAAACTTGAGACGGCCGATCGATTAAGTAAAACGCCCCGTTTGTCATTTCCGCTATTCGCTTCATCTCGTTTAAATTAGGCAAATATTTTTCCTGATTTAATCTGGGCTCAACATTTAAGACATATAGTTTTATGTCATGATCTTTTGCATATTGAGCCGCCTGGCTAAGCTCCATTGAGCGCGTGGGGTTGTCTTTATCGAGCGGATTCGGGTCCTGCAAACCATCGGTCACAAGAACAATGCCCGCTCCCTTAATATCATAGGGGGCTTTATCTTCTAATTTTTGAGACGCCTCTTTTAAGTTTTGAATCAAGGTCGCCGTTTTATAAATCGCGTATCCGATCGCGGTTCCATCCTCATTTTCCCCTTTAACGATGCCGATTTTGTTTAAGGCATCGATAACGGCCTGATGATCAAGCGTCGGAGGAGAGAGTATTTCGGTTTTACGCGCGAAAGTGCTTAATCCGATTAGATCGTTTGGCCTAAGCTCAATGAAATGGGCAATCGCTTCACGGCTTATCGTGAGCTTGCTTTGTGTGCTTTGACTTCTCCCGCTATAAATGGGCTCGGCCATCGAACCCGATTGATCGAGGACGACAAACAAAATGCGACCCTCTTTAGGATCTCTTAAAAGATGATGATCCTTTTTTTCATCGCGAGGAATAAAAGTGTGAGGATCAAGAAACGCGACACCAAGCAAGGCAAAAGACACGGCGGGAAGGATTGTCAATAAGAAGAGCCATTTGACCCGTCCTTCTCGGCTGTTTGGAAACTGCGCTAAATTGGAATACCCTACTGATGGGGATTTAAATTGCTTTTGAAAGCGGTAAAGGAAGAAAGCGAAGAGAGCGATAAAGAGAAGGATGAGCGCCGCAAGATAGCTCACCCATCCACCCCCATCAAATTGAGGAGGCGGTCAAGATCGTCCAAGCTATAAAAGTCGAGCGTCACGCTCCCTTCTCCTTTATTTTCTTTGATGGTAGCTCTTACGCCAAATCGCTCTTCCACCTTTTTTGTGAGGTGTTCTATGAAGGGGCTTATCTCTTTAATTTTTATCGGATTCGGATTCTCAATTTTTTTAGCCGCTTCCTCCGTTTCTCTGACCGAAAGGCTATTTCGCAAAATCCAATCATGCAAAATCATTTGCTGATCTACTTTTGAGAGGGACAGGATTGCTTTTGCGTGCCCCATGGTGATTAAATCGTTTTTAAGCGAAGTCTGAATCGCGGGAGGGAGCGTTAAAAGGCGAAGGTAATTCGCAACGGTAGAACGTTTTTTGCCGATTTCGTTTGCGAGGTCTTCCTGACTTAATTTGTATTCTTCAATCAAGCGCTTCAAAGCGTAGGCAATTTCAAGCGGATTTAAATCGACGCGCTGAATGTTTTCAATCAAAGCGGCTTCGGCAGATGCGCGTACACTTGCTCTTTTTACAACGACAGGAATCGACGTTAAACCGGCAAGACGCGACGCGCGAAGCCTGCGTTCGCCTGAAACGAGTTCATATCTTCCTCCGCCAAGCGCGCGAACGGTTGGGGGATGTATAATTCCTACCGTCTTTATCGATTTGGCAAGGTCTTCCAATTCTTCATTAGAAAAAAGTTTACGAGGTTGAAAGGGATTAACCTCGATGTGAGCGGGATCTACTAGTAGCATTTCGTCCATCCACTTATTTTACAATCGCCAAGAAAAAAAATGAATTTAATTTGATCCGAAGCCCGCCGCCCTCAATAACTTATTTTAACTTTCAATTTTTTTTAACAGTAAGCAGACGGAAGACTTAGCCTTCCATCTCCTAAGTAACAAATCGTATATGCACGGATTAGTTTTAAAAATTTTTACATGATCTCCTAAGCTTCGCTTCAAGAGATATAGGGTCCGCCTATCGGCTAAAAATGGATCGCCTGCGGCGATATAAAAAAGCTGCAGCTAACCATTTTATGTCGACCGTATGGTCGACCCATTTCCGCCGATAGGCGGACCCTATATCATCGAAAGCTTTAGCTTAAGAAGATCATGTTAAAAATCTTTTTACAATAAAGATATAGGAATGAAGTCTTCCACCTCCTCGCTGTTATAAGTTTTACTGAAAAGTAAACCACGACGTCTAAAAGCTATAGAATTTTAACGCTAGTTGAAAATGCAATTTTTCCATCAAGAAACATATTCAGAAGCTGCTTCAAAGGTTAAGGGGTTCAGCCGTCGGAAAGATTAATTTTGCTCATGTAGATTTTTATTTCCAAAATCGAATGTAATGTTTCGTGTTTTCAGAGGTGGATTATGAGCTGTGTTTGGGTAAATGATGCGGAAGGGCGGAATTACATT
>CAZABG010000138.1:0-2419 GCA_964483465.1 uncultured bacterium
TGAAAGTTTTTGAAAAAGAGGAGCGCCATATTGAAAAGCAGCGTATTTGGGAGCGTACCAACTACGATATGGAGATGATTAAAGAAGTAGGTTTCTGTAAAGGGATCGAAAATTATTCGCGCCACTTCTCCAAGAGGATGTCCGGCGATCCACCTCCATGCCTCATCGATTATTTCCCGAAAGACTTCTTGCTTATCGTTGACGAGTCCCATCAAACGATACCTCAGCTTCATGCCATGTTTAATGGCGATAAAGCCCGTAAAAAAGCCCTTGTCGACTTTGGCTTCCGCCTTCCTTCCGCCTACGATAACCGCCCATTGAAATTTGAAGAGACGTACGCTTTAATAAATCAGGTTGTTTATGTATCGGCAACTCCTGATAAGTGGGAAGTCAGCGAAGCGGAAGGGGAAGTGATCGAGCAAGTTATTCGTCCTACAGGACTTCTTGACCCCATAATAGAAGTACGCCCTGCCTTAAATCAGCTTGACGACTGCCTTAAAGAAATACGGGATGAGGTTGCAAAAGGGCGAAGAGTGCTTGTCACGACCCTTACAAAGCGGCTTGCGGAAGACATTACAAAATATATTTCCGAATTGAATGTTAAGGCGAAATACCTGCACTCGGAAATTGATACCATCGAAAGGATGCAGATCATTCGCGATTTAAGAAACGGCACCTTTGATGTATTGATTGGTATTAATTTGCTAAGAGAAGGCCTTGATATTCCGGAAGTCGCGCTTGTTGTCATTCTTGACGCCGACAAACAAGGGTTTTTACGTTCGCAAACATCGCTTATCCAGACTTGCGGAAGGGCGGCGCGTAATAGCGATGGCAGAGTCATCATGTATGCAGATCAGATGACGTCCGCGATAAAAAACACGATCGCGATTACCTCCGAACGACGTGAGCTTCAAATTGCCTACAACAAAAAGCATGGCATTACACCTAAAACCATCAAGAAAGATATCACGGCCCTTATGGCTCCTGAAGAGGGCGAAAAAGAGGCTTCCAAGCCTGCCCATCGTTTAAAAGAAGAAGATGTGCAGAAGAAAATTCGCTACTACCAGGCCGAAATGAAAAAAGCCGCAAAAGAGATGCGCTTTGAAGATGCGGCGAACTTCCGCGACCAGATGCGCAAGTACCAAAACTTCGATCTCGTCTACGGCGGCGAGGAATAGCAAGGGCCTATAGTTCTAATAATAGACTTCTTTCAAAATTCCATTAAAGTCGCTAAAAATGCTCTTTTTGGCAGCTTTATCGGAAAATTTTTCGACCATATGTCCGCATATGCTCTCAAAATTTTGCAACAAATCTGCACAAAAATTTCCATTTTTATCAACCAAAGCGAATTTCGAAAGAAGTCTAATCTTGCTTGCGTTTGAAAGAGTGGATGATGCTTCTTAAGATTTGGCGGGGAAGCTTCCTCATCATGATATTTAAGTAGCGGGGGACGCCGTACAAAGCAAGGTTTAAGCCGACAGGAAATGCGATAAGGAGACCGCCGTTTTTGCCTGCCGTCTTCTTAAAGAAGGTCTCGAAATGCTCGTTCTTTAAACGCTTGAAATCTTCAAGGTCTTCTTCTTTATAGCGAACGAAATCTCCTTGATGCACCGTGTCATAATTATCGTTTGTTTTAATCCCTTCCATATAGCAGTACGTTTCAATAAGAAGCTGCAGTTCGGGATGCGTAATGACTTCAGGGCCTTCAGATACGTGGGGAACTAATTTCTTAATTTGACTATACAATACGGGATGATAGACCGTATCCACGAAAAAAACTTTTTGCAAAGGGTGTTTTAAATAGAATTTAAGCCATTCTTTAACCGCCATTGAAATCGTGCTTAAATGGCCGCGGTCACGTCCGTCCACGATGGCATAGAGGCGCGAGATGTATAGGGGATTATCCACAAATTTAAGGTACTGAAGGAAGACAAAAGAAGTGATAACATTTTTATGCTTGTAGACAAGGACTTTATTTACCGGTGTTTGAGTAATCTGATGATGCAGATTGCAGAAGACATAGTGCGACT
The DNA here is from genome assembly GCA_964483465.1 of uncultured bacterium. GTDB lineage: Bacteria > Chlamydiota > Chlamydiia > Chlamydiales > Parachlamydiaceae > CAZABG01. Next base: position 2,031 of record CAZABG010000138.1, read on the forward strand.
TGAACTGCATATAGTTCCAGCCGATAATATAGTCCTTCGCTACCTTCCATAAAGCTTCAGCCAATTTTTCCTTTTCGTGAGGCTGGAGTTTTGAGATATCAATAATCTCTTTTGTAATTTCCATAGCTGTTCTATATGTCATCTATTGCATAATGGAGCAAAAATGTCACCTTTGAAAAGGATTGCCTGAACGACTACAGATAACGTTTGAACCAGTTAACGGCAAGAGTTGCCACAAATTCAAGCGCGCCGCTCTCCTCAAAAAGATGGGTCGCATTCGGAACGATGGAAAGTTCTTTTTCACAGGAGAGAGCGTTGAAAGCTAATTGATTGAGTTCGAGTACCTGCGTATCCGCTCCTCCAACAATCAAAAGGGTAGGCGCGGTAAC
>CAZABG010000139.1:0-2031 GCA_964483465.1 uncultured bacterium
CGCAGATGAGTTAAAGTTATACTTGACAATCCACATAGCAGGCAGAATAGCGACAAAAGGGGTTCGCTATAGCGCGCACGTAATTAATTTTAGGTGCCCGTTATAGAAGTCTAATCGGCTAAAACAGGAAGACCTTCGGGGGCGCAAAACCGTGCGCCCCTATCCAACGCATCAATTTGCTCTCTTTCTTGAGGAGATAAAATGATATCAAAGATTTCTATATTCTCTTTCAAATGCTTTGGGTTCGCGGCTTTTGGAATGACGCTGATATCTTGATCGATAATCCACTTTAAAACGATTTGAGAGGCGGTCATATTATGCTTTTTTCCAATAGCATTGAGCGTTTCATCCTTTTCGAATTCCCCTTTTGCCAAAGGTCTATAAGCAGTAATTCCTATACCCGCTTCCTTGTATGCCTGAATTAAATCACGGCGCTGAAGATAAGGGTGCATTTCTATTTGATTCGTTAAAATTGGAAATTTTTTAAGGATGGGAAGGTGCGAGCGGACAAAATTGCTTACGCCTATTCGTTTAACCCCTTTTTGCTCTTGCATCGCATTTAGGGTGGAAGCAAGGTCTATTTCCTCATTCGGCCAATGGATTAAAAGCAGATCAAGATAATCGGTTCCAAGCTCATTTAAAAATTTAGGCACAAGCGCCTCTATCCTATTTTTCGTTAGATCATTAATAAAGAGCTTTGTCGTAATGAATATTTCGTTTCTTGGAAAGGCCTTGATAGCGTGGCCGATCTCAAGATGATTTTGATACACATCGGCCGTATCTATATGGCGGTAACCCATATTGAGAGCGGTTTTTACTGTGTTTTCGCATTCAGCGCCATATAGTCGCCAGGTTCCTAGGCCTATAAAAGGTAATTTCATAGTTTAAAATCCCTTTAATTTTTCCTCCCTTACTAATCCCTTAAAGGAGGAGACATGTATTGGGGACCAATCGGATCCTTTACAGCGTCCTTCAAGATCGCGTTGATTTCTGAAAAATCTTTATCGGTTAAATTCCAGCCAAACAGCTGATTCAGAGGATCTAACTCGTGCGGCTTTCGAGCTCCCCAGAGAGGAATCGCAACTCCCTTATCAAGAGACCACCTGAACGCCAAAGCGGGAAGCGATATCTTGTGAGTATCAAGCGACCACTGTTGAAGTCTGCCCACGCATATAAGATATTGCCCAAAGTATGGCGATCTAAACTTGGGATCAAAATTCTTCCTCAATTCTTCAAAGGGCGTGTCTTCTTTTAAGGCACCTGTTAAAAGGCCTCGGCAAAGGGTGCTGTATCCAATTGAGGTTAACTTTTCATTTTTTGCATACTTAAGGCACTCCCCTTCCTCTTCCCTTTCAAAAATATTAAAAGGAAATTGAAGGGCATGAACAGGCGCAACCTTTCTAAATTCTAAAATCTCGGCCAGCTTGTAATTGCTTAATCCGATAGCCTTAATTTTGCCGGACTCAAGCATTGCCTTTAACGTAGCTGCAACCTCTTGCTGAGGCGTCGTTGGATCGGGCCAATGAATTTGATATAAGTCTATGTAATCGGTCTGAAGCCGTTTTAATGAATTTTCAAGCTCAAGGTTTAACGATTCTCTACTCGAATCACGAAACACCTTTGTTGGACTATGTAAATTAAGTCCGCATTTAGTGGCGATTAAGAGTTTTTCACGTCCACCATGTTCTTTAATAGCTTTCCCTATTACCTCTTCAGCAAGCCCAAAACCATAACCGGGAGCGGTATCAATAAAGTTAATCCCTTTATCGAATGCGGTCCTTAAAGTCCTTACGGATTCTGTGTTATCGGTTTCACCCCAAAGCGAGCCGCCCATGGCCCATGTGCCGATGCCGATGCGTGAAACAGGGCCTGAAAAGTAATCAACTTCAAAATAATCCATAATAGTACTGATATAACAGTATCATTTTAAATTAAAGGCAGAAGGCAGAGTTGAAGGCAGAAGGCAGAAGGCGGAAGGCAGAATAGCGACACATAAAATTGTCTGAATTCTAATTTTTTACTGTCTTTAAC
>CAZABG010000140.1:0-1954 GCA_964483465.1 uncultured bacterium
GTCTAAAGCCCCTTTATTACCCATGATCCACGCCAGCCGAATAAAATAAGCGGGATTAAAGGGCGTGCTTCTTCTAATAGTGAATCTTGCAAGATTGGATAACGTATCAACCGTAACGGCTGCTTTAAATTTTTCTGTAACCGGATTTAACGAAGCTTCATTACTTCTTAAATAAGGTGAAGCTGACGCTACAGGTTCCATAAATTATCCTTTTTAGACTGCAAATCTTAACTGTATTTAGGAGAAATGTCTAGGATATGCAGCCAAGCCCTTTTATAAATGACTTTAACCTGCTAGCTGAGAATTGGAACCAGAACGCTGCCAATGGCTGCTACCATCGGGGGGAGCACTCGATGGTAATAGTTGCGCCTCCAACCGGATGAGGGAAGCTGAATCTGGCATGATGCAAATAGAGTCTAACATCCGGCGCGCTGCCATATTTTTCATCGCCCAAAATAGGGGCGCCCGCAAGCGCTAGCTGAACTCTAATTTGATGATAGCGCCCCGTCTCAAGACGAATTTCATAAAGATCGTCTTTAATATGATGATAGGTGAGACGAGAAACTTTTCCTTGAGCATCAACTCTCGCGTGATGATCATCGTGAATGAGCTTATGCTCAAGGACGCCCGCATCATCTAAGGGACTTGAGAGTCTAGCGTAGTATATTTTTTCCACTTCGCGGCTGCGTATCGCTTCATTCATGCGCGATAAGGCTTTTGATGTTTTCGCGAAAACCACGATGCCCGAAACGGGCTTATCAAGCCGGTGGCAAGCATGCAAATACACATTGCCCGGTTTTTGGTATTTCTCTTTGACGTAAGCCTTGGCAATTTCTTCCAGGCTTATCCCATGCCCTTCCGTCGTTTGCGTGACCATCCCTTCCGGTTTATAGACCGCAAGGAGGTGATTATCTTCGAACAGTACGTCTTTGTCTGAGAGCTTCATAAAGCATTAAAGTGGTTGCGGTGGCTACATTTAAAGAATCGGCAACGCCGAGCATCGGGATCTTCACTTTGATATCGGCTTGATTTAGCCATTTGTCGCTTAAACCGAGCTGTTCGGTTCCTACTACAATGGCTATCGGCCCTGTTAAATCGACATCGGTATATTCATGCGTTGCAGCAGGCGTTGTGGCGACAATTTTTATGCCCTTATCTTTTAGATATTTCAGCACTTCATCTCCGCCCGCTTCTACTACCGGTATCGTAAATAGAGTTCCAACCGAGCTTCGCACGACATTCGGGTTAAAGATATCGGTGCATCTATCGGCGACAATGACCCCGTCAATCCCCACCGCATCGCTTGAGCGTAAAATGGTTCCCAAATTTCCGGGTTTCTCGATCGCTTCCGCTACCACCAAAAAGGGATTATCGCTTAATTTGATATCGCTCAGACCTTTCTTCACCATCTTAGCAACGGCCAATAAGCCATCGGGACGATCGCGATAAGAAATTTTCCTAAAGACAGGCTCCGCTACGGAAAACTTTCCGGCCACTTGTTCAATTATCTTGCCTTCATTTTCACCTAAAAATAACTCAGGGCAATAAAATAAGGTTTCAATTTTCGCTCCCCCTTTTAGGGCTCTTGTAATTTCGCGATACCCCTCAATCAAATAGAGGCCGTGCTTGTCCCGGTCGCGTCTATCTTTCAAATCAACGGCAAGTTTTATTTTAGGATTTTGAAGACTTGTAATGTCACTCATCGTACCCACCTCGCATAGGTTCCTGTCGGAAGCGGCCTTTTGCCATTCAATAACATTTCTCCGCTATCGATCTTGCCCCCTTCCAAAATTTCCTCTAAAAGGCCTTTCATAATGACAGGGGTAAAGCCCGGCGTATGGCAGGAAAATAAAACAAACTTAGCATCAGGCTTTAAAAGGGCTTTTATCATCCTTAATAGCTCGCCAATGTGCTCTTCGATTTTAAAGACTTCGCCTTTTGCGCCGCGTCCAAA
>CAZABG010000141.1:0-1810 GCA_964483465.1 uncultured bacterium
GAGGTGGATTATGAGCTGTGTTTGGGTAAATGATGCGGAAGGGCGGAATTACATTCTGCCAGAGAGGGGGTATCAGCGGCTTTGTAAAAGGGGAATGGTTTTATTGCCGACGGGCAAAGCGGTTTTGGTTACAAGCGATAAAAAGGCTATTTTTATTGATAAGCAGGCCAGATATCCCGCGGATATGCAGGCTATTTTTGAAAGAATACGAGGGCTAAGATTTAAGCAAGTTCAGCAGAGTGTTGCAGAGATTAACGGGAAGAATAACGCGATCTACTTAAGAAGGCTTGTTACCGATAGGCTGGGTCGTGCGGATGATATTTGGACTAGGATCATTAGTTATCTTGATCCGAGCGCGGTGGTTTGCCTTTATCTCGCGGTGAAATTTTTTCACGCGCGGCTAAAACCTGACTTTAAGAATTTCAGTTTAAATTGCGTCAAGGATGGGCACTTAAACCTGTTTCAGTGGTCGAAGTTTCCTTTGCCTAAAGAGAGCCATACTCTATGCGAAGAGGCGGCAAAAAAGGGGCATCTAGACATATTCCAAGCGCTTTGGCGTGAAAAGTACCCCTTAGGGCGTTCTCTCTATTATGCGGCGGTTAATGGACATGATCAGTTTGTTTTAAATATGCCATTTAACCCCGGGATGATTTGTGAGCATGTCTTTGCCCATTACGCCAAAATGGGAAATGTTAAAATGTTTTCCTGGTGCGCTCTAAAAAAGTATTCATTGGGACCTTCTATCGCCTTTTATGCCGCACAAGGGGGCTCAATCGAGATTTTAAAGGTAGTCCGCGAAAGAGGATATATTTCGAGTGGAAACGTTTATAAAGGGGCTATAAGAGGCGGTCATATAAAGGTATTAGAGTGGTTAAAGTCTATCGACTATCCAAAGTGCGATAAGGCTATTCGATATGCCGAAAAAGAGAATAAGCCTGATATTGTCGATTGGCTTAAGAAAAACGGCTTTCCTAGCTAAGGTTTTTTGAGAGAGCGTCTCGTATGGCAAAGAGGGTCTCTTCGTTTAAAGAGTAGGATTTGTCGTACGGGGCGTAATTTTTGCCCCAGCGTGTGTCTGTAAAGGTATGGTTGTGGAAGCTTCGGCTCTCTTTATAGCGCGGGATAAGGTGGACATGGATAACGGGCGAAGTATTGCTTAGAGCTGCATAGTTCATTTTGTCGGCGTTGAAAAGCGCTTTCAGGGCCTTTTTTACCGATTGAGAAATAAGGAAGAATTCGTCGCGCTCGTCTTGCGAAATATCGATAAAATCCTCTTTGTCTTTGTCATTTTTAAGCTTTAGGAAGGTGCGTCCCAGGTAGCACTGGCTATCATGGAGGTAGAGATCCCAGTGTTTATAGGATTTTATCTTCAGTTTTTCATAATCCATATACATTCTTAATTAAAATTTAATCGAAATTAGTGTATAATATATAGCATGACTTATTCAATTTCCATTTCTAATAGTAATAATTATCATTATGGTTCTGCTCCTTTAAAGGATGAGCAGGAGTTTGAAAACTTTAAAAAGTTGTGTGAAGAACAAACTAATACGGCAGGATTCTGGAAGGCATCTATAATTCCGATACGTACCGATTTAGATAATCTTGCGAGCGATTTGATTTTTCCTACCCTTATAAATGGGGTTATTAAGACTGAAAAAGCGGCTGAAGTTGGATTTATCTTGCTTGCCATTTTTTGGGATGTTGCCACTTTAGCTGTGCGACTTCTTACTTTGGTTCCGCGTGCAGTTTATAATTTACAGGTCAAACCGGTAGAGCATCCTTTAGTTAATGCTGCTAAAGAAAAAGG
>CAZABG010000142.1:0-1764 GCA_964483465.1 uncultured bacterium
TATCTTGATATCGTTAAAGGAACTATCGGATTTGAGGGGGAATTGAAGCCTAAAACGCTTCCAATAAAGCCTATTAAAAAAATAATGGTTTGTCCTGGTTCAGCATGGCCAAATAAGCAGCTTACAGATGAAACATTAATCGCATTTCTTCAAAAGGTTGCAAACCCTGATCGTACGTTCTATCTTGTGTGGGGTTCGCAAAAAGAGAAGGAGACGTGCGAGAAGGTGAAATCGGCTCTTGCAAATGTTGAAGTCGTAGATCGCAGGCCCATTCCACAGCTTGCAGAATTGATGCGAACCATGGACCTCGTTATAGCGATGGATTCTATGGCTCTCCATCTTGCTGCAGACCTAAACGTCGCAACCTTTTCTTTATTTGGACCGTCACTTGGCGAGCGCTATAAGCCGCTAAATAATCTCGCCGTCGTCTATCAAGGGCCGTGCCCTTATGGACGCACTTTTGAAAGGCGCTGCCCCTTAATGCGCACTTGCGAAACCGGCGCATGCCTTAGAGAAGCGGACCCAAAAATTCTTGCCGAAGCGTTTACTAAAGCCTTCTCGTAATTTAGTGGCGATATTTGATTTCCTGAGCTATTTTTTTAGCTAAAAAATGGATTAACGCATGGTTCCAACAATTCCAGTCGCCTCAACGCCTTCTATGGCGATTCTTCAAGAATTAGAATTAAAATTCATCGCCGCGTTGGGCCAGAAGCGCTTTGAAAGGTTGTGTGTGGATAATCTCACCTTGAACATTGCCTTTGCAGCAAATCCGCTTGCGGATTTAGCGGGTGTGCAAGAGGAGGAAACGTTTAAAAAACTGATGCAAGATATTCATTCAGCCATTCTTCCTTCGAGGGTCTGCTTCATTTTTCAGAAGGTTTTTTCTTTACACTTTAACTTAAAAGATCAGAAAGCTTTTGAAGAAAAACGGATGCGATACATGGAAGCTATGGAAAGTAAGTTCATTGCCTCTTTAGAAAGACAGGCGCAAAAGCTTACCTGTATCGATGCAGTTAGGGAAAGGGATTTAGAGAAGTTAAAGAATTTACGTAGCATGGGCTCACCTTGGGGATATAAAATCATGGAATCGGCCAAGCATATGGCAGAAGATCCCTCCGCATCCATTTTCGAAGTAAGCGAATCAAAAGAAATCTTAAATTGGATAGATACGCAGTTCGATCTTGAAGAAATGCAAAAGCTTGAAAAACAGCTTGAGGAGATGGGCGTTAAGGGGGATGAATTAAAAATGATGCATTATTCTCATGCGGGTATGGCTCAAAGATTTGTTGAGGATAGAATGAGTTATATTTTTCTTCCGTTTTACGGTGCAATTCAAATGGAATGGCGCCCCTCCCGCAATAATGCCATTCTTGAAGCATGTTTTGATAAAGCCTTGGAGATATATGGCAAGATAGGTATGCCCGATTGGATTAATCAAAAAAATATCCGGTTAAAACAGATCAGAGAGTTGCAGATTGAAGGCCTAAATTTATTGATAGATAAGCTTGGCGCTTTAAATAAAGAGACCAAAGCGGTATAATCTTTTACGCCGGGGACCTTTAGGATTGGAATCGTCCGAACCAGGTCAGGACAGGAATGTAGCAGCCTTAAGGAATTGCTTTTAAGCCTAGAATCATCTCCGGCACCTATTCAAGTAATTCTTTTTCACCTAATACCAATTATCAAAAATAACTTTCACTTTCGCTACGTCAGCTCTGCGACAAATTTTTCGTTTTCACTCGTGCCTTGCCCACTGGCAATGGT